>CALDFV010000076.1 GCA_937942145.1 uncultured Opitutaceae bacterium
GCCATGTAGAGTTGCATCATTTGCTTTTCCTCGGGTGACTCCACAAAATTGACAAGCTGCTGCCACTCCTCGAGAGCGGCTTCCCAATTGGGCCTCGCGATATCGAAAAAACTTTGGGCGTAGCGGAGACGGTAGGGCAGATGCGCGGGCGCGAGCATGGCTGCTTTCCGAAATCGATTCTGAATTTCCAGGTCGATCCCCTCCGGAAGGAAGAGCTTATCATCGATAAAGAACTTCTTGTAGCTAAAGAGGAGGTTTCCCAATTGGTAGTGGTAGAGAGGCTCGTCGGGACGAAGGTCGATGGCCATTTGGTAAAACCCCATTGCCTCCGGGTAATTGCCTTCTTCCGCCTGGTAGTTTCCCAGCTGGTTTTTAACGATCGCGTGATACGGGTCAATCTGGTCAGCCCGAATAAGCATAGCGTTGCTGGGGATGCGTTCACCGATTCGATGTAGCATCATCCCGTAGGAGATAAAGGCCGCTGCATAGTTGGGGGCAGCGCTGATTAGGGCTTCGTATCCGTCGACGATCGACTGAAGTTCCGTTTCGATCGAATGCACGTCCTCGGTGACCAACGCTTTCTCGTAGCGCTTATAGGCGCTCTGCTCTCGCTCGTTCAAATCCTTGAGAAGGTAGGCTGCCATCGATTCGGAGCTTGGGGTTTCTCCGGTATCGCTCTCTGCGGCTTCCTGCCCAAAGGAAACGGCTGCGATAGGAATGGCTAGTATTAAGAGGACGAAGCGGAATCGATGAAATCGTTGCATAGAATTGTTCTCAAGCTAGAGATACTGCTCGTTAGAGCGAGTTTTATTGGACGCCATTAAGCTGAGAACGTTCCATTTCGTTCTGTCGTGGGACGGGCTTGATCGTGGTAAGGTCTGGCATAGAGTTCCGGATGTGAGGACGAGTCCCCAAGAATATTTCGATTCGCTGCCACTAATTAGGAGAGACCGACTGATTGACTTAAAAGAGCGACTTGAGCGAGCGGTCCCTTGTGCGCAACGGACTATGCGTTACAAAACGCCAACTTTCGAGCGAGGGAATCACTGGGCCCGTCTGGGCAATCAAAAGCATCGCATATCCATCTACTTTTGCTCGGAAGCGATTATTGCTCAGGTTGTCGCGAACAATCCGAAGTTCAATTGCGGCAAAGGCTGTGTGCGTATACGTGATACTCAGGAGGTCCCGATTGAGGATCTAGTGGATGCCTACAGGCGAGCCATGGGGCTAGCGGTTGAGACAGCTTGATCAAACGACGTGGCACTACACGGACGAGCCTAGCGTGGGATTGAGGGAGTGTGCCTATTTCGAGCCATGGTCGGCGCGGGACCGGCCGTCGAAGTACTTTTCCCGTATCCAGTCTGGTTGCCAGACATCGAGTGATCGCTCGATTTTACTGAAGTCGACTTCCTTGGGGGCGGGGTTGTCAACTTGGAGTGGCGACGGGTCTCCTACACGTGATTGCCAGCTCTTCATGAGGGCGAGCAGTTCCGCACGTTGATTGGAATAGGCGGGGTCTTCGGCGAGATTGTTCATTTCGCCCGGATCCGTGTGGAGGTCGAAGAGTAGTGTGTGATTAATTTTTGGATATATATGCAGCTTGTATCGCTCGTTTCGAACGGCACGCATGATGTCTTGGAATGGAAGAAATAGGGACTCCCGCACGGAAGCCGCCGGGTTTTTGAACAAGGGAGTCAGATCGGCGCCGTCGATTCCCTTAGGTGCGGGCACGCCGCATAGCTCGAAGATAGTCCGATTGAGGTCGAGAATGTAGGTCATGGCGTCGGTCGACTGGTTTTGGGGGATTCCTGGACCGGATAGGATGAGGGGAGCCCCCATGCTGTGCTCATAGACGTTTTGCTTTCCGAGCAATCCATGGGAGCCTACGCTGAGGCCGTGGTCGGCTGTGTAGATGACGATTGTGTTTTCTCCAGCGGGAGAGTTCTCGACGGCGTCAAGGATGCGACCGACTTGGGTATCGAGGTGAGTGATGAGCCCGTAATATTCGCAGAGCTGATCACTGACGACCGACTGAGTACGCGGGTGGGCAGCGAGGCTTTCGTCCCGTTTTTTCCCATTAAGATGGCCATTGTCGAACGGATGGTCAGGTAGGAAGTTCTCTGGAAGAGGAGGTCGGTTCTCATAGTAAAGCTGCCGATAGGATGGCGGTGGATTACGGGGATCGTGTGGGGCGGTGAAGGCAACGTAGAGCAGGTAAGGCGCGTCGGAATCCTGCTCTTGGATGAAGTCGATGGCGGCGTCAGCGAAATGAGTACTGGAGAAGCGAGTGCCGACTTTTTTCTCGGTTAGCGTTCCATCCCGATTGAGATTTTGCAGCGGGACTTTCGTATGGTCGGACATGCCGCCCATAAAGAGATTGGCTCCGGTTTGAAAGGATCGGGCGAGGGTAGTTTGGCCGTTGTGCCATTTGCCGACTGCGTGGGTGGTATAGCCAGCCTGAGCGAGGCGTTCCGGGAAGGTGGTTAGACCTTCCCAATTCCGGGTGTCTTTGATCCGGTGCCAGTGGCGCCCGGTCATAAGCATGCTGCGACTGGCGACGCAGACTGCGCCACTATAGCTGCCAGCACAATAGTTTCGGGTGAAACTAAGCCCATTGGCAGCGAGTCGATCCAAATGAGGCGTTTGTATGTGTTCGTTGCCGTGGGCTCCGATGGTGTCAGGGCGTTGATCGTCGGCAAAGAGGAAAACGATATTAGGTCGGGCGAACAGGCCGAGTGTTGGCAGAGATAGTAATAGGGTTAAGAATACGAATGGTTTCATTGGGAAAGGCTTGGTGTTTTGTGGGTGATTTTGGCAGCGGTCGATTTAGGAGTCGCCGCATCAGGGTTTCGGATTGATCTAGTCAGCTCGGGGACTGGCCGCGACTGGGGCTATAATCCATCGAAAAGCATCTTGGCTTTTAGGGCGGCTCTTTTGTGGTCCAGGATGGGTGCCGGGTAGTCGACTCCGAGCTCACCTTCCCAGCGATGGATTTGGCGGGGTGATAGCGAACTTAGTTCGGGAATCCACTTTTTGATATATTCGCAATCTGGATCGAATCGTTCTTGTTGTCGCCAAGGATTGAATATGCGAAAATACGGCTGGGCATCACAACCGGTTGACGCCGCCCATTGCCAGTTGCCGTTGTTGACGCAGGGGTCATAGTCGACCAGGCGTTGGGCGAAGTAGCGTTCGCCCCATCTCCAATCGATGTGAACGTCCTTGGTGAGAAAGGACGCCACGACCATGCGCACGCGGTTGTGCATAAATCCCGTTTGGTTGAGCTGGCGCATCCCGGCGTCGACGATGGGAAAGCCGGTCCTGCCTTCTCTCCAAAGTTCGAATGCCTGGGCATCCTGTTTCCAGGCGACGTTACTGTACTTTTCCTTGAAGGCATTTCCGAATACATGTGGAAAGTGGAAGGCGATTTGAGTGAGGAAATCTCGCCAATAAAGTTGGCGAATCAGAGGATGTTCCGGATCCAGTTTGCGTCGAATCGTCCAGTAGGCCTCGCGGACGGAGCAGGTTCCAAATTTTAGGTGGGCGGACAAGTGACTGGTCGATTCAAGGGAGGGAATGTCGCGATCATTCGCGTAGTCAGAAAGCTTAGACAGTCGACGGAGCGTGTTTCTGGCCTCTTTGCGACCCCCTTTTACGGAAGGGTATTCTGGGATATCGCGGATTAGTCCTTCAAGGAGTTTCCCAACTTTGAGGGACTTTGCGGGAGAGGCGAGCCTGCCTTTTCCGGCGGTCAACTTGCTGACGGAATCCACTTTGATCGTGCGGGCTCGATTGAAGTAGGGAGTAAAAACGGTGTAGGGCGTCCCGTCCGCCTTGAGGGACTCCTCGGGTTCGTTGAGAAGCAAGTCGCTGCAGGTGTGAAACGCGATGCCCTGCTTTTTGCAGGCCGACAGGAGGGCGCGGTCCCGCTGAATGCTAAAAGGGGTGTAGTCGCGATTGACCCAGATGGCTTCGATTCCGAGTTTCCGGACCCATTTTTCGACGAGTTCGTGTGGCTTGCCTGGGAAGAGAAAGAGGGCTGAGTTCTGATCTCGCAGGTCCTGATCGAGCTCCTCTAGAGAGTCATGTAGAAACCAGAGTCCCGGTTCGCTACGGTAGTCGTGCGGCTCGGTTTGTCGGGGATCAAGGACAAAGGCGGGTACGACCTCTTCGGATTGAATAAGGGCTTGGTTGAGTCCCGTATTGTCATCGACCCGCAGGTCGCGTCGAAACAGGAATAGGCTTTTTTGGTAAGTTTTGATGTTCGTTGGGTTCGGGAGTGGGTTGGGTTGGATCTACAAATGCGGTGTAGTGTCATTTGGCACCCTCATCGTAGGTTTATGTGGTGGAGAATGGGTAAGGCACGCCGGCTCAGCGAGCCGGTTAAGAGGTTCAATCTAGGGTGGCATGCCGGGCCGTCACGCCCTATCTGGCAGACGGATTGGGAAAGCGATTTGATTAAGTGGCGCATTAGCGGAACGAGGGTTCGAGTTCATCGATACCCGCTTCGGGATGAGTATCCAAATATTCCTTTATGGCTTCGATGAAAGTATCTCCGTATTTTTCTAGCTTGGCTATCCCGACGCCGCTGATGTCGGAAAGCTGGCCTTCGTCGATCGGGAAGTCGCGGGCCATTTCGCGGAGAGTGACATCGGAAAAAACGATATAGGGAGGGACCCCCTGCTCTGCGGCGAGCTCTTTGCGGAGGGTGCGAAGGATGGCGAATAGTTCCTCGTTGCATTCGATGCCTCCCGTTGAGGAGGGCTGGCGCCGTTGGGAAGCCGCCTTCGCCACACTGGGCTGGGTGAGCTGGATGGGAGTCCGGTCCCGCAGAGCTGCTTTCCCTTTTCTCGTCAATTCAAGTACACTATGGTTTTCCGCGTTCTGCTCGATGTATCCGTTGCGGATGAGCTCACGACCAAACGCCTGCCATTCCATGCGTCGGTACTCCTGTCCGATATCGTAGGTTGAAAGGCGGTCGTGTCTCCACTTGAGAACTTTTTCGTTCTTGCTGCCAAGGAGAACATCAACGATGTGGTTGATGCCGACGCTAAAGCCGCTGGCCTGATTGACGCGAAAAATGCAGGACATGAATTTCTGAGCGGGAAGGGTGCCATCAAATGTTTGCTTTGGGTTGCGGCAGTTGTCGCAGTTACCACAATTCCCTTCTGTCCACTCCTCCGAAAAATAGCCCAGCAACACCTTGCGGCGGCATTCCGAGGACTCCGAGTAGTGAACCATCTGACGTAGTTGCTGCGTGGCGACATCTCGTTCTTTGTGGTTGTTCTTGTCGGCGATGAACTGGAGCTGCTTGGCTACATCTCCCGGGCTAAAGTATAGAATGCAGTCCGAAGGCAGACCGTCGCGCCCTGCCCGTCCAGTTTCTTGATAGTAGCCTTCAATATTCTTTGGAAGGTCCTGATGGATAACGTAGCGCACGTTCGGCTTATCGATGCCCATACCGAACGCGATGGTCGCGCAAATGACCTTTATCTCGTCTCGTATGAAGGCCTCCTGGTTTTCAGCGCGTTTAAGGGGCGTCATGCCTGCGTGATAGGGCAGGGCTTCGATGCCGTTCTGGCGGAGCCGGTCGGCAAGGCTTTCAGTCGCCTTGCGCGAATAGCAGTAGATGATGCCACTTTCGTAGGGCTTGCTGCTCACGAACTTCAGAATCTGCTGGAATACCGCCTGTTTGGTCTCGATCTGATAATTGAGGTTGGGGCGATTGAAGCTGGCTACGAAGGTGCGGGGCTCTTTGAGCCGAAGCTGGGTCAGAATGTCCGTTCGTACCCGGTCGGTGGCGGTAGCCGTTAACGCCATGAAAGGGAGATCGGGGAAAAGGCGTCTTAAGTTCGACAGCTGTCGATACTCCGGGCGGAAGTCGTGTCCCCACTCGCTGATGCAATGTGCCTCATCCACGGCAAAGCGGGAAACCTTCCATTGCTTCAGGTCGTCGAGAAAACCGGAAAGCATAAGCCTCTCCGGGGCGACGTACAAAATGGTGTATTCACGGGCAAACAGCTTCGCATAGCGTTTTCGCGCCTCCGTTTTATTCAAAGAAGAATTCAAGAACGTGGCAGGGATACCGTTCGCGTTGAGCCCATCGACCTGATCTTTCATCAAGGCGATCAGGGGAGAAATGACTACCGTGAGACCTTCCTCGAGAATGGCGGGGAGCTGGTAGCAGAGCGACTTTCCGCCGCCGGTAGGAAGGAGGGCGAAAACATCTCTTCCTTCGAGGGATTCCGATATGATCTCTTCTTGCAACGGGCGAAACGTGTCATGCCCGAAATAGCGTTTCAGGATCTCACGAGCGCGTTCCATTTGTGGCGAAGCCGGCATTGTCTGAATGTGTCGAATCGAATCTTGATAAGGAAGGCTGAATTGATTGCGAACAGGATTTGGTTGAGATTTTTTGGCCACGGATCCGCTTTAACGTAAGGCTACGGCGTGATAAATTGGATTTTGATGGAGGGGGAAACAAGCGGGCGACCGCTGGTCGTTGACCTCAAGTTGCCGGTCTTGGAGGGACTGCTGTAAATTTGGCTTATTTTTTGGCACAGCTGGATCTTAGAGGTAGGGCTGCTTATCTGTTCGACTGAGCGCACGGTCGAAGCCTTAAGCAGCCGGAATTAGCTATGGTAAAACTTGGCTGACGAGGGACAGTCAGCCCTACCTTACGATGCAGGAATTTACTGAGGTTCCGTTTGCGTCCTTACTAGTCGGCTAGGAATCCTTGGGCGAATCGGCTTGCATGCAAGGGGCGGTGCGGGTCGTATTTGGAGTATGACATTCAATCTGCGTAGTTGCCTTGTTGCGGGGGCTTTAAGTTTGTTGGCCCCTCTCTGGGCGCAGGACCATGGAGATCACTCGCACTCTGCTAAGGACCATTTGTACGAAGCAGCACGCGATCCTGCGGTATCGTGGGAAGAGGCGTACGCACGGGCCGTAGAGGAAGAAGTCGAGAAGGCGTTTCTCGTCGAGGCCCAGACCATCCATTACCTTTCCATGGGCAATATGCCTGAATTGTACAAGCATTTGGACGAGCTGGAGGCGGTTTCCGGAGAACTGGAGTATGGCATGGCCAATTCGTTCCACTCCGAGCGTCAGCTGATAGGGTTGGTAGCTTCGATCCGTGCCATTCAGGCCTATGAAGCCACGGACATGCCCGAATTTGAAAAGCAGGCAGCCAAGTCATTTATTAATGCGCCGGAGTACACACAGGCTTTCGGTCTGATCCAGTTGATGACGGAAGTGCGGCAAAAGGAAGTTCAAGAAGCCGCCATGGCAAATCTGCGAATCCCCATGGATTTAGTCATCGCGAGCGCGGATGGCGAGGAAAAGCCTTTGTCGCAGTGGCTCTCGGGAAACAAGGCCATGCTCATTGACTTTTGGGCAAGCTGGTGCGGGCCCTGCATACAACTGATGCCGGAGCTTCGCACGAAAGGCGAATCGCTACCGAGTCAGGGAATCGTGGTAGCGGGAATGAACACCGATGCAGACGATCCCGTAGGCAAAGCGAAGAAGACGCGGGCAGAGCACAAGATGGAACTGATGCCATGGCTGTTGGAACCGGAGGACCGACCACTGAGCCAGTTACTCATGATCAACTCGATTCCTCGCATGATCCTAGTCGCTCCTGACGGTACGGTTCTTTACAATGGCCACCCAATGGACCCGAGCCTCAAGACGGCTCTGGCCAAGTTGGACGTTAAAATCTAGTTCGGGTATATCTTGCCCAAGTAGCGTTCGGTTTGCCTCATCCGTTTTCCAAAAACGTTAGCAGCTCGTAGGAGCGGGTTTATCCCGCGATTTTGGGCTGACTCAAGCGCAGTATGAAACCGCTCCCACAGGGTATGAACTTTCATCCGATCGTAGGGCTCGCGATTACGATACGCCGCAGTGCAAGAGCAAAGGTTTCTGATCTGACTACGCGGCACAGTGCGAGGGCTGGTCCTACGAATTGACTTCGACCGTTCTTAATACGACTGAAAAGGCTTTTCATGCGGAAATAATTCCTTTCGTGTTCCTCGTTGTCCATCTGAGGCGGCAATTCGTTCGATAATGAAACTGGGAAACCTAGAGCTTGAATCCAATTTGTTTCTCTCGCCCTTGGCGGGATATACAAATCTCCCGTTTCGTTTGACGGTTAAGTCCTTGGGAGGACTGGGTCTAGTCACCACCGATTTAGTCAATGCCCGCTCCCTTCTGGAAAAGCGACCAGTAGCTTATAAGATGATCGCGACGGACCCGCGAGAGCAGCCAATGTCGGTGCAGCTTTTCGGAGGAGTGCCCGAAGAAATGCGCGATGCGGCTCTTATCGTGCAAGAACGCGGCGCTCAGTCGGTAGACATCAATATGGGCTGTCCGGTGAAAAAAGTTACCAAAACCGGGAGCGGGTCCTCTATGATGAAGGACTTACAGGCGACGCAGCGACTGGTGAAAGGGATGGTGGACGCGCTCGACATTCCAGTGACGGCCAAAATGCGTCTTGGCTGGGATGATGACAATATAACGGCTCCGGATCTAGCAGTGGCATTGGAAGACGTCGGTGTATCCGCGATCTTTGTACACGGTCGGACACGCGCTCAAGGGTTCTCTGGGAATGTTAACTTAGATGGAATCCGAAAAGTTAAAGAAGCGGTATCCCGTGTTCCTGTTATTGGAAACGGCGACGTGACTACTCCGGAATCGGCCCGATTGATGTTGGAAAGGTCTGGCTGCGATGGGGTCAGCATGGGTAGGGGAGCGTTCTACAATCCGTGGATTTTCAAACAGACCGAGCACATGCTCCGGACTGGCGAGATACTGCCAGAGGCGACGTTCGAACAGCGCGTAGAGTTGATGCGGATACATTTGCAACGGATGATCGATTTTTATGGCGAGGACCGTGGTTGCGTACAGTTTCGCAAGGTGGCTCCCTGGTATGCCAAGCGGTTTGGGCCGTCGAAGTACTTTAAAGATAGGGTGGTGCGTTTTTCCAGTTGGGAGGAATTTGATACCATTCTCGCGGAGTACCTCCAGTGGCGGGCTAAGTTTTGCGATGAGTCGGGAGAATTACAGGAGCGATACCGTCCACCAGAACAGTATTCATCAATTACGGACAAGGCACCGGTGGAGCAGATCAAAGTCCCGAAGGGACCGGTTTCGAATTGGTGAGAAGCTGGTTTTACCGCGGAGTTCATGGCGTTAATGACTCTTGGATTGGGGTCTTGAACCACAGATCGCACGAGTGTGAAAGTTTCTAGAGAAGGATAAGTTGCTCAATGCCTTAGCATGTACCGAGAAAACACTTTTCCTACTTATCCTCGATCAACGTCGTTGGGTCAATGACAAGGGCGATGGTGCCGTCACCAAGTATAGACCCACCGGATACGCCAGGAATTTTGTTCATTAGACTGCCGAGGCTTTTGATAACGTCTTCCTGTTTACCGACTAGTTCGTCAACGAGAAACCCGTGCTGACGGCTGTTTGATTCGACAATTACGACCGCCGCTTTTTCGGGGTTTGTTTGGGCATTGGGTATTTTGAAATGACGGTGCAGTCGAAAAAGAGGGTAGGACTCTTCTCGGATGTGGAGCGTCTCTCGGTTGCCCTCAGCCAAAGTGAGAGAGCCCGCTCCAGGCCGCAGGGCTACTTTGACGGAAGCTACGGGAAGGACAAATCGATCGTTGCCCACTTTAACGATGAGCCCGTCGACGATCGCCATGGTGAGGGGAAGCAGGATTCTGAAAATAGATCCCTTTCCGAGTTCGGACTCGATTTCGATTTTTCCTCGGAGCTTTTCGATATTCTGCCGGACGACGTCCATGCCGACTCCCCGGCCGGAGATGTCTGAAACCTCCTCCGCAGTTGAAAACCCCGGGGCGAGGATGAGCTGGAATATTTCCTCTTGGAGCAGAGACTCGTGTTTTCCGACGATGCCATGGGCGATCGCTTTCTGGAGAATGCGATTGGGATCGATCCCCCGTCCGTCGTCGGCTAGTTCTATGACGACGTTGCTTCCTTTGCGATAGGCTTTGAGGGTTACTTTGCCGGCTTCGTTTTTGCCGCAGGCCAGCCGGTCTTCGGTCAACTCGAGGCCGTGATCGATGGCGTTTCGGATCATGTGCACGAGCGGGTCGCCGATTTCTTCGACGACCTTGCGGTCGATCTCGGTGTCTTCGCCCGATATTTCGAATACCGACTTCTTCCCCACCTGAGCGCTGGTGTCGCGAGCGATGCGGCTCATTTTCTGGAAAGTGGACTTGATGGGTACTAGCCTGAGAGAAGTAGAGGTTTGCTGTAGATCCTTGGTAATTCGGGAGAGTTGGGCTAGGCTCTGCTCAAGGGCATTGGGGTCGTTGGCGCCCTTTTTTGTACGCTCCTTAATTTGGCTGTAGACGATGACCAGTTCGCTCACCGTATCCATGAGGTTGTCTAGCTTGGACGTACTGACCCGAATCGAGGAGGTTTCGGGAGTCTTCTTCTGCGGCGCTTTTGTTGGGGAACCCGATCGGTCCTGAGAAGAAACTGAATCCACAGAAACGCCCAATTGTTGGGCATATTGCTCGGGTCCCTCCATGGCCGAACGGGCTCGATTCATTAGTGGACTGACGGGAATCACTTCGATGGGTGTGGCTCCCTCGTTCAGCGCGGTGGAGATCTGTTCGATATGGCACTCGAGGATATCCTTACTATCGAGCACGAGGTCGATGACGCCGGTGAAAATGGGGATCTTGCTTTGTCGGACTAAGTCTATGAGCGACTCAACTTCGTGGGCGAGTCGATTGACGGGGACCAAGTTCAGGAATCCAGCGACTCCTTTAATCGTGTGGAAGGAACGGAACATCGAGTCGATGGCCTCTTTTGAAGAAGACTCTTGTTCCAGTTCGAGGACGGCCGTTTCGATCTGTCCGAGATGATCGACCGCTTCGATATGGAACTCGGAAAGGAGTTCCTGATTTTCCTCGAGGTTCAGGTCCAGAACCACGTCGAATTCGGTGAAAGGATCGGACGAGTTGGCCGGACTCGGTGGGGTCGAGGTAGGGTCGGGTGTTGATTCGCTGGTCTGTGGGGTGGGGAGCTGACCTTCGAATATGGGGGGAGCTTCGCCTTGGAATACGTCCGAGCGGGCCGTCTCGAGCCAGAAGTTGAACTCTGTTAGCAGGGCGAGCGACGCGTCTTCAAACGCTTGGGCGTTGTCGACTAGCTGATCCATTAGGGACAGCACAGATTCGAGAGAACTCCGAACGAAAGGGATCGACTCGAACTCGCTTTGGAATTCGTTGAGTATACTGTAGATTGGAAGGATTCCCTCGTCGCTACCGCTTTCGGTTAAGAGGAGTTCGTTCGAGAATTGGTGAGCGAGTTTGTCAAAAAGGACGATCTGGTCCCCGGTTAGGCGAATGGGCTCGGGGGTTACAGCGAGAGGTGCCTCCGATTTAGAAGTTTCAACTGCCTGTCCCAGGTCTGTGACGGGAGTTTCCAACGGAGAGGGCGTTGGTTTCTGCGTCGAGACATCGCCTGACGACTTGAGGGCTAGCAGGTGGTCGGAAAGGCTTCGGGAAGCGGTTTTTAGCGATTCGATGCTGTGGGTGTCGAAGAGCTTAGCTTCTTCCAAGAGGGGATGAAGCGTGGCTTCGATCGAATCGACGATCGCTTGGATATGGGGATCTTCAGGTAGATTTGAAGATAGTGAATCGACTAGATTGAGAATAGGCAACAGGCCCTCATCGCACTCTGGCTGAGCGAGGTGCGTTTCGCCGACTAGCTGGGTGACGATGTCCTCGAGTTGAACGATTGCTTCTTCGGGCCACTGCATTCTGGAAAGTAGGAGGTCAGAGACCCGGAGAAGGGTCCACCTTTCCCATCGTCGGAGTACGGGTTACGCTTTAGTCAATTGCCTGTAGAAGACGCTACGGGTGAATGGTTTTACCGATTCTTAAGCGGATGGTAAGTGGTTGGGGCGGGGCACATTGCAGATCTCGGACTCCGCCGGTATGCGGGAGTGCCGGTTTTGTCGTAGGGCTTGCACCGTGCCGCAGTGCCGATTTCAAAGGGAAGAAGGGTAAGTCGCGGCGCGGCGCCCGCGCGGAATTGCACGGCGGGCTCAATCTTCCCAATTCTTAAACCTGAAACGGCAGAGATGCGGAGCGCCCGGGCCGTCGGTCTTTACCTCTGACTGAGCTCGCTAAGACTTAGCGTCTTTGGCGAGAATTTTTTGGACCGCGGAAAGGGCGCCTTTGAGCGAGAAGGGCTTCTTCAGCACCGTTGCCCCTTCGGGGAGATTAAATTGGGAAAAGACCTCTTCGGAGTAGCCAGTCATGTATATGACTTTCATTTCCGGGTTTTTCTTTATAAGGCGCTCTGCCAGCTCGGAGCCGCGCATTTTCGGGAGAATGAGATCGGTGAGCAGAAGCTCGATATTCGAATTGGACTCCTCGAAGAACTCGAGAGCGTCCTCGGCCAGGTTGGTGGAGAAGACTTCGTAGTTGTGGTAGACGAGGAGACCGGAGATGCAGTCGCACATAGTCTCGTCGTCCTCAACGACCAGTATGGTTTCGCGTTCGTTGGATTTAAGATTGGTGGGGGGCGTGATTTCCGCCTCGTCTTCGCTTTCCACATCTTTTGACGCGACTTTGGGCAGGAAAATACGGAACAGGGTACCCTTGCCGGTTTCGCTTGCGAGTTCGATGTGGCCGTTGGCTTGGCGGACGATCCCATAGACGGTGGATAGTCCGAGTCCGGTTCCCTTGCCGGTGTCTTTGGTGGTAAAGAAGGGCTCGAAAATGTGCTTTTGCGTTTCGGCGTCGATTCCCATGCCGCTGTCCTGAAAACTGAGCATCATGTAGGGGCGCGTCTCGATGTGCTCGGGCAGGTACTCGGCGGCCTCCTCGGCCGAGCAGGCTGAAACGGAAAGGGAAATTTTTCCTCCGTCCGGCATGGCGTCGCGAGCGTTGGTGGTGAAATTGATGAGGATTTGTTCGAGCGCGGTTCGGTTCAGGTTGACGAAAACGGGTCGGTCGGTGAATCGCAGATCAAACTCGATGTCCTCCGGGATAAGGCGGCGGAGGATCTTCTGCATGTCTTTGGTCACCTTGATCGCGTCTAGAACCTCTGGCTTCAGGTTCTTGTTGCGGCGGCTGAACGAGAGAAGCTGCTGGGTGAGGTCGGTCGCACGTTCCGCGGCTTTGCGAATTTCTCGCAGATATTTGGTGTCGCTGTCGTTCTCGTCCTTGTTCTCGAGGATGAGATCGGAGAACGATAGGACGACTGCCAGGATGTTATTGAAATCATGAGCGATCCCCCCTGCTAGGCGACCCACTGCTTCCATCTTTTGAGATTGAAAGAGATCCTGTTCTAGACGACGGATCTGGCTGACATCGCGCTGGATGACGACGTAATTCGTAATTTCCGATTGAGAACCGAAAACGGGGAAGACTTTCCAAGCCATGATGAATTCGGAACGATCTTTCTTATAGCCAACCATTTCTCCTGCGGCGGTTCTTCCATCGCGGATATCGAGGATCATCTCCTCGATGATCGAGTGGTCGGTATTTTTGCCGTGGAGGAGCGAGATACCTTTGCCGACGACATCCATTTCTGTGTAGCCACTGATTTCGGTGAAGCCGTCGTTGGTATAAAGGATGCGAGCATCGCCTCTGTCCCAGTTCTTGTCGGTGATAATGACACCTTCCCCGATGCTCTTTAAGGCGGTTGCGATCAGGCGGATCTGTGCTTCCGTAGACTCGGTGTGGCTCTGGTCGGTAAGGAAAAGCAAGGCACCCGAAAGCTCTCGCTTTAGGGGGTTAGCGTGGGGCTTGAGCTGGAATGCGGCTGAGACTCGAGATCCGTCTGGTTTTTCGATGATTGCCCGAGTGGATGAGAGTTGTGGGATGCGGAAGCGATCTGAAGAGAGCTCAATCGGTTCATCCGTAACCGGGTCGAAAGCGTTAAAGATGTCGTTGATGGACTTCCCTAGAGCGGCCTCCGTATCATACCCGAGAAGGTTCTGAGCCACTTGGTTGAGGTGTTCTACTTTACCAAACCGATCGAGAACGATAATGCCCTCCGAAGAAGACTCGAGGAGTGCGTTCGTCAGCGTCTTGAACTTAGCGAGCTCATCAGCCGCCCCCAAACCAGGCGTTGTTGCAGCATCCTCTATGAACGAATCGGGCATTTAATGGTGAAATGAAACTGGGTGAGGAGGTTGGTGACGTTTTTCTAAAATAGCAATTCTTGAGCGGCGTGAATGAGGAGCGGATCAAATTTCATCGCTGAGTCTGAACCTCGGCGAATAACAGCGTTTGATAACCTGATTAATGCCACATGAAAGCAAGGAGAATTCTTAATGTTCAGCCTGTATTCGGGATTTGGTTGATGGCTCGGAGGTACGGTTCCTTTCTTTCCTCATAAGAGCGGAGGGCTTGCGAAAGAAATTAGGGGGCATCGAAATTGCATTGAGCTTAATGACCCAACCAGCGTTCTATTTATTCAGTCCTTAGCGTGAAGATACGATTCGACTTGGAATGGTTGAGTGGTGCGACTGGTTGTAGTCAAAGGGGAGTGTGCAAGTCGTCAATGGCATCAGTGCCGCCTCCGAGGGGATCTCTATTTCGTTCAGCCCAGTCCACGAAGAAAGGGACACGCTTCCTGATCTTGAAGGTAGAGCCGATCGCTGGCTAGCCAGCGATCGTATGGGAAATGTATCCAGTTCGTGTCTTGTGGCTAAGAAAGCGGAAGTTGACCGATTGCTGCACGCCCGGATGATTGATGTAATGTATACAATAAATGGATATGCATAATTAATATGCTAGATTTTATGTTGGATCCTGGAGCAATGCTTCGAACCTTCGAGCGAAACTACCTGCCGGTTCCAGCTTGGCCCGCTGTAAGAACTGAAGTTGCGAAGAAAGTGAGGTATGTCACAGCGCTTCCAACCGGAGAGGATCTAGACTTTAATTTGAGAGTATTGCGATCCAGTGGTAGAATCAAAATGTTACCGTGCATACGATACAGGCAATATGCCTATCCTCAGAGTCTCTCTCTGAATATTAGGTTGCAGCGAAGCACAGTTAATAGTGTGATTATTAATCACAGCGACGCTGAGGCGGGAAAGCTGTTCAACCATTTTGGTTTCTCTGCAAGGGTCGCATCCTGCGCCCTCTGTTCTATGGCCATTTTTCGGGACGAGTACGGAAAAGCGGATTTTTTTCTACAGGAGGCCTTTCCTGCTAGAAGCGATCCTAGGGAGATTTTAGAATTAAAGGGAACGTTGCCAATCCAAGAGAGGTGGAAACAGGCATTCTTCGCTGGGACCCTTGAACTATTTCTAGAGGGTGAAGAGGCCGTAAATTTTCTTGAGCGGGCGGAGAGAATAAGGCCGACAGGGGAGGGCGCCAATAATCTGGGCGTAGCAACCATCCTGCGGGTGAGAGCACTAGAGCCAAGAATTAGTTTCAGTTAGCGGTTTCGACATTGGAGGGCTATCGGGACTTATTGATAAATTAAGAGACGTCTGAATCATCCGGTCAAATCACGACTCATCAGGTGAGGATGCAATCCTCTCGAATCGAATACTCGGTTACTTAATTTTAGTTGTTGTCATAAAACGACATAAGATTCTATCAGAGACATTGGCCTAGGAATTGCTGTCCAGAGGTGAATTGAGAGTTTCGTCTAAAAATTCCTATCCGTTGAACCTCTTGGGTCCCGTTGGGCGGCATTATTTGCCGTTCGGCCTGTTTTTGCCCATGTTGCTGAGATTATGCATGTAGTTGGATCCATTATTGCTCGGCTGGGAAGCAAGCGGCTGGCGTACAAGAACTTGCTGCCATTTGAGGGGAAGCCGCTTCTGGGCTTGGGTATTGAAAAATTGCGTCAGGCGAAACGAGTCGACGAAATTGTCGTTTCGACTGAAAGCGAACTGATCGCTAGAGTGGCACTCGATTTCGGAGCTACAGTGCTAGCTCGACCCGATGAGCTTGTATTGGACGATGTGCCCTCGATTCCGGTGTTTCAGCATCTTGTGCGGCACTATCCATGCGACGTACACGTGAACTTTAATATCAACTTTCCGCTGTGCGATCCCGCTGTTATTGACCAAGCAGTGGAGTTGGCAGCCTTGAACGAAGAGTCGCTTTCGAGGCCCTATGCCGCTTGGGCCCAGACACGAGCATGTCTCGAGAATTATGGCGATCCGGTGTTAATATCCGCTCACAACCATGAATTCGAGGATGCGCGGGCGGGAAAAACCGATATCCACACGCTCGAGGACCTCTTGGAAACCTATCGTTTGAAACAAGGTGAGAGGCCAGCTGAATTGCTGGACTGGATTAACGCCAAAATGGCTCAAGGAGAGCATTCGGGAAGTCGATAGATAACAGACGAGAGTACCTACGCGAAGACAGAGGAAACTACTCTATGAACCCATTAAAATCTCAATCTTACCCGAAAACTACCAAGTTCTTATTGGCGGCGTTTGTGCTGCTGATGGCTTGTGGTCCCTCGATCATGCGTAGTGCGGACAAAAAGACGCGTTCCCATATCACAGCGACCTCGGGTCGGGTGCAACAGAGGTCGGATGCGGAGGAGAAAATGAAATCAAGCCAGTCGGAGCTAGAGAGGGATGCGGAAATCGCAAAGCGCGACTGGGAGGAAGCAGAAAGGCTGGCGGCGGATCAACGTATTAAGCACTTGGCTGAAAAGTTTCTGGTGGTTCAAAAAGCAGAACAGGCGCGGCTGGACAAGAAACTGCGTTCAGCGGAAGAAAAACTCGAAAAACAGCGAGAGGAAGAGCAGCGAAAAGCGAAAAGGGAGTTAGCCAAGCAGTTGGCGGAAGAAGAACGGGTTATTCAGCTCGAAATTGAGAAGAGAATAGTGGAAGAGCTGGTAGCGTCCGAAAGGGAGTTGAAAGGAAGGCTCCTGGCTGAAGAACAAGCGATGTTTGGTGCCCTCCGGGAAAAAGTAGCGGCTGAAAAGCGCCTGGCGACAGAAGCGTTGCAGGATCGCCTCGAGGATGAAGAGAAATGGGAGTTTGAAAGAATTCAGGCTGAGTTAAGGGAAAAAGAAGAGGCTTCTAAGGACAAGATCCTGGCAAAGTTGAATGAAGAGGAATTGGCCGCGAAGAAGAAAATTGAAAAGGAGATTTCGGAAGAAGCTCGGGCTGCTCGGAAGGAGATAGACAATCGATTGGACGAAAGAGAGCGTTTGGCAAAAGCGGAAATGGAAAAGCGTGTTGAATTGGAGAGTGAGCAGGCTCGTAAAGAGATCGAAGATAAGCTCCGAGGTGAGGAGATCGCCAAGCAAGCTGCTTTAAGGGTAACGCTTGAGCGAGAGGAGCGGGAAGCTTTAGTTGAAATCGAAAAACGATTGGAAGCTGAGAAGCTTCAATTGAGCGAAAGAAAGCAGGCCGAGAATGTGATTAAGGTTCGTGAACTTGCTGATCGGGATTCGAGAGACCATTCGAATAAGAGAAAGGTGCCGAACCTAGGATATGATCGATCTACTAAAGAAGATGGATACAAGCGG
>CALDFV010000077.1 GCA_937942145.1 uncultured Opitutaceae bacterium
TCCTCGTCTTGCAATTTGGGGAAGAGGAAATCGGCGAAGATGAGGGAGAGATTGCTTTGCTTCGTTTGCTGAAAAACCAGATCGCGTTGCAAAACAAAATGGACCGCATGGAGATAAAACTTTTTCCTGAGGCGGCTGACGAAATAGAAGAGGAATTAGAGTGGCGCCTCAAGAATTCAGAGATGGCGTTGCGTGAGCGATTTGAAGAGACCTTGAGGGATTTCGGTTTCGTCGATGAGGAGGACGAGGAAGAAGAGATGGAAGCTGAGGAGATTTCTGGGCCGGTTTACACACCTGCTCCCAGTGGGGGAACCGGGAAGAAGGATGAGCTTCACGGGATTACCTTCAATTTTAAAAAAGAAGTTCTCCCGATGCTCGAGACCTACTGTTTTGATTGTCACGATAGCGCGACTGCAAAGGGTGATATCGATTTGGAATCGGCGCTTGCGCAAAAACCATTGGTTCGAAATCGGCTCCTGTGGGAAAACGTAGCGGAGCGCGTGAAGATGGGAGACATGCCTCCCAAGAAGAAGTCGCAGCCGGCTGATTCCGATCGCCTCAAATTGCGGGCGTGGCTGGCGGCTGAGATTGGTGGCTTTGATTACGCAAAGGTGCGCAATCCTGGCTATGTTCCGGCCCGGCGTCTCACGAGGGAGGAATATAATCGCACCATTCGTGATCTCGTGGGGCTGGATCTGCGTCCAGCTGATGAGTTTCCAATGGATTTCAGCGGGACCAGTGGATTTTCAAATAGTGCCAATACTCTCTTTCTGCAGACCGCGCATCTTGATCGCTACTTCACCTCTGCCGAAGGAGTCATTGACGAAGTAAGAGCGGATGAAAAAGCGTGGAAGAAGCTGCTGGGGAGTTCTAGAGATGCGGCGACGGCGATTACGGAAATGATGCGCCGTGCTTATCGCCGACCACCGACTGATACTGAAACCAAAAAGATCACTGCACGTTATGAGGCGGAGTTGGAAAAGAAGAAATCTCAGGACGAGGCCTTGGCGAATGCCTTTAAGGCGATTTTGGTTTCACCTAATTTTTTGCTGCGCGTTGAGAATTCGGTAGCCACCGCCAAAGATCAGGAAGTAAGCGATTTTGACCTAGCGACCCGTCTCTCTTATTTCCTTTGGGCCTCCACACCGGATGATGAACTTCTAGACGCCGCTGCGGCCGGGAAGCTCTCCGATTCTGCAGATCGTGAGGCTCATGTAGAGAGAATGCTTGCTGACCCTCGTAGTCTCTCGCTGGGAGAAATATTTGCGGCCGAGTGGCTGAGCACTGACGACGTTGGCCCGCGGATTCGTAAGGACCCGATTGATAATCCCTGGTGCACCGAAAGTTTGATGGCGGCAATGCGTGCCGAGACGGCACACTTCTTCCACTCGCTGGTGATGGACAATGCTCCGGTGGTGCGATTGATCAATGCGGACTATACCTTTCTGAATGCTGAGTTAGCCCGTCACTACGGAATTAGAGGGATTGAAGGGGACAAAATGCGCAGGGTGTCTTTGGAGACCAAGCAACGTGGCGGTATCTTTGGGCATGCCAGTGTGCTGGCAACCACCTCTTTCCCCGATCGCACCAGTCCAGTGGTGCGCGGGAAGTGGATTCTTGATACTCTTTTAGGAACACCACCGCCACCACCGCCACCTGACGTTCCAGAAATTGATGTGGAAGGCCGTGGGCGCAGGGCCGCAACCAGCTTGCGTCGTAAACTTGAAGTCCATCGGGAATCAGCCCGATGTGCTGGGTGTCATTCCCAAATGGATCCACTCGGATTTGCTCTTGAAAGCTACGCGGAATTTGGTCAATGGCGTGGCGGGATTGATGATCGTGGGACTTTACCAAGTGGCGCAAAATTTCGAGGCCCGGCTGGACTTAAGCTTGCCTTGATTGATGAGCGTCTGGATGACCTCGGAGCGCAGGTCATTCGAAAGATGTTGGCCTATGCTTTGGGTCGGCAGCTCGAGTTTTACGATGAAGCTACAGTGAGAGAAATCGCCGAGAAACTGAAACCGACCGGATATCGCTTCGGTGATTTGGTGCTCGCTATCACTGCGAGTGATCCTTTTATAATGAAACGTCTACCTCCCGCTTCCGTGGGAAAATCCAATGAAGAGTAATCCAAACCGCCGCGCATTTTTGAGAGGAATGGGAGCCTGTCTTTCACTTCCTGCCATGGAGAGTTTTGGGGCCCCGGAGGCAGTTCTTGGCAAACCCGGAGTGCCACCGCGATTGGCCTATCTCTACTTTCCCAATGGAAGTGCCGAAGGAAGTTGGGAACCCGAGAAGGTCGGCCCTGCTGGGGAGTTGCAAAAACTCAATCGTTGGATGGCACCTCTTGAGGAATTTAAGGATGACCTCGTCGTGACCAAGAATTTGTGGACTCCCCGTGGCAATGGTCATGGAGCGGGAACGGCGACCTGGTTGACTGGCGGCTCGTATGATCATCGCAAGAATGACGTGGGGGCTCCTTCCGTGGATCAACTTGTGGCAAAGCATCTGAGCGATTCGACGCCTTTACCTTCCTTGGAATTGAGTACTGCAGGCGAGGGGAGTTTCTCCGGAAGTCTGCCGCGCAATTGTCTTTCGTGGACGCGTCGTGATGTTCCTGCGGCTCGTGAGACCATGCCGCGGGCCATCTTTGATAAGCTTTTTCGGCGGGCGAGTGAGGGTTTTTTAAATCGCAGTGTTCTTGATCTCGTCCTAGAGCAATCGAAGTCTCTGAAACGTCGCGCGAGCAAAGCGGATACTCGTAAGATCGATGAATACCTCGACGCGGTGCGCGCCGTGGAGAAGCGCCTCGATTTCGCGGAAGAGCAGACCCAACGAATTGCAGACGATAAGGCGCTGACCGATACTCTGACCCGGCCCGCCGCGGGGATTCCCGCTGATCACCAGGAGTATGTTCGCCAAATGCTCGAGTTGATGGCTCTCTCATTTTGGTCCGGTGCCACTCGAGTCTCGACCTTCATGCTCGATCACGGGCAGAGCAATCGCTACTTCGATTTTGTTCCCGGCGTGAAAGGGACCTGGCATGCGCTATCGCATTGGAAAGATGCCAGTGGCCGCACCGAGGACGACGATGGCAAGACCAAGTGGGACAGCACCAAGTCGA
This sequence comes from uncultured Opitutaceae bacterium, assembly GCA_937942145.1. Lineage (GTDB taxonomy): Bacteria > Verrucomicrobiota > Verrucomicrobiia > Opitutales > Opitutaceae > Pelagisphaera. The sequence goes on from CALDFV010000077.1 coordinate 3,125, forward strand.
AGCTTGGCATGTATAACTCGGTAACTCGCTGGCATCACTCGCAGCTCGCGTATTTTCTGGGTCGCTTGAAAGAGCTCAAGAATGCCGATGGCACCAGCACCCTCGATAGCTCCATGATCGTTTATGGCTCAAGTATTGCCGATGGTCATGCTCACGAGGAAGAAAATCTCCCT
>CALDFV010000078.1 GCA_937942145.1 uncultured Opitutaceae bacterium
ACGTTTTGGGGTCTCGCCAAAGGCCTTTTCTCCCTACCACAACATCGGCTCGAGCCAACCACCGGCGATCATCTTCCATGGCGACGCGGACACCACGGTTCCCCACAAATCGGTGGAACTCTTTACCGAAAAGTCCAAGAGCCTGGGCAATCGATGCGAGCTCGTGACCTATCAGGGACAAGGACACGGGTTCTTCAACTTTGGCCGAGGCGACAACGCCATGTTTATCGCGACTGTCACCGAGATGGACGCGTTTCTCCGATCGCTCGGCTACCTAAAAGGGAAGCCCACGATAAAGCGTTTTTACGAATCTATAAACTGAATACAGCTTACCTCTTTTGAAAACACGTACATTCCTACTTCTTCTCTCCATCATTTTTGTGGCCGACCTATCGGCCTCGAAACCGAATATCGTCATCATCCTAGCTGACGATTTCGGCGTGGGCGACATTAAGGCCCACTATCCGGACAACAAGATCGCTACGCCGTACCTTGACAAGTTCAGCGCGGAATCGAAGCGCTTTACCAATGCTCATGCCAACACGGCTTGCTGTACGCCTTCGCGCTACGGATTGCTCACGGGTCGCTATGCCTGGCGAACCCGTCTTCAGGAATGGGTGCTCGCCTGCTATGAACCTCCTTTAATATCCAAGGATCGGCTAACCCTTCCTGGTTTTCTTCAACAACAAGGGTACGATACGGCTTGTATTGGGAAGTGGCATCTCGGATGGAACTGGGCCGGCGACCAACCGAGCCATATGATAGAGCAGCGAAACGGTCTCATGAAGTTGAATTGGGATTTCACGCAACCCATCAAGGACGGTCCGATTACTCGCGGATTCGACTACTACTTTGGCACCCACGTCCCCAATTTTGCTCCCTTCACCTTTATCGAGAACGATCGTGTGGTCGTACAACCGACGGAAAAATATGAATACGACCCCAACGAGGGAACCGTCATGCCACAAGGCTTCGCAGGTTCACCCATCGCGCCGGGCTGGAAATTCGATGAGATACTCCCCGAGATCACCAATAGGGCAGTCGACTACATTCACCAGAATGCGAAAAACGAAGAGCCCTTCTTTCTTTTCTTTTCCATGACCTCTCCTCATGAACCCGTCGTCCCTTCCAAACGCTTCAAGGGGAAGAGTGGAATCAATGACATCGCGGATTTCGTAATGGAGACGGACTGGTCTGCGGGGAAAGTTATCGAGGCCGTCGACCAAACCGGCATCGCTGAAGATACGATCGTTATATTTACCGCAGACAATGGACATAGCCACTACACCGGATTGCAGGAACTTCTCGACGCTGGCCATAAGCCAAGCGGCGAATTTCGTGGTCACAAAAGCAATGTGTGGGAAGGCGGGCACCGCGTTCCCTACCTAGTCCGCTGGCCCGGCAAAGTTGACGCAGGAAGCGAGAATCATCAGATTCTCAGCCTCAACGACACCTTCGCCTTGTGCGCGGAAATCCTTGGGAAGAGGCTCCCAGCCGATGTGGCTGAGGATAGTCTCTCCTTTCTTCCCCAACTACTGGGCAAGAAGAAAAAACCAACTCGCAACCACGTGGTCAGCCAATCGACGGGCGGGGAATTCGGCTATCAGGAGGGACCTTGGAAAATCGTCTATCTAAACCAAGAAGGGACGCTCACCCAAGCGCGAGGTCAACCCACCATTGTTGAATTGTACAATCTCGATAGGGATGTCGCCGAAACGACAAACGTGGCGAAGGACAATCCCGAGATCGTTCAGCGCCTCACTCGAAACCTCGACAAAGTGATTTCACGGGGAACCAGTCGCAAAGGTCGTCCTCAATCGAATGATACACTGGTTGATTTCAAACGTACACAAACCGAGCGCTGGGGACCCGCTTTGTAGAACGGTTTAGCCCAATACCATATGGGAACACTAGCTAAAATAATTCAGTTTTGCAGCTTAGCAATCGGCGTTACTTCGCTTTATGCCGCTCCCGATAGCCCCAACGTGCTATTCATTGCAGTAGACGACCTGAGGCCTGAACTTGGCAGTTACCAACAATCCCAAATCATTTCACCCCACATTGACCGGCTCGCAAAAAGCGGCACCCGATTTGACCGGGCCTATTGCATGGTTCCCACTTGCGGCGCATCGCGAGCCAGCCTATTCAGCGGACAGCGGCCCAGTCCAAATCGCTTCGTTAGTTACACCGCTCGAATTGATGAGGATTCTCCTGGAACCACCGCCATTCACCAACACTTCAAAAACAATGGATACGAAACTCATAGCCTTGGCAAAATCCTCCATTATCCTACGGATCAGTCGGAAGGTTGGAGCGAAGCCCCTTGGAGACCCAATCGGGACGATCCCAAAATCCACGCTAAGATAAAGGGCTGGACCAACCCGTCTGACCTAGGAGCTTTGACCGAACAATCCAGAAACAAGCGACTTCCATTTGCGTCTTTCGATGTGGATGACGACGCCTTGGGCGACGGTAAAGTCGCAAATGAAGCGATCCAACGCATTCGCAGGCTCGCCGAAAAAAAGTCGCCCTTCTTTTTGGCTGTCGGTTTTTTCAAGCCCCACCTTCCCTTCAATGCTCCGAAAAAGTATTGGGATCTCTATGACGATACACCTATCGATCTGCCAAAAAACTACTTCGTCCCGCAAGGTGCACCCGAAGAAGCCATCCACAATTTCGGCGAACTAAGAAACTACGCCGCTGTCCCGAAAACGGGTCCCGTTTCCGACGAAATGGCTCGGACATTGATTCGTGGATACTATGCCTGCGTCTCGTATACCGATGCCCAAATTGGCAGATTGCTGGACGTTCTAGACGAAACAGGTCTTTCCGAAAACACGATTGTCGTGCTTTGGGGCGACCACGGATGGAATCTCGGGGAACACACGCTCTGGTGCAAGCACTGCACCTTCGAAACATCGATGCGGGCCCCACTGATCATCCGCACTCCGCAACAAGCGAAGTCTAGCCAAGGAAACTCAACCCATGCTCTTGCTGAATTTATCGACATCTACCCAACGCTCTGCGAACTGGCCGGTATTGACAGCCCTGATCATCTTGAAGGCCAAAGTCTGGTTCCCCTAATTCGCGACTCCTCGCTCGAGGGAAAAGGATTCGCCATCGGAAGATTTCGTAACGGAGACACCATTCGAACCGACCGCTGGCGTTATACCGAATACACTTCTAGCCAAGGAGCAGGAAAAGGCTCAGTCGTGTCCCGCATGCTGTACGACCATAGCAAAGATCCGGACGAAAACCGCAACCTCGCCAACTTGCCCGAGTACAAGACGATTGTCTCAGAACTATCACGATCGCTAAACTCAAATAAGGGTCGATAGCCCACTCACCCGCGGGGGCGTCACCCCGATTACCCCGTGAGTTCTTTGATCCAGGTCAATTTTGATCAACTGGCTTCTTGATTCTTCTCATTGCCTCTTTAGAGAAAGAGTCATGTCGAGTATTCTCGAAATCCATCCAGTAAGCCAAAAGATAAGGCTGCCTGTCCCCCAGCAGCCGTTTTACACATCGCCCGACTCGGCTGCTTCAGGACAAGCAGCCCTACCCTCGATATGAAACTCCATCCAATTCTTCTCTCGATCTTGGTTTTCCCTGTCATAGCAACAGCCCAAAAAGCCTACGAGTCCGCTCCCATCAGCTATTACGAAAGCGAAGCTGTTGATCAATTAGCCGACTTTTTCGCCAATCCCGAAAATCTGGAAGGATGGGAACGCTCGGGACCGAGCTCCTTTCTCGAAGACTTTCTCGAAGCCTTCGATATTCCCGCCTCTTCCCAATCCCTCGTCTTTTCGAAAACAAGTCTACAGGCGAGCCGCATCCGACCGGAGAACCCGCGAGCAATCTATTTCAATGATGAGATCTACGTAGGATGGGTACCAGGAGGGGACATTCTTGAGGTATCTGTTCCGAGCCCCGAGACGGGCACGAATTTCTATGTAGTCGAGATGTTTGAGGATCGGCCACAACTGATCCGTGAGAACCATGACTGCCTACAGTGCCACGGAGGGTCCTTCACTCGAGATGTTCCCGGGCACCTTGTTCGTTCGGTGTATCCGGATCTGTCGGGCCAGCCGATATTCAAAGCCGGGACTCGAGTGGTCGACCAAACCACGCCTATTCATGAGCGTTGGGGTGGATGGCTCGTCACGGGGAGCGCCGTAGAGCACATGGGGAACATCGTCTACAACGAAACAGATTCCGGAGCTGAATTCCGATCCGTCTTTACCGCTGATGATGTACCGAACCGTGGATACCCATCCGAAGGGAGCGACATCGTCGCCCATCTTATTCTCGCTCACCAAGCCAAACTGCACACCCTGCTGGCGGATCTCGTGATATCGACCCGACGCGCCTTCCACGACCAGAAAGTCATGGATGAGCTACTGAAGCGCGACGACCCCATTTCGGATTCGACCGCGCGACGGATCAAGCATGCGAGCGACAAGGTCCTTAAATATATGTTCTTCGCCGACGAAGCCGATATTCCGAAGATCGAGATCTCTGACTCTGCCTTCGCCCAGACTTTCCACGCACGGGAACCCAAAGACTCCAAAGGGAGGTCACTCTACCAATTGAGGGCAAACCGCCGCATGTTCCGCTATCCTTTCAGTTACATCGTCTACACCGACACCTTTAACGATCTGCCGCAAGACGCGCTTGACTACATTTGGCCCGAAATCGAACGCATTTTGGACCCAACTATCCGATACGAGGGCTACAGCCACTTGTCTCGACGCGACAAAGCCGTTATCAAGGAGATTCTACTGGAAACCCATCCCTCGGCTACGGAATACTGGAAGTGACGGATCGCAGGAAAGGCGACCGTTTGAACAACCCGTTCCAAGCAGGCCTTTCCCCTCAAATTGCGAGATTTGAAGACATTTCTGCTTAGAATGTACAAGGGATTGCCCAATCATTACAATATGGGTTGCCCAAAATAGAATATGCTCATTTGTTTTCAAAATACCTTATGAATTATCCCAAACTCCATAACGCCATGTGGCCCGGACTCGTCGGTAAAGGCGGCGACGAAGAAGGTGCCGAACCACCCATCAGTCTTGATCGCATGCTGGAATTAACAGCGGGCGCCGAAGTCAACGGACAGAAGTTCGAGGGCATCGACTACTTCCTGTTTCATCCGCACACCGATCCTGACGCCAGCGACGACGAACTGAAGGCAATCGCTGACAAGATCGCCGGTCACGGATTCACCGTGGGATCGCTGGTAGCTCCCGTCTGGCCTGGCACCGTTGGTGACTCCGCCATGGGCGATGACGAACAGCAAGAAAAGTTTCTGACGGCGGTCGAAAAGGCCTGCCGCATCGCCAAAATCTTCAATGACCACGGCCTGCGCAAGTATGGCGTCATCCGTATCGACTCCGCCGAGGGCGGTATCGAGAAATGGCGCGAAGATCCCAAGGCCAACACAGCGCGCATCGCCGACACCTTCAAGAAAGCCGCCAAAATCGCCGCCGACCATGGCGAGCGCTTGGCCGCCGAAGGCGAGATTTGCTGGGCGGGAATGCATTCCTGGAAGGACATGCTCAATCTTCTCGAAGAAGTGGGCATGCCAGAGACACTCGGATTCCAATGCGATCTGGCCCATTCTTATCTCTATCTCCTAGGCTACAACGCGCCCGAACATGCCCTCTTGCAGGAAGGCTATAGCGACGAGGAATTCGACGCCGCCTATAAAACGATGACCGACGCCCTGCGTCCCTGGACGATCGACTTTCACGTTGCCCAGAATGATGGCAGTGTCCACGGCACGGGCTCGCACGACAAAACCGGCAAGCACTGCCCAGCAGACGACCCGAATGGCAAGCTAGACATCGTCAAGTGCTCTGGCTACTGGCTCGAAGGAGCCAAGGATCGCGGCATCGAGCATATTTGTTGGGACGGCTGCATGTTCCCGAACGCAATGCTGGAAACCCCCGCTACCTGGAACACAATTCTTAGCGCGATGGTTGACGTTCGCAACGCTCATGGCTGGAACGCGTAAAAACACGTATCCAACAACTCTTCACAAATCTTACACCCCAACTAAATTACACATAATATGGCTAACATATCATTAGGAGCAGAAGTATACACCTGGTTCATGCGTGAATCCGGGGCCGCCTACGAGAACCAGCTGGGACATATGATCGAGATGGTTGAAAAGGCGGGATTTGAAGGCATCGAGCCGATGCATTTCTGGATGGGTGACCTCACCGATCCCGTCAAGCTCGCCGACAAACTCGCCCAGCATAATGTAAAACTTGCCGGTATCGCTCTCGTTTGCGACTGGAACAACCCCGAAGAAACCGACGATGAGAAACGGCAAGCCGATGACGCGATCGAAATCCTGAAAAAATTCCCTGGATCCCCGCTTTGCACGGTTCAGATGCCAACCGGACGTCACGACCTCGAACAGCGTCGCCTTAATCTCGTCGCCAATGTGAACGCGGTTTCCCGCAGGGCGCACGATGCCGGACTTCGCTGTTCCTTCCACCCGAATTCACCCGATACCTCCATCAACCGCACCGAAGAAGACTACGCTGTCATCCTGAACGGGCTCGATTCGAGCGTGACGGGATGGACTCCTGACGTGGGACACATCGCCAATGGTGGCATGGACCCACTCACGAAAATGAGAGAGTTCAGCTCCCTCATCAACCACGTCCACTACAAAGATTGGGATGGAAATCCTGAGTGGACGTTGATGGGTGAAGGCAAAGTCGACTTTCCTGGAATCACCCAGTGGCTCGTCGACCAAGACCTGGATGGTTGGATTATCTGCGAAGACGAAGCGGACAAAGCCATCGAAGATCCAGACGGAGTCACCCTCCACGACGGCAAGTACTGCCAAGAGAAGCTGATTCCGATCATCAACGGATAAAATCCCCTGGGGATTTCGAATTTCAAGCCCCGCAGCCCCAAAGCTGCGGGGCTTTTTGAATTTCCACGTGATCCGTAGATGCAATCTCAACTCCAGATCATTCGCCTTGCGATTCTAGGATGATGCTGGTTTTTTCGTTCTCCCAATAATCTCGCTTACCTGCCTTTGGCGAATTTAAGCGCAGATTGAATCGGATGAAGAAACAATCCCACGGCAACGACTCTCTTTCCCAGTTCATTATGGACAACGGGATCGTGAATACCGGGCAACTGCTATTCGACTGCATTCCCGGGCTCCTATTCTTTGTCAAAGACGCCAATCGGCACTTTGTCTACGTAAACCAGGAGCTGGCTGATTTTATGGGGCTGAAGAACAAGAGCGAAATCGTGGGGAGACCCGATTCCGATTTCTTCGCGGACGATATCGAGAAAAGCTACGCCGCGGATGACAAACGGGTGATCGAAGAGGGGTACATCGTTAAAAACAAGGTGGAACTCATCACAACGTCACAACGCCTCATCCAATGGCACATCACCAACAAAGTGCCTCTGATCAATGGCCAGGGAAAGGTCTGCGGATTGGCGGGCGTAACCCGGAAATTTGAAGGCAACACCAACGCGCTCCACCGATCCGCCCTCGATCGATCCATACAATACATCGCGTCGAACTATGCTCAGGAAATCAAGCTGAAGGATCTCGCGAAAGAGTGTGGCCTCTCCCTCAGCGCCTTTGAGCGGCACTTCAAGAAGAGCTTTCACCTTACTCCCATCCAATACCTGAATCGCTACCGTATCCAGCAGTCTTGCGCCGCTCTAAGCCAAACCGACGCGCCTATTTCGGCAATCGCCATGGACTGCGGCTTTTACGATCAAAGCCACTTTACCCGGTCTTTCCTTCGCGTTTTGCACACGACCCCAGCGGCCTATCGCAAACGGTATACCTAAGTCCTTCGCGGCAAACCTCCATTCCTCATCTCTCCAAGCCCCTCAATGCCGTTTTCGTACATATCATTGCGGAAAAAGTCCTAGCGTAAATTTACCTTTTCCCCGATAATCTAGCCTCAAAATCACCCTAACGCCCTCAAACCCCAAGAAACCGTAAACGTTTAGAATATGCAAAGCCAGTGGAACAACGAGGATGCCGCGAAAGTTGAAAACGATCTTCTTTCGCTTCGAGCCTACGCCACCGCGACCTTTTCCAAATCGGTTACCGGGGTGCCTCTTTGGGG
>CALDFV010000079.1 GCA_937942145.1 uncultured Opitutaceae bacterium
AGTCAAACCCTCTCGCCAAAGGCAGAAAGCGCTTGCTGATACCGAGATCCCATTTCCCAAATATACCTGAAACGTATCCTTGAGGTTTCAGTATTTGAGGTATCAGTACTTCTCTGACATCCATCCCGCCAATTCGCTCCCAAGTCACTGCGTACTCGTCTTCATCGTACTTGTGCCCATAATCTGGCGCCTCATTCCGAATCATATCATAGATTCCGTTCCGTTGTGGGTAGCGTCCGGTCAAAAACGCCCCGCGAGATGGGGTACAAGCGGGCCAGGCAACATAGAAACTGCTCAAGCGAGTCCCCTCTCGGGCAATACGATCCAGATTGGGCGTGATAATTTCACTGTTGAGCTGACCTAGGTCATTGTAGCCCTGATCGTCTGAAACGATGAGCAGAATATTTGGCTTTTCGCTTTGGGCGGAGAGGTTAGCGACCAAAAGCGACCCTAGTCCTATCCAAAATATTTTTCCTGCGAGCATTAAAGATGCTGCAGCCGAATATTGCGCCAACGGACTTTTTGGCCGATCTTTTCTTTGTTTTTCCCAATCCCATGGAGCTGAAGGGCGATGTAGCCAGAAGCTTGGTCATCGTCATGCACATCTGCTACCGGTACGCCGTTTAGCCAGGTTTGAAAGTGGTCCCCATTAGCGATGATGCGAAAGTGATTCCACTCCCCTGGCTTGAAGGCCTTCTTCGCCGCTTCGTCTTGCCCTGGAGTGTGCAGAAACCCGCGAGCCCCCTCCTCATACACAGTGCCGCTCCAGCCTCTTTCCGTGGGGTCGATCTCAATTTGGTAACCCCAAAATCGGCCTTTTTCCCATACTCTCTCTCTTACGTTCTTCGTTCCATCCTCATGGAAGGTGCCACCCCAACGAATCGTTGTGGTCTCTTCTTCGTATACATGACTGCGAATCTGTATCCCTGAGTTCAGAAGCGGATCGATCTTGAACTCCACTTCCAGCTCGAAATCGCCGTACATATCTGCAGTGGCGAGAAAGCTATTAGGCAAGTCAGGCGCGGCTTCGCCCACGATAGCCCCATCCTCGACATAGAATTTACCCCCACCAAAGTTTTGCCAGCCGTCCAGGCTTTGACCATCGAACAATTCAACGACATCGGTTTTTGTCGACGTGCTGCAAGCGGCCAAAATCAGAAGTGATAGGCACAAAAAAGAGGTTTTGGAACAAAGGAGTATTTTCATAAGATGACTTGGGTTAAATTTTCCGGGATTCACTATAGAGGAATTAGACCACCATTAGAACAGCTCCTCCCAACAATGCAATAGACGAGCTCAAATTGCAGAAGGAACCGCGTCAGGGAGAATTTAGTTAACTATTCCATTCCTACCCGATTTCGTATTCAATGATTAGCGACTGATGGCAGTTTGTTAACGAAACCAGCATCGGTTCGCTTGAGTTCATCGATCGTCCATTTTCGGTACTGACGCAGTACTTTAGAGTATGCCGGATTTCCCACTAAATTGATCACTTCCTGTGAATCACTCACCACATCATAAAGCTCTTCGGTTTCCCCTTCGATCAAAGTTCGAATGTACTTATACCTCCCTTGACTCAAGAGAACATACCAAGGTACACCCGGTCCGTGGTACAACTTTGGGTTTCCTTTTGGGGGAATGGTATCTGTGTCGGATCCATATTGCTTAGCTGTATGGACAAGCATTGATGGTTTGCCCCAAGGGGCTTCCGGATCTTTCAGTAAAGGTGACAAGTCATAGCCGTGCATCTTCCAGGGTGAGCTTAGGCCGGTGAGTGAGAACAAAGTAACGGGTATGTCCACTGCAGTAACCGGTTCGGTCACCACCGTACCTTTGCTACGGCTTTTCGACGCGACCCCTTCCGGTAAGCGAAAGATCAGAGGAGCTGCGATATTGGCTCGATACGGGGCAACCTTCGATTTGGATCCATGCTGGCCCCAGGCGAATCCTTGGTCTGAAGTAAAGATGATGATGGTATTTTCATCCTGGCCACTTTCCTGTAGTGCCTCGAGCAGTCGACCGACGCCCTCGTCAATAGAGAGTACGCCTTGCTGGTACTGACGAACCCAGTCTTTCAAAGGTCGGCCAGGTAGGTCCTGCATCCCAACCGGAACGGGACCCTCTCGCCCCTTTTCTACCGGCTCACCATTGGGACCCGGCTTCCAGAACTCCATTTGATTCATGTATTCCGGTTTTCCTGGTCTCGGGGGATAAACATCGGGAATCTTTGGAGTCGTCACTTCATCATACGCTTCCAAGTGTCGGTCTGCGGGAGTGAACGGAGCATGCACCCCTCCATAGCAAAGCCATAAATACCAGGGCTTCCCGGACTGAGGACCTCTTTCCTTGATGAACTCAACCGCCCAGTCCGTATATTTGTCCGTTGTGTACTCCTTGACCAATACCGCTTCTTTTCCATCAAACTCAATGAGTTGATCAAAATAGTAGTTGGGAGAATTTTCCGGATACTTGGGTCGATTCCAGACAATCTGATGATCCCAATCACGTCCGTATCCGGAATCCACCCCTGTATGCCATTTCCCAATTTGGGCGGTATAGTATCCTTGTTGGCGAAAAGACTCCGTCCAAAACTGGCATTTTTCAGGATCGTAAACATTCATCGGGTTCGGACCGGTCATTCTAAGGGACTCCACCTTATGTTGCTGAAGTCCGGTGAGAATGGATGCTCGAGAGGCCATGCACCAGGAACCGATGTTAGCTCGAGTAAAGCGAATCCCCTCCTCCGCTAATCGATCGATATTCGGCGTATCCACCCAATGATACGCATCCTCATACGCACTGACCGTCCGAGTGGATTGGTCATCCGTGTAGATAAACAATATATTGGGCTTGTCAGCCGCAATGGCCAGATTGCCAAGGAGACATCCGAGATAAAAAATTCTTGTTATTAACTTCATAGTAACGCTTCAAATATTCACTGTTCTAGCCCCTAGCCACTGTGATTCTTTTGAAGAGCGGAATCGAAAGCAGAGCGATTGATATAATCACAAAAAGCAAAGAAACGGGCTGTTGAAAAATTGGCAGGTAGCTCCCATTCGACGCCATCAGTCCCATGAGCAGGTTTTCTTCTGCAATGGGGGCCAGGATAAACCCAATGACAAACGGAGCTAGTGGAATCTTAAACCGTTCAAACGCAAAACCCAGCAATCCAAAAAAGAGCATCGTCCAAACATCGAACATGCGTGTTGAAAGCGCAAAGGAACCCACAATGCAAAACACCAGAATAACTGGCATAAGAAGCCCTCTGGGAATAGACGCCAGTCGGGCCAAGTAACGAACCGAAAGAATCATAAAGAAAAACATGAACACGTTTGCGACAAACATGGATCCCATAATGGTATACACCATTTCAGGATTTTGCTGAAACAGAAGCGGCCCCGGCTGCAACCCGTGAATGAGCAATCCCCCCAGCAGAATGGCATCGATAACACTGCCCGGAATCCCAAGGGAAATCAGCGGAATCAGCGAACCGCCAATGGTTGCATTGTTGGCAGCTTCAGCGGCAACAATACCTGTTTCCGATCCTTTTCCGAATTTCTTCTTCTCCTCCGGGGTAGCCAACGAACGAGCGGTACTATAAGCGGTGACCGAGCCAATATTGGCCCCTATCCCTGGCAATATTCCGATCCCCGTACCGATAACCGATGACCGAACGAGGTTGATCGCATTTTTCTTCCAATCCTCCCATTTAAAGAGCATGTCCCTTTTACGTTTCACTGGGATAATTGTAATTTTATCACCAATACGACTAATGTCAGAAATAATCTGACTGATGGCAAACATCCCAATCAGGACTGGAAGAAGCTTAAGTCCCCCATTCAGTTCCTCGAATCCAAAGGTTAACCTCAAGTTTCCTGTAGCCTTATCAATCCCCGGCAATGCGGCTAATACCCCAAGCGAGGCCGAAAAGAAGGAACGACTCATGGATTTGCCTCCGATGGAGGCGATCAAAACTAGCGCCAGCAAAACCAGGGAGAAAAAGTCGAAAGGACCCAATTTCGTGGAGTATCGAGCGATAGGGGCGGAGAGCATTATCAGAAAAAGCCAGGATATGCACCCTCCGACAAAAGAAGCGGTAATACCCAAGCCCAACGCCCTTCCAGGCTTGCCGTCACGGGCCATCGGATACCCGTCCATAGTCGTCATGATAGAAGCAGGGGTTCCGGGCATACGCAACAATGTCGCCGTAATCAGTCCTCCACTGACAGCGCCCACATACATGCTGATTAGCAGGATGAATGCATTAACTGGATCCATATTAAATGTGAGCGGCAAGGTAAGGGCGATCAACATCGCTCCCGTCAATCCAGGAATCGCCCCCATCGTAATTCCTAAAATCGTGCCCAAAATGACCAAAGATAGTCCCTGCAGGCTAAAGATGTAAACGGATGCGGTGTTTATGGCTTCCATTGAATGTAATTAGGGCAATTGAATCGCAAACAACTGCGTGAATATGAAGTGGAGTCCAAAGGACATGCCTAGAGCAACCTCGACTACGTAGTATACTTTATTTCTGTCGAAGTTTGTTAGATACAAGCCGCTTACTAGAATAAACAAAATTGTCGCCCAAACGAATGGGAGAATTCCCATTCCCATAAAAAAAACGTAGAGAACACACAGTCCAATCACACCAAAAGCCAAATCAAACCTAAGTTTCTTTTCACTCGTTCCACCATCAGTTTTTTTCGGATTGAAAACGGCTTTCGACAATACCACTAGTCCCAACGCTAACGCCGCAGCAACTGACCAAAAGGTCACATCCGGCAATTCGACTCGACTAGGCACCTTCATTCGACTGAATAGGCTCATCTTCTGGGTAATTCGCTCCGCTAGCTCTACTCCGGCTATCGTTCTTGGCAAAATCTCCAGTTCCGCAGAACGCTTCTTCACGTAATCCGTCTCCATCGCGCTCTTGAGGACACCGGCCATGTAGCTGACTATTTCTGGATCTGTTCCCTTGGGAAACCACCAGTATTGTAGGTTACCGCTGAATACTGGATACCCGAGCTCTTTCGCGGTAGGAATATCCGGAATGCTTCCGACCCGCTCCTCTCCTAAATAGGCTAGTGGGCGCAATCCGTTTTCCCTAAACCGGATCAGTTCACCGACCGAAAAGAGGGCCGCATCTAGATGCCCACCCATGAGAGCGGCCAATCGATTAGCTCCGCCTCCCGTAGAAACGAGGCGAAAACGAGCTCCAGGAAGCGTTTCCTCTAATTGTATACCACAAAAATGGGTTGGCGTACCCAAATTGACTCCTAATTTCAAAGTCTCAGGCTTTGCCTTAGCGGCTTCCATAAACTCCGTCATTGTCTTGAATGGCGAATTCTCCGACACCAAAACGGCTAAACCTGATTCCCCGGTAGCGGCAACCACCTCGAATGCCTCCGGTCCGTAGGGTGACTGACCGATAACCTTGGATGTCATCAATGCCTCGTGATTACAAAGGATCGTGTATCCATCATTTCGCGAATCGATAACATAGGTACTGCCAATCGTCGCACCCCCTCCAGGTTTATTCACGATCACTAATTGCTGAGGCATAAGGTCATTGTCCTTGATCGCTTTCTGCAATATCCGCGCATAAGTGTCCGTTCCGCCACCCGGATTGTAGGGAACGATCACTCGGATCGGACGATTCGGATAACTCTCAGTATCCCTAGAGCCCATTTTGGCATAACTGAAAATCGACAAACCAATCAATAGAGCTACAACGATGTGGGTAGTGATTTTAGCCATGAATGAAATAACTCGGGAAACGAGCGAGGGTAACCAATTGGTCAAAGTCGATCTTCGCAAAACCGGTTAAGGATCCACGTTTCAAAATTCCAATGAACCGATTCCTCACTCGCAACAAAATGAACCGATTCCTCACGCGCAAACAAATAAAGCATCCCCGGGTCAAGCCCCGAGATATTTCAAGGTAGCGGGCGATCTCCGAGCACCCATTCGTG
>CALDFV010000080.1 GCA_937942145.1 uncultured Opitutaceae bacterium
GTAGACATTTTAATCGGTACCCACCGGCTCATTCAGAAAGACGTTTCCTTTAAAAATCTCGGACTGGTGGTGGTAGACGAGGAGCAGCGATTTGGGGTGAAGCACAAGGAGCGCTTCAAGCAATGGAGGGAAACGATCGACATTCTGACCTTGTCCGCGACCCCGATTCCGAGGACATTGTACATGGCCCTTACGGGTGCCAGGGAATTGAGCGTCATTGAGACGGCCCCTCTGGAGAGAAAACCCATCCAGACGATCGTCAAGAGCTATGACGAAAAGCTGGTGGCAGACGTCATCCGCAAGGAGATCGCCCGTGGAGGACAGGTGTTCTATCTACACAATCGTGTCCAAACTATAGATACCGTGACACTGGGATTACAGCAAATGATGCCAGAAATTTCGTTTGGCATTGGACATGGGCAAATGGATGAAAAGGCTCTGGAGAAAGTGATGATCGATTTTGTTGACCAGCGCTATCAAGTCCTGGTTTGCACTACCATCATCGAGTCCGGTCTCGATATCCCCAACTGCAACACCATCATCATCGAAGGCGCGGATCGATTTGGTCTCGGCCAGCTGTATCAAATCCGAGGTCGAGTTGGGCGGTTCAAGCGCCAGGCTTACGCCTACCTTCTCCTCCACAAGCATTCGCGCATCATGGATATCGCCCGAAAACGGTTGAAGGCCATTCGCCAGCACAATCAGCTGGGAGCGGGCTTTAGGATCGCGATGCGGGATCTCGAGCTCCGAGGGGCGGGAAACTTGCTCGGGTCCGAACAAAGCGGCCACATCGTAGGGATCGGGTTTGAACTCTACTGCCAGCTCTTAAAACAAAGCATCGCGAGGCTAAAGGGCGAGGAGACCGCCCACGCGATTCGCGCGAACGTGAAGCTAGACTTCATTTACCAAGGTGAAGGACAAGCCGAGTCCACTAACCGTTACGAAGACGGCTACACGGTCCTAAAGCGACTGGACCTAGAGGAAGACGAATGCGAGCCCATGCAAGCACGCCTACCATCCAGCTATCTCGAAGAAACCCGACTACGAATCGACCAGTACCGGAGGCTTGCGATGGCGGAAACCCCCGATCGGATTCGCGAACTGACGGAAGATATGCGGGATCGGTTCGGCCCCCACCCTCCTGAAGTTGAGGCCTTGCTTCGCCTGGCGGAGATCCGCGTTCTAGCGGAACAAAAAGGCATTCTTTCAGTCGAAGCCCAGGGCAACCGGCTAAAATGCCGTCTGAACCGACCCGGTTCCGACGTGTTTATCAAGCTGGGAAGCCGATTTCCGCGCCTAAGTTCAAAAAACGCACTGAAACGCTTGCATGAGATTATTGTGTTCTTGAGAAATTATCGAAGCAATGCATAGATAACAATTTATTATCTTATTCCTACTATGATTCGCCACGTATCGATCGCCTTACTTTGCCTTTCGCCCACCGCAGCCTTCTCCCAAATCAGTGAGGAAGACGCGGCTAACATGGTCAATGCGCGCTATGCTAATGGGATAGCAGCCATCGTTGAAGAGAAGATCATAACCGCGGATGACGTGCGGCGGCAAATCATGCCTTACATTCCGCAAATCCAAGCGGATTCAAAAGGCGACCCCGTTCAGTTCAACCAGCTTCTAGATGAAGCGGAAGACCAAGTCATACAAACGCTAACGGATAACGTGTTGATCGTGAAGCAGTTTTACGAGGACAAGGGACAGATACCCGGCAGTTACGTTCGGAATGAGGTCGACGAGCGTATTATCGAGCAATTCGATGGGGATCGATCTAATTTTTTAGCTTACCTCCAATCGATAGGCAAAACCCCTGACGAATATGATATAGAGATTCGTGACGAAATGATCGTGGGTTTTATGCGCCAGAAGATGACCAAGTCCGAGAGCTTCGTTAGTCCAGTGAGAGTCGAAGAGTTCTACAATGAGAACAAGGAAGCTTTCTTCGAGCCGGAGTCCGTGCACTTGCGGCTGATCATCCTAGCAGCCCTCGCTGATGAGGATCCCGGGCTTTTGGAACAAACGGGCGACGAAATCATCAAGCAGCTCGATGACGGGGTTGATTTTGCCGAACTCGCCAAAAAATACAGTCAGGACTCCAAGAAAGACAAAGGTGGCGACTGGGGATGGGTTGAACGCAAAGCGCTGATTCCCGAACTCGCGGATGTCGCTTTCAGTCTAAAGCCTAGTGAATACTCCCAGCCCATTAAGCTTAAGAACAAGATTTTCCTCCTTTACGCCCAAGACCGCAGAGACAATGGATACACGCCTTTGACAGAGGTTCGTGACAACATTGCCAGCATGCTCGTTTCCCAGATGGCTCAAGAAGAGCAGGATCGTCAGCTCGCACGGTTGCGACGAGACGGATACGTGCGTCGGTTCAACTAAGTGCTGTAGGGTCGTTCGTATGGAAAGTAGCTCAGCGCTTCAGCCTGAGCGTTAAGTTTCTGATATTTGCTCAGGCTGAAGCACTGAGCAACTGTTGCTGCTCAGGAACCGGCGACTACGGGTCCAATTGGCTTGCCGTGATGCGAATGCGTTCTCACGCTAACGCTCAGTCGCTTTTCAAAATAATACCAACTCTCAGAACCGTTCTGTCACTCTTGCGACAGTGACCAGAGCGTGTTGCGAATACCCAATTCCCCTCGCCTATGCCTGCGCACTCTAAACTGATGGAGATCGCCGAAGCCGAGCGACCTCAAGAGCGTCTCGAGCGCCTGGGGGCGTCCGCCCTGAGCGACGTAGAACTGATTGCCATGATTCTGCGTAGTGGAAGCAAAGGGCACAACGTGCTCAACGTAGCAGGATCTTTGTTGAATGACGCGGGCTCGCTATCCCAATTGATCCACTGGAGCGATGGCGAGTTCGTGAAATTCAAAGGTATCGGAAAAGTGAAAGCTCTTCAACTCGTAGTTGTCATTGAAATCTGTCGACGCATTCTTGCCAGCGAAGAAGAGGATCTTCCTATTCTCGATGATCCGAAACGTGTATTCAAATACATGCGATCGCGAACGATTGGACTCGGAGTTGAAAAGTTTTGGACGCTTTGCCTCAATCGGAAGAACCGTTTGCTGCGCGTTTGCGAAGCGACTTCTGGAACGGCCAGCAATAGCCTCGTTCACCCACGAGAAGTTTTCCGGGAAGCGATTCGGTTTGGCGCCAGCGCGGTCATCTGCGTCCACAACCACCCCAGCGGAGACCCCTCTCCCAGCGCAGCGGATATCAAGGTAACACGCCAATTGAGAGACGCCTCTACCGTTTTAGGAATCCCCATATTGGATCACGTTATTACCGGGAGCCCCAAAACCGATCCATCTGGATTAGGTTGGTACAGCTTTCAAGACAGCGGGATGTTGTAGGTGAAGTAAAGGTAGTGCTGCTTATCCTTACGCAGCCACAGTATTCCAGAAAGGACGGCGGGCTCGGCTGCCTAGGGGTAGTCAGCCCTACCTGCGATGACAATGATTGACTGGGCTCAATCGAAACAGGATTGGTTCACTTCATTCAGGGCGCTGCCCTAATCGCTATGCGATTACCCATCTTCGCTGCGCTTCGTCGAACCCTTTCGGTTCTCATCCAGTTCCTGTGGATGCGGCCAAGAACCGGACAGCTTTGTTTTCGAAGGCCTGCCATCCGTAGCCTCGGCGAAGGATGGTGGTAGGAACAGGATTCGAACCTGTGTAGGGTTGCCCCAGGAGATTTACAGTCTCCCCTCGTTGGCCACTTGAGTATCCTACCATAGCCCTTGAAAGGCCGCATAGAGTTATGCATTTAAAACAAAGATCAAGGGCTTTTTTCGAAAATGAAAGACCTATTCCACAAGTGCTCGATACCCTCTGTCAGTCCGAACCACTCCCTGTCTTTGTGAGATGGGCTAGACCCTCTTCCCGATCTAACTCCGCCAGCTCGGATTGTCTCGTCATTTAAGAGGGCCGAGTTCAATAATCGCTCGACACCGAATTGCGGTGTGAAACACTCGCGGGCTTTCGTATGGACGCTGCCCTATTTGACTACGAACTACCACCTGAACGGATCGCCCAAGAACCGCTTCCCGCTCGTGACGAGTCCCGCCTTCTCGTAGTACATCGGTCTAGCCAGACCATTGAACATCGAAAGTTCCGAGACCTACTGGATTATGCTAAACCCACGGACTTGTTTTTTCGAAATACCGCCAAAGTGCTTCCCGCCCGAATCTTCGCCCGCCGACCAACGGGAGGCCGAGTCGAATGCCTGCTTCTTCGTCCTGCAGGAAAGCCCTCATCAGACTCGAAAGCGACTTCAAATGAGCAATGGTGGTGCCTCCTAAAGCCAGGAAAAAAGCTTCCTGAGGGTGCCGTTTTTTCCGTTGTAAACGAATTCGATGCCACCGTGCTTGAGAAAAATGCACAGGCTGAGTATCGCGTAAGTTTCAGCCTGAAAAATGAGGGATCCGTCGCAAGTATGGCCGAGAATCTTGGCAAAATGCCGCTTCCCCCCTACATCGATCGGGAAAAGAACGATCCAAGGGACCGATCCGACAGAGACCGATATCAGACAGTCTATGCCAAGTCGGAAAAGACGGTCGCCGCGGCGGCCCCTACCGCCGGCCTGCACTTTACGCCGGCACTCGTCAAATCGATAGAGGACTTGGGCGGTCACTTCCACGACCTTACACTGCACGTCGGAATGGGAACGTTCAAACCACTGGACGAAGGCTCCGTGGAGTCCCACCAAATCCATCGGGAGATCTATGAGATCCCGGAATCCGCTCAAAAAGCCTTGCGGGAGGCTCCAGAAGGGGGCGAGCGCCGCATTTGCATCGGGACCACGAGCGTGCGAAGCGTCGAGGATTACCTGCGAAATTCCGGAGCGGTTCACAGCCCTGTTTTTACAGGGGAAGCGGCCCTATTTCTCTATCCCCCATGCGAATTCCTAGGAGTCGATGCGCTTATCACAAATTTCCACCTGCCGAAATCGACTCTACTTTGCCTGGTTTCCGCCTTTCTAAAACCGGGTTCCACTGAAGGAATTGCTTGGTTAAAAGAGATTTACAAAGAGGCCCTTGCCCACGACTATCGGTTTTTAAGCTACGGGGACGCGATGCTAATTCTCTGATTTTCGCACACCTTAACTAGACAATTCTTGAACGTTCGCCTATCGTAGCCGTCAGAAATGCGAGGGAATCCGATTTCCACACCTATGCCAGATTCAGAAGAAACCCAAAGCGCGATAGAAGACGCCACCTTCGATTTCACGATGGGCGACGCCCCCATCGCCATTTCAAAGCTGGAGAACCTGCTGGAATCGCATCCTGAGAGTTTCGCTGCCTGGCATGCCCTGTGCGAGATACGCTATTCCGAAAAACAATACGCAGAAGCGCTTCAGGCTGCCGAAAAGGCCCACGCCCTCGATCCAGACGACCTCTTTATCAACACTAGCCTTTCACGTATTTGGCTCGAGCTAGGCTCAAAGGAAAAGGCTGAGCATTTTGGAGCTCAGGCAAAAATAGCCGATTGGAAAGAACAGCTCAAGAATCCGGATCAGGCAAAAACCGGCTTGGATGTGACCGGATAAAGCCCAATTTCAGACGCGCCCTTTAACCTCGACTTTCAACTTCTCACTCACATATTCCGCCACTTTTTACGATTCAGGCCTATGGACATGAAATATGCTCTCGACTTTGAAAAGCCGCTTCGCGGTCTGATCAAGCAGCTTGATGCCCTGCATCAGTTGTCAGAAGAAAACCACATTGACGTATCGAGCGAAATTAGCGCGATCGAGGCGAAAATCGAGCAAACCAAGCGTTCGATCTATTCGAACCTCTCGTCTTGGCAACGGGTCCAGCTCGCCCGTCATCCCTTGCGGCCGTATTCTCTGGACTATGTGAACTCCATTTTCGAGGGCTTCCGGGAAATGCATGGGGATCGTCAATTCAGGGACGACAAGTCGATTCTAGGCGGTACGGCATTCCTTGACGGCAAGGCTGTTATGATCATTGCCCAGCAAAAAGGCCGTAATACGAAGGAGAACATTCTCCGAAATTTCGGAATGCCGAATCCCGAAGGGTATCGTAAGGCACTGCGTCTCATGAAGTTGGCAGAGAAATTCGGCCTTCCCATCATCACATGGGTCGATACACCCGGCGCCTATCCTGGCGTGGGTTCGGAAGAACGCCATGTAGCGGAGGCCATTGCCGTCAATATCCGTGAGATGAGCCAGATGGAGGTGCCCATAGTCACAGTAGTGGTTGGCGAAGGCGGATCGGGTGGCGCTCTTGGTATCGCCGTCGGAGATCGGGTTCTGATCCTCGAAAACGCGTATTACTCGGTAATTTCACCGGAAAGCTGTTCTGCCATTCTATGGAAGGATCGTTCTCAAGCATCCAAAGCCGCCTCCGCATTGAGGTTAGGCGATCAGGCGCTTCTCAAGCGTCTAGGAGTCGTCGACGACGTCATCGAAGAACCCATGGGCGGCGCCCAAAACTCTCCTGAGGAAGCAGCGAATTCCGTGGGTAAAGCCGTTCGGAGCCACTTGGCGGAGCTCGTGAAACTCTCGAAGGATCAGCTCCTGGAAAAGCGATACGCCCGTTATCGCGCTCTTGGAGAGTTAGATGATGGGAAAGTAATCGACATTAACGAGGCCGCTTCCTGAGAGGATATATAAAATCCCAGCAAACTTTTAGAGAAACTGCGAAACCTACTTGCCAGGGCTAAGCCTGGACTCCTTTATCTCGCCAAAAATCACTTTACGATGAGCGCAACCACCGACGTTAAGAAGCCTTCTCAAGCCACCCAAGAAATGAATGGAGCCGACATCCTAGTCGAATCTCTGATCAGAGAAGGGGTCACCGACATTTTCGCCTATCCGGGAGGAGCATCCATGGAGATGCATCAGTCACTCGCAAAAGCGAAGGACCGGATCCGCACGATTCTCCCTCGCCACGAGCAAGGCGGATCGTTCGCCGCTGAGGGATATGCGCGAGCAACGGGCAAACCGGGAGTATGCATGGCGACTAGCGGTCCTGGGGCCACCAATCTGATGACGGCGATCGCGGACGCCTTTATGGACAGCACGCCCCTCGTCTGCATTACCGGCCAAGTTTATACAAAGTTCATCGGCAAAGCCGCATTCCAGGAAACTGATTTCTTTGGAATGACCCTTCCTGTGGTCAAGCACAGCTACTTGGTCATGGATATCAAGGACCTCGCATACACGGTTAAAGAGGCTTTCAAAGTGGCCACTACGGGCCGACCCGGTCCTGTCGTTGTCGACATTCCCAAGGATGTTCAGCAGAATATGATCGTACCGGAATGGCCGGGAGAGATCACCCTTCGCGATTCCAAGCTGCCGACTTACGCCACCGATCGGCAGTTGAAGAATATTCTCCATCTCATTGAAGAGGCCAAGCGCCCGATGGTTTACTATGGAGGTGGAATTGTCGCGGCCGAGGCGTACGATGAATTGGGAGCCTTTATTGAGAAAACAGGAGTACCTTGCTCGTCTACCCTAATGGGGGTCGGCGCCTTTCCTGAAACCCATCTGCTTTCAACCAAGTGGTTTGGGATGCATGGTTCCGCCTACGGAAATCTAGCAGTCCATAACTGCGACCTGCTTCTCGCCTTCGGTGTCCGGTTTGACGATCGCATCACTGGCGACGTATCCAAGTTTGCGCCACAAGCTGAAATTGTCCATATTGACATAGATGCGTCTGAGCACAACAAGAACAAAATTGTGCATCACCCCATTACGAGTGACATCGCCCATGCTATGGGTCGAATGGTCGAACTCATGGACCAGGCCGATTTCAAGAAGCCTGATCTGGGCCCATGGGTAGAGCAAATCCAAGACTGGAAGAAAGAGTTTCCTTTCTCCTACGAAGAGAGCCCTCATATTTTGGGTCAGGAAGCGATTCGGGTATTGTACGAACTTACCAATGGCGAAGCGATTATTTCAACAGGTGTCGGCCAGCACCAAATGTGGGCTGCTCAGTACTATGATTTCAAATATCCCCGCCACCATATATCGTCGCTAGGCCTTGGATCGATGGGATACGGGTACCCTGCTGCTCTTGGAGCGAAGGTCGCCTGCCCCGACAAGCAAGTGATCGACATCGACGGGGATGGCTCCTTCATCATGAACGTTCAGGAACTGGCTACTGCTAAGATCGAAAAGATCGCTGCCAAAGCCATGATTCTCAATAATCAGCATCTCGGCATGGTCATGCAGTGGGAAGACCGCTTTTATGACAGCGTTCGGGGTAACACCATCCTCGGTGACGAGACCAACATCGGTTCACCCGAGAACTTGGATGGCCTGTATCCAAATTATGTGGAGATCGCAAACGGCTTCGGCCTGCCCGCTCGACGGGTGCACAAGAAAGAGGAGCTCCGAGACGCAATCCAGGAAATGCTGGACAGCGAAGAGGCATTCCTGCTCGACGTCATCACACCCTACACAGAGCATGTGCTTCCGATGATCCCCGCAGGCAAATCTGTGGACCAGATGATCGTCAAGTAGCCGTTTAAAGATACTAATCGGAATCGGTGCCGCTGTTGTATCCGGTACCTGAGTTGATCCCGTTTACCAGTGTTTTAGTAACCGATTGGATCTCGCAAAGCTATCCCAACTCGAGCACTAGGGCGGTCAAATTGTCACGGCCGCTTTCCTGCTTAGCATCGATCACCAAGCGTTCGGCGGGATTCAAAGGCGCCAACCTGGCTGGCGGAAAATCCACTAGAGAATGTATGCGGCGGCTCGATATGCCGTCCGTAACTCCGTCAGTACAAAGGACAAACCGATCACCCGGAGAGTAAACCACTGAGCCGATCTGTGGATCTAGTCGCTGAACGTTTCCACCCAGAGCCTGGTCGAGAATATTGCGATCCCTTCTCGTTCTCGCTTCGTATTCAGTAATTTTTCCCTGCCGAAAAAGATAGCCTACATGTGTATGGTCCTCGGTGATTTGCGTGAATTCACCTTCTTTCGGCAAATAGTAGATTCGGCTGTCTCCTACGTGGCCAAAATGCATGACCGAAGGCGTCAGCCAGCAAAGGCTCAAGGTCGCGCCCATGCCTCGGCATTCTTCGTAGTAGGTACCCATTTGCACCATTTCCTTGTGGATGCGACTGAAGAGCTCCGACAATATCTGACCGCATCCCCGATCAAGCCCCATGGCTCCCAGATGAAACGTCTTGGGCAGCAACTCCGTAATCTTGTCGACCGCGATCTTGCTGGCGAACTCTCCGGCGTTCGCCCCGCCCATGCCGTCACTGACTGCGAAGATGAAGTCATCTCCATCCATGGAAGCCGACCCATCCTTACCTAAGTATCGAACTTCCTGAGCATCAAAATTTAGGGCAAGAAAGGCGTCTTCGTTGTTGGTCCTGAATCGACCGACGTCGGTAAGTCCGTTCCAGCCGACTGAAATTTCATTCGATTGGCTATCGTTTTCGCTCATGGTCAGTTCTGGATTCGGGCTGTAAAAGCCCCTCCCCCGTTTCAAGGATCACAGCGTATTCAAAATCGATTATACAAAATCGGCCGAGCCTGGGGTCATACGTGATGTTACGGGCAAAGGGATCCCCGTGCCGCACGCCAAAGTCGCGTTCAAGCTCTTTGTAAAGTTCAGCCGTTCTTGTCTTGCTGATCGAATCCTCAACGCGTGAACCGCAATTTGTGGTTACGAGACTCAGGTCCTCATCATCCCATTCAAGAAGTTTTGGGACGAAGGTACACCCCTTTTCCTCGAGGTACTGCAGGACTCTCAATTCATTAGTGTAGCGATCTGTGGCATCCGGTCCACGGAAGGTTTTGTGAACGCGACCGTCATATCCTATCCGAACCGTAGCTCGCTGTGTATCTTTAATCTCTCGCATGATCTATTTTGAGCGTTTGGGAGAGCGAAAATGAGCGATTTCCATAAAATATCAATTAGTTCGAAAATTTGTTGAATGTCGGCACATCTTTTGCTCCCTTCATAGCCTGTTCCATTTTTGGCAACCTGCTCCTGAAGTTCGTTAAACACAGTCAGGACAATCAAACCCTTAAAAAGTAACGACAACAATTATGGCTAAATACAAGCTCGAATACATATGGTTAGATGGCTACACGCCCGTTCCTAATTTACGCGGAAAAACGCGTATCGCTTCTGAAGCGCCAAATTCTCTCGACGATTGCCCTATGTGGGGATTCGACGGTAGCTCGACGCAGCAGGCGGACGGTAGCGATTCCGACTGCATGCTGAAACCCGTTAAGCTCTATCCGGATGCCGGACGTAATAATGCCTTCATCGTCATGTGTGAAGTTATGCTTCCCAACGG
This sequence comes from uncultured Opitutaceae bacterium, assembly GCA_937942145.1. Classification (GTDB taxonomy): domain Bacteria; phylum Verrucomicrobiota; class Verrucomicrobiia; order Opitutales; family Opitutaceae; genus Pelagisphaera. Next base: position 10,305 of record CALDFV010000080.1, read on the forward strand.
CGATCCTCATCCAAGCAACCATCGCGCGTCGATTATTGATGACGAAGACGCTTGGTTCGGACTCGAGCAAGAGTACTTTCTTTTTGAAGATGGACGTCCCCTGGGCTGGCCTGAGTCTGGCTACCCGGATCCACAAGGCGAATACTACACTGGAGTTGGATATCAAAACGTTGGCGGCCTTGCACGCGAGATTGTTGACGAGCATCTAGAGCTTTGCCTGGCCGCAGGGATCAACCACGAAGGGATCAACGCGGAAGTGGCGAAAGGCCAATGGGAGTTCCAAGTTTTCTCCAAGGGTTCCAAAAACTGTGCCGATGACATCTGGGTGGCTCGCTACCTCCTGCAGCGTCTGACTGAAAAGTACGAAGTCACCGTTGAGTATCACTGCAAGCCTTTCCAAGGAGACTGGAATGGCTCAGGCATGCACTGTAATTTCTCGACCAAGTACCTGCGTGAAGTGGGCGGCAAGGACTACTTTCTCGCTCTCATGGACGCGTTTGAAAAGAACAAGGACGAGCACATTGCGGCCTATGGTCCGGACAACCACATGCGTTTGACCGGACTTCATGAGACACAGTCTATCGACAAATTCTCATGGGGCATCGCTGACCGTGGCGCTTCGATCCGCGTACCGCACAGTTTCGTTGCGGACGACAAGTATCAGGGCTATCTCGAAGACCGTCGTCCCAACTCACAAGGCGATCCCTACCAGATTTGCTCTCGCGTTCTAAAGACGATTTCCGAAGTACCTACTTCCTAGTCCTTTTTAGAAATCAATTTCATCAACGGTGTCGCAATTTGCGACGCCGTTTTTTTGTGCACCAATCGGCTGCTATCCTGGAAAGGGCTCACCTCGCAGAGCCGCGTCGAGTCGGCCATCGCGATCATCCGCAAAAAGCCGCTCTTCGTCGCCATAGTAGTCACCGGATATGAAGATTTGAGGTACCGTTTTCAATCCATTCGAACGGCGTTTCATTTCCAAATAGTTTTTCAGTGGCAACTTCCATCCGAAAACCATGGGCACTTCCTTGTAAATATAGGAAATACCTTTTTCCTCGAGGAAACGGGTGGCCTGTTTTGTGTAAGGGCAAAACAGGCTTCCAAACAGCTCGACCTCTCGCTGCTTCTCTGGACTGAAGCTAGTCGTTGTATCCAGTTTCCCCATGCGAGCTTAAGTCAAGGCCAGTGACCTCATCTTGATCCTCGACTCTCAATCCAATCGTTGACTGGATTCCCTTGAGAATAATGTAGCTAATAACGAGCGTGAATAAGGCGACGACCAAGACCGCGAAAGCCTGTACACCGAGCTGCTTCCCTATTTCCAAACCTTCGACCTTTCCACCAAGAGCAGGAGCTCCAAATACGGCAACCAGCAGAGTCCCGACAAATCCACCCACACCGTGCACGCCAAAAACATCGAGCGAGTCATCGTACTGGAACTTGCTTTTAATTTTGGTACACATCCAATAGCACAATATCGTAGAGCAAATGCCGATTACGACAGCTCCCAATGGGCCGACCGAACCGCTAGCGGGCGTAATCGCTGCCAATCCAGCGATAGAACCGGTTGCCGCGCCAAGTACACTGGGCTTGCCATTCCTCATCCATTCGATGGCCATCCATCCCAGAGTCGCGCTAGATGCAGATAGGTGCGTCACTAGAATCGCCATAGCGGCATCTCCATTCGCTCCAAGCGCGCTGCCCCCGTTAAATCCGAACCAGCCTACCCACAGCATGCCGGCTCCGGTAACTGTCATGGCCAGATTGTGAGGCAGTATCTGCCCTTTCGGGTAATCGCGACGCTTGCCAACCATGATACAGGCAAGTAGCGCTCCGACGCCGGCCGTAATGTGAACAACCAGTCCACCTGCAAAATCGATGACACCCATGTCCGCCAAATAGCCACCGGCACCTCCCCAAATCATGTGGCACACTGGAAGGTAAACCAAAACCCCCCACAGCCCACAGAAGCAGAGCATGGCGGAGAACTTCATGCGCTCTGCAAAAGCCCCAACCATCAGGGCTGGCGTGATGACAAAGAACGTCATTTGAAACATGGCAAACAACGGCTCGGGTATCGTTCCCCATTCCGAGTCAGCCGCTACTCCGTTCAGGAAAGACTTGTCGAATCCGCCGACGAAGGCGTTCCAGCCTACCTTCCCCTCTTCCATACCCGCCGTTGAAAATGCCATGCTATATCCGACCAACAGCCAAATAACGCTCATAAACGCCGTGAGGACAAAACAGTGCATTAGGACCGAGAGCACATTTCTGCCTCGAACTAGACCCGCATAAAAAAGAGCCAGCCCCGGTATGGTCATGAAAAGCACCAGCGCGCTGGAAGTTAAGATCCAAGCAGTGTCGCCTGTATCGATGGAACTGAGACCTTGGCCCTGAGCCAGAGCAGGAAAAAGGATCGGTAGCAAAAGAGCGCCACCAAGGAGATTTCGACGTGTTAAGAACATAGTGAGGGGATTGTGTTTTTGCAGGATAACCTTGAACTCAAAATCAAATAAACGCCGGTACTGTTTCGAAACTGGAAAAAGAATTCAACGGAAAAGCGTGCCTTCGAGCACTTTGCATCAAGAGGACCCGCCAAGAAGCCGGTGAAGGGAAGAGGTTTTCTGGTTGAGCGCCTTGGCTAAGAACGCGCAGCGTCCGCCATTTCCTGGGCCTTCAGGGAAATCTCCGTCGCTTTGAAAGCGTGTTCCTGTGTCATGGCGTTTTCAGTGCGATTAACCATGTCCAGAACTAGGGCGCCAAAAAACGGAAAGTGCTGGGGCCCTTCGAAGCGAACTTCCTTTTCCTCATCGTGATTGACGAAAAAGACGGAAGGAGCCCCATCGGGCCGGCCGATGTCCAAATATTTCCTCGCTTCAATATACCCCTCTGTGCCAAGCACAAAGAGACGTCCGTCACCCCATGCCCGGGCCGCATTTGGTGTAAACCAGTCTATACGGCAATAGCAGGATGCCCCGGTATTCATCGTCATCGAGGTTTCACCAAAGTCCTCGAGACCCGGCTTGTCTGGGTTGCTGAAATTTTCGACTCTCGAGAAGTTCAAAGTCGCGTCCGTGGCTCCCGTGATGTGGAGAAACTGCTCAAACTGGTGACTGCCAATATCGGTGATGATTCCCCCATAGTACTCTTTTTGGAAAAACCAGTCTGGGCGATTCTCTTTACTGAGCCGATGCGGAGCCATTACCAAAACCTGAAGGATGCTTCCGATCGCTCCTGAGCGAGCGAGTTCCCCGGCGTAGTAGGTCGCCGCGTTGTGCAGTCTTTCGCTGTAATAGACCATGTACTTCTGACCTGTCTCTTTCACCTTCTCCTTGGCCAGTTCCAGCTGTCCGAGAGTCGTGAATGGACTCTTGTCCGTGAAATAGTCTTTCCCCGCATCCATTACCTTTAAGCCTAATTCACAGCGCTTACTGGGAATCGCCGCTGCCGCGACGCACTTGATTTCGGGAGCGTCAAGGATGGCGTCAAGGCTGTCGACGATCTCCACATGAGGAAACATCTGCTGAAAGGACTTCGCTTTGGCAGCATCCGGATCGAAAACGTACTTAAGCCGAGCTCCGGCAGTTTCCAGGGCGGTGCACATTCCGCCAATGTGGGCGTGGTCAAGAGCGGCCGCGGCGAACATGAAGGACCCCGGTTCAACCACGGGTTTGCTCACTCCGCCAGGATTATAGGTCATACCATCGGATGCTGTTGTCATATTTCGAAAGGATACGGTTTTTGGATTTTTGTGAATGTAGGAACGGAGAAAAGGATCAGAGGCGAAGACCCATTTCAATGGCATTCTAGAAAGATTTTTGGGGTTATGTAAAAATGGCGGTTTCTTCGATTTTCCGAAATCGGAAACTCACTGCTTCGTTGAGTTCACCTAAGGCGGGCTAATGAGCGTTCATGGGTTTCCATCGAACGGAGCTTAAGGCCTAGGATGGTGAATCTAGTTGAATGGGCAGTCTTCCTTATCTGCCCCTAGGAAAGGACTAGGAAATCACCTTTTTGGGACCGGAAAAACGAGTGGCGGGTATCAATTTCAGGCTAAAATCAGTTATAATGGTCGATAGGGATCAAACTAAAAAACCTAAAACTTAACGCGTATTCGCAGAATAGCTACTAGAGTATCCAAGGCGTGGTTCGTATCAATATGAATTCGAAATCTTCACACCAGAAACCCGAAAAAACGATCGGAAAGCTGAGCCTTGGGTCAACGGCCAAAGGCCAGTTGCTAAGCCATGCCCCATCGAGCAACTCATTGGCCATCGGGCAATCCATGGGCACGCTTTTTACTGAGCTTAACCCAGCCGAAGCTTTCCCTCAGGAAATATTGGCGCTGGGCGAAGAGCTCCAGCGATACAACGAGTCCCAACTCCAATATGTGGATGCGACTCTTCTCGAGAACGTCTCCTGCCCCCACGCGATCAAGAAGTGGGCCTTTGAACGAATGCAGGAACTCAAAATCCCCTACGAAATGAAGAACCGCCTCAAACCGGCTCAAATCGAGGAAAACGCGGACGAGAATGCTACCTTGAAACTACTGGACCTAGCGGAAGACTTTCTTCAAATCGCCAGCTTCTCCCGAAATCTCGAGGCCATGCAAATAGAGATGGCTCCCCATGCGGGAGGGATGGAATTCATCTTTGAGTTTCTGGGCCAAGCGGATCGCATCGCAATGAGAACCATTGAGGACAAGGCACCCGACTTGTTTTTCAAGAAGTACTCGAGAGAAAACAGTATGCGATTACGGGCGAATGTTTCCGACGAATTCGTTGAGATGCAAATAGTCGTTTTTAAAAAACAACTACGATTGGGAATGAGTCCTGTAGACTAAGTTATCCGTCCTAACGTCTCTGCCTGTTCGCGTATTCCGAATTTGGAACCTTTGAGTGCAGTACTTCGCGCCAAACAGCGTGCATAACCCATACTCCGAACAGACAAGGAAGAATTGAGATTACTCCGCTCGTGAAAAGACTGCTTCGAATCAATTCAAGGAAAGTTGGAATGAGCATGAACGCGGAAAACCGGTAACACCAGGATTGCTTGGCAGCCAGTCGTTCCCGTGAACCGGGAAGGCCCACATTGCCCAAATCAGGTTTGAGGCGGCGGGCTACGTGACCAAAGTATCGCCCGTAGAAGTAGGCATAGGCAACCCAAAGTGCTCCCCAAAGCCATCCACCTGCCAGTCCTGTCGTTTCTTGATCCACCTGTATCGTCGCCTAGTCTGTAAATCGGCTATTTGGATTAGTACCTGAGAAATCAGTATGGTTCCGACTTTGCGATGCCCCTCGAGGCACAATTTACTGGATTCTTTCCCTCGGGTTGGCAATTTTGACGGGAAATGCAGTCTACAAACGATGAGGTTCTAGATATTTTCCGGTCAACAGGCGCCCTTCTTCAAGGGCACTTCATTCTGCGATCAGGACTCAGAAGCGAACACTTTTTTCAATGTGCCCAGGTTTGCCAGCACATGGCGGAAGTCACACGGCTAATCGAACTACTTAAACCGAGACTGGAAGAGCTGGCCTTTAAGACCGTTCTCGCGCCCGCTATGGGGGGACTCGTAGTGGGGCAGGAAGTCGCGCGGCAGTTTAACGCCCGTTACATTTTCGTGGAGAAGGAGAATGACCGCCTTGTACTCAGGCGAGGTTTCAAAATCGAGCCAGACGAGCCCATCCTCATCGTTGAGGACGTCATTACTCGTGGCGGGAGGGCTCAGGAGGCAGTGGATATCGTCAGGTCGAATGGTGGAAAGGTTGCTGGAATCGCGGTTCTGGTCGATCGCAGCGAAGGGAAAGCAAATTTTGACTGCCCGCTCGTCTCCCTTCTCGAGATGAGCTTTCCGACCTACGATCCCGATGAACTCCCTGAACATCTGCAATCGGTCCCTGCTATCAAGCCAGGAAGCTAAGAGGCTAACATCTAGCTAAGCGTCATCCACTCACCGCCGGCGTTAAACGAATTCCGGGCGGCGTCGGTGAATCTCATATAGTTCAATCCATCCGTGAAGCTTGTGAGCGATACCGGTTTCCCTTCCCGTATGCTTGCAATAAAATCGGCCTCTACGTTCCAATCGGCAACGTCCTCTTCTTGCGGTTCGACGATCCGCTCTTCTTCACCTATTAGCGAGCGGTAGAGCGTACCGGTTTTCAAATCCAACCTAATCGTACCCTTGGCTCCACTGATGGCATACTCGTCTCTTCCACTTCCCAATTCGACCCCACTCATAATACCGGTTAATTGAAGCCCATCGCCGTAATCGGCGACGAATGTTAGGCTTTCCGGAATTTCTACCGATCTAAGTCCACCTGCTTCGGCATTGTCACGGTTCTTTGAGAAAATACGTCCGTGCGACCACACTCGACTTGGGTTTCTTTGGATCCAGCGTTGCACGACCTCATAGTAAATCCCTAACATCATTGTATTGTTGCCACTGTATTCAATATTCTGGCGCCAATTCATAGGATCCCGCTCATTGGCGTTCATGGGCAAAGTCTTGATTACACTGATTTCCCGAAGATCACCCAGTTCGCCAGATTCGAGGATTTTCTTAATGGTCTGATCCCACTTAAGCGTAAAGGGAGAAGGCACGATCTGAGCAACGAGATCAGGGCGAGACAACGAGGCGTTCAGCATTTCTTCTGCCTCTTTTTCATTCATTGCCATTCGAGCCTCGGTTAGCACATGTTTGCCCGCTTCTAAGGCAGCAATCGTTATTGGCGCATGCAGGTAGGGCCATGTGCCAATGCAAATCGCGTCAATCGAATCGTCTGCGACGACTTCCTGCCAGCTACTTGCAATTCGACCGATTCCAAACTCGTCCGCCGCTTTGCGCGACGATGTTTCGGAGCGATTGCATACCACATCGACGCTGACGCCTTCAATCACTTGCAGGCCAGGAATGTGTTTCAGCTTTGTATTGGTTCCAGCACCGATGACGCCGATTCGGATGTTTTCTGATATCGCCATATTGCTTAGTGAGCTTCTAGTTCCCCGAAGCATTAGCAATCCTAGAATGATAGAGGCTTCGATCTATGCGATCGCCGTATTCCGTCTTCAGCATTTCCCAAACTCGATCTCGATTTCTGTACTGGTCCGATAGATACGGTTTTAGTTTTTGTTCAAAGGAATCACGAAACAGCCGAGAGAGCTCAATTTTCCACCCTTCCTCATTGATGAAGCGTAAGCTCAAACCGGTCGGTGATCCTAGACGAAGCAGTTGGCCAGCCGTTATGCCATTAATAAAATCCACTTTCCCTAAGGCCGTTTTGAAAAATACTTCGTCTAGGGCCTCTCTCAGATATCCACTGACGGCATGGTTCTGTTTTCCCGAATCAAGAGCCTCGTTCCAGTCTTGCCAATCCGTGAGTGACCAAGAGTCAAGGTGCATTCGCAAGACCAGAATCAAGTACCGATCAAAGGGAGTCAGTTTTTGCAACGATTTTTCGTCTCCACGGACGATCCAGGGTTGAAGGCCCCGGAAATACTGAAGCGAGTTTCGACTGGCTAAGCTGTCAAGTTGGTTTAGTTCCCCTTTTTCAAGGACGGATTCAAACGCGGCGAAAACGTCATGAGGAGACTCTTCCGGACGGGAACATCCAAACGACAGGAGCATGAGGCCTCCAATAATCAGTGCGGAAACCGGTCTTGAAATCGAACAAATGCGCTCAAGGTCCATCGCAAATTTCTGTAATGCAATCTACTTCCTAATGAGTCTCTCGCCAATCGATCAATTCAATCTGCAAGACCTTTTGATTGCCGAAGGAATTCCAGGCTAGGCGATAGGCAATATCAACCGGCTTGTTCACAACTGGAACTCGATGGGCCATCTTCCAAGCGACCCCCTGTATGACTCGGCCTCGTTTATCGGATAAGTAAAATCTAAAGTGCTTCTCTTTGAAAACTTTAGGTTTCTGTTGGAAAACGACCCGCTTTGTCGCGAAAATGGGTTCCGGATTCTCCTGACCAAACGGCTGCAACAGAGAAATCTCGTCCATAAACTCTGGCGATGCCTCCTCGAGTTTAAGATAGGTGGAAAGCTTAACCGTCTTTTCGTACGTATGGGTTTCGGTAAACTTCTTGACAGACTGATCGAAAAACGACCGCAAATCCTCCACACGTTCAATCAGCGCACTCACGCCGATTGCCATGGGGTGCCCTCCCCAGCTTTCCAGATTGTCGGAAAAGTCCTCGAGCACCTCCACCAAATTGACGCCCTCCACACTACGTCCGGACCCCTTTGCAAAATCCCCATCCTTTCCAAGGACGATACAAGGCCGGTCATAGGCCCGTGAAAGTCGGCTGGCAACGATACCCACTACCCCTGGATGCCAGTCATCCCCATAAACCACAATTCCATGGCTCTCGGACTGATGCGACTCAACTTGCCTCATAGCCTCTTCTACTATATTCTTTTCGATCTCCTGACGCTCACGGTTGAACGAGTCCAGCTTCAAAGATGTCTCCATGCAATAGGAGGCGTCATCGCTTAACAAAAGCTCCACTGCCAACGCCGCGTCCGCCAGTCGTCCACTCGCATTGATGCGGGGACCGAGCTTAAAAGATATGTCAACCGGTCTCACTCCGTGACGGGCCGTCATTCCAGATACATTCATCAGACTGCTCAGACCCTTTCGTTTGGTCTGAGAAAGAGCTTTCAGACCGATGCGTGTAAATATCCGGTTCTCGTTAGTCAGCGGTACGAGATCGGCGATCGTCCCCATGGATACAAAGTCGAGATAGTCTTTCAATGTAATCTCAAACGCGCGCGCCTCTTGGCGTTCCCGCTTTAATTTCAAAATTCCATGGGCAAGTTTAAAGACCAAACCGACCGTACAGAAGTTCAAAGTTTGACATTCCTCCTCTCCAAATACGTGCGGATTGACAAGCAACACCCCTTCCGGCAAAGGAGCCTTTGTCTGGTGGTGATCCACGATAAGCAAATCGCATCCGCAAGACAGAATGTACTGGGCCTCTTCAAAAGAGTTTGTGCCGCAGTCCAGAGCAATAAACAGATCCGCTTTGTCCCCGCAGTCTAGGGCCCTTTCTGCTGCCTTGCGACTTAGCCCATACCCTTCTTCGCTACGAAGTGGGACAATGAATTTCGGGTACGTATTGAACTTTTGGAGTATATCCACAAGCAATGCGGTACTTGTGACTCCGTCGACATCGTAGTCTCCACAAATTACGATTCGTTGACCTTGGTCGATCGCTTGGCAAACGCGATGAGCCGCCTTTTCAAGGTTGGGTATTTCGAACGGGTTGGATATTTCACTCAGACGCGGGTAAAGGAATCGCCTGGCTTCGTCGCTGTCCTCAAATCCAGCCTTCGCCACAAGCTCTGCGGCTGAAGGACTGATATTGAGCTGTCTGCGTAACGTCCCAACTGTTGATGCAGAAGATGGATTGTATTCCCAACGAGCCAAGACAGTTATCAGCTGCCCTCCTTGACTTCTTTGGCCCCAGCCTGCCACTCGTATTCGGGTGCGATGTCGTGGCTCTTCTCGACGCTGCGGCGGTCACCTTTGTGCCACCAGTAGAACACGGGGCTAGCGATGAATATCGACGAGAAGGTTCCCGTCATAATGCCTATCGTGAATGTAAAGGCGATGTCGCTCACCACTCCAGTACCAAAAACATACAAGGAAACCGCTGCAAGTAATGTCGTAAAACTGGTCAGCAAAGAGCGAGAGAGAACCGCGTTCAAAGCGGAGTTCACAATGTCACGCAACTTAGCGGTTGGCTTAAGCTGAAGCTCTTCACGTATCCGGTCGAAAACGACAATCGTATCATTGAGCGAGTAACCCACAATCAGAAGAATGGCCGCTATCATAGGAGCGGTGAACTGGTGACCTGGCACCATGACAAATACGCCAATCGTCAAAAGGATGTCGTGTATCGTCGCCACAATGGCCCCTACCCCGTAGCCGATTTCGAACCTAACCGCGATATATAGTAGAATGAGACCTAGGGAAATCCCGATCGCGAATATGGCATTCTTCTGAATTTCCTTGCCGATGGACGGCCCGATTTCATTCGTGCCGACTGCTTCGAAATTGGCTTGCGGAAAGGCGGCCTCCAGTGCGGCCAAGACCTTAGGGCTTTCCTCGAAAGGCGTCTGCAGCTTCAGCACTTCCACACCTCCGCCAAGCGGTGTTACGTACTGAGGAGTAACTTCACCAAGCTCCTGCTCAACAACGATCCGGTTTATCTCCGATTCGTCTATCTTGGATTCGTATGCGAGTGAAACTTCGTCACCCCCGGTAAAGTCGATACCGAAAATGGTGTCCCATTTTGTATAAATTCCGGCAACGCCAATCAGGACAACGCACCACGAAATCGCAAACGCGGGCTTGCGAAAATTGAGGAAGGGAACCTTCGGATTTCTAACGATGGAAAGCATCTTAAACTTCTTCATCAAATTTGTCTCAATGAGAAGCTCCAGTAAAAGTCGATTCACGACCAAGGCGCAGAACATGGTCGTAACGACACCGATCGCCAAAGTCAGACCAAATCCCTTAACCGGCCCAGTTCCGTAGACGAACATGACGATGGATACGAGAAACGTCGTTACGTTGGCATCAAAGATCGTCGAAAACACCTTTTCAAATCCGCCCAAGAGCGATGACTTGAGTGTCTTACCCGTTCTCAGTTCCTCTCGAATTCGTTCAAATATGAGAATGTTGGCATCGACCGCCATACCAATGGTCAGGATCACCCCTGCAATTCCCGGCAATGTTAGGGTCGCTCCAACACTGGCAAGCGCTCCCAAAACGATCCCTAAGTTGAGAACGACAGTAATCAGAGCCACCACTCCACCCACCATGTAGTAGACGATCATGAATGCAGCGACCAGAGATACACCCCAGGTTGCGGCTCGCTTTCCAGATGAGATCGACTCTTTTGCGAGAGTCGGCCCAACCTCGTAGAGTTCGGCCACTTCGAGTTTAAACTCGAGCGGATTGTTGAGCACATTGGCCAGATCGATGGCCTGCCGTTGCGTGAAACTTCCTGAAATCGATGCCCGCCCCCCGAGAATGGGCTCGTTGACATTTGGCGCTGAGTACAGCTTTCCATCTAGAACGATCGCCAAGCGGCCTTGGCCCGCCAGCTTTGTGGTTATTTCCCCAAATCGCTTTGCCCCTTCGCTACTAAAATTCAGCGAGATCTCGTATCCGCCGACTGAATTCTGAACCGGATTGGCGCTATCGACATACTTACCTGTGAGGGCGGGATATCGGCTTACGTAAAGATCCTCCTCAACGAACTGGTCGCCTGATTCTCGCGACAAGGTCATCACTTGGTAGCCATAGGGTTCGGGTTGAATGCCAGGCCTGTCGGTCAGGTGCACTTCGCGGAAGTCCAGTAAAGCTGGCCGTTTGATCTCTTCCAGGATTTCAGGATTGTCCTTGATGCTGATTCCGGCCAACTGGACCTCAATCCGGTCGTCACCGACGAGGCGGACAATCGGTTCGGATACGCCGTACAAGTTCACACGGCTTTGCATGATCTCGATGGCCTTGGAAAGTTTCTCGTCTCTCTCAATCTTTTCGATGCCCTCCAAAGCGGCCGGGTCGACTTGAAGCGTCATCGCCACACCACCGGCAAGGTCGAGTCCTTTTCGAAGGTTGGCCTTCGAATCCTTCAACAAGGCGTTCAGCAGAATTCCATTTCGCTTTTCGATGTTCCGCAGGGAAGGCTCGAGCGAGATCTGAGGAAAGTACTGCGACAGATCAGTACGCTCATCGTTACTGATCTTCTTCAGAGCCATGTAGACACTGACCACCTGATCATCCGTCCGGGTCAATGCCTGCGAACGGTCGAGAATCTGATGAAACTCTTCGCTTTCAGAAGCCGTGCGCAAGTACTCACCAAAGTCCTGGTCCTCCCAAGGGACCAGATAAGAGAGGGAGATAGCGACGATGACGATAGTCGCGATAAGTTTCCAAAGGTGCTTTCCAGACATGATTCGAAAGTTTGATTTCCTAATAAACGAAAAAGCCGCCAAAAGGGGCGGCCACTACTGAAGGTGTGTAAGGCTAGGCAGACTCTGATTCGCTAGAGAGAACCGTGGCAACGGAAGATTTGGTGATCTCGATTTTCGTGCCTTCCGCTACGCGAAGGACGAAACGATCGTCCTTTACGTTGGTGATGGTCCCATACACTCCACCTGAAGTAACGACATCAGCTCCCGAAGTGAGCTCAGTGATCATTTTCTGATGCTGCTTCTGCTTTTTTCGCTGGGGAGCGATAATAAGGAAGTACATGGCTGCGAACATGAGAAGAATGGGCCACATTCCAGTAAGCGGGTTCGAGCCCCCACTTGGGGCTGCCTGAGCGATAATTTGTGTTATAAGATCCATCTGTTGAGACGTAAAAGTTTGCTTTGAACGGTTTCTTGAAAAATGAAGTTGGCTACTCAATCCAGCCGCATTTCAAAAAGCAAGCGCAGAAGAAAGGGGCTGAAACAAAACCAAGCCTAGATTTCCCACCCTCAAAGCGCCCAAGCTCTCTAATTTTGACCGTTGTGAACCCTTCCCATTCAAAACGCTGGACTGTCGCCGATTCGAGAGACCTCTATGGTTTCAACCGTTGGGGCAAACCTTACTATGGCATCGACTCGGACGGGTGCCTCTGTGTCAACCCAGCCGGCGACGAACGGTCGGTCCGAATCATCGACGTCGTCAAGGAAGCCGCTTCCAAAGGACTGCGGACCCCAATCGTCATTCGGTTCCAGGATCTGTTAAGGCAGCGGGTCGAGCACCTCAACCAAGCCTTTCAGAGGTCTATCGAGGAGGAAGGGTACGACGGGAAGTACCAAGGCGTCTTCCCGATCAAGGTCAATCAGCTTAGGGAGGTAATCGAGGAGATCCAAGCCGCAGGAAAACCCTTCGACTACGGACTCGAGTGTGGAAGCAAGCCGGAGTTGCTCATCGGACTGGCGATGAACGAAAACAATGATGCCCTTCTGATCTGCAATGGCTACAAGGACGACGAGTATATCCGCCTCGCCCTCTATGGGAAAAAAATTGGCAAGAAGGTGATGATTGTTGCGGAACAATTGTCCGAGCTCAAGGCGATCATCAACATCAGCCAGGAACTCGATATTTTCCCCACAATTGGATTTCGGGCCAAACTCTACGCACGCGGTGAAGGGAAATGGGCCCTGTCGACGGGCGACAATGCCAAATTCGGTCTCAGCACGATGGAGATGATGAAAGGGGCCGATCTGCTGAAGGCAGCCGGTATGACGGAGGCGCTCAGGCTCCTCCACTTCCACATTGGTTCTCAGGTTCCGAATATCATAACTCTGAAAAATGCGGTCATTGAAGGGGCTCGCTTTTATTGCCAGCTGAAGAAACTTGGCTTCCCGATGGGATACTTGGACGTCGGTGGCGGATTGGGCATCGACTACGACGGCTCGTGCACCAACTACGAAAGCTCAACCAATTACAATATAGATGAGTATACCCGTGATGTCGTCTTCAGCATAAAGCAGATTTGCGACGCTAGCGATGTCCCCTGCCCTGATATCGTTTCGGAAAGCGGTCGAGCGATTACTGCCCCACATAGCATCCTTGTAACCCAAGTTGTGGACACCATCTCCAAGAAGGAAAGTATTCTCAGCGTAACAAGAGAGGACATCAAAGACCCAGTCGTGCAGGATTTGTACGAAATGGCAAATGGCCGAGTGCGGTATGGCCGCTTGGAGAAGTTTCATGACGCGATTCAAAAGAAGGAGGAAGCGTATTCGCTATTTAATCACGGATATCTCGATTTGCAGGGTCGTGCCCAGGCCGAGTCACTTTTCTGGCAAATCTGCCAGAAACTTGAGAAAAGCGCGGGAAAGGGATACATTCCTGAGGAACTGGTCGAATTGAAGCAGCTCTTGGCCGACCAGTACATTTGCAATTTTTCCGTTTTCCAATCACTCCTAGACCACTGGGCCTTGGATCAGTTGTTTCCAGTGGCTCCGTTGACCCGCCTGAAAGAGCGTCCATCCGTGAATGCCATTCTCGTAGACATCACTTGCGACAGCGACGGGAAGGTCTCCAAGTTCATAGACCTTGAAGACGAGAAAGAATATCTACCGCTACATCCCATCAAAAAAAACGAGCCCTACTTTCTCGGCTTTTTTCTGATCGGAGCTTACCAGGACATCATGGGCGACAATCACAACCTATTTGGTCGGGTTAACGAGGCGCACGTGTTTCTGGAAGAAGATGAAGACGACGGCTTTTTCATCGAGGACACAATCAAGGGGGACCGCGTTAAAGATGTGCTCGAAGGCGTCCAGTTCAAATCCGACATGCTTTGCCGACTGATGAAAAAGCATATCGAAAAGGCGACAAAAAGTGATCTCGTAAAACCGAGACAAGGGGTCAAGTTCATGGAGATGTACGAGAACAGCATGCAGAAAAAGACCTACATGGAATTGTCAGAGGAACCCAAAAAGAAGAAGGCGCAGAAAAAGCGAACCGAGAGCTAACCGATTGCCTCTCCTACAATCTAGACACCGTGGAACCTGAAAAAAATATCGTATTCTTCGATGGAGAGTGTGGGTTCTGCGACACGAGCGTTCGATGGATCATGGCGATCGACGACGCAAAGGCGATCCGGTTTGCCCCTCTCCAGGGCGAAACCGCTGCGAGACTGTTGCCAGAGGATCTGCGTCTAGAAGAGAACCTGAAGACGATTGTCTATCTAGCGCCGGACAACGAGCGGTACTTGAAATCCGATGCCGTGATTGAAATTCTGAGTCAGGTTGGTGGTTTCTGGAAAGCGTGCAGAATTGGGAAGCTACTCCCGACTGGATTCCGGGACTGGTTCTACGATCGTATCGCTGAAAGACGGCGGTCACTAATTTCGAAAGCGTCCTGCCCTATTCCAAATGCCGACCAGCGGGCCCGCCTTCTGCCCTAGAATCTGGGAGGACGATCCAAGCCGCGACGGGAATTAGTGGCATCACAAGCGTTTCAATTGCTCGCTTGCCTTTCATTTTCCAACCGTCATAAGAAGCAGGCTTTTCACTCGGGACATACCGAAAATTCTAAAAAAAATAATCATGACGACTGACATCATTGATATTAACGCCCGCGAAATCATCGATTCTCGCGGCAATCCTACCGTCGAAGTTGACGTCATACTCGCTTCAGGAATCGTTGGCCGCGCCGCGGTCCCTTCCGGAGCCAGTACAGGCGAGAATGAAGCCCTCGAGCTTCGCGACGGAGCGTTACCGGTAAAACAAGCCCCAAAGGGCGCGAAAACTCGCTATCTGGGCAAGGGCGTGCTCAAGGCAGTCTCAAATATCCATGACAAGATTCTTCCTGAGATCGTAGGCATCGACGCCTGCGATCAAGTATCCGTTGACGGAGCGATGCTCGCTCTGGATGGCACCAAAAACAAAGCAAAGCTCGGAGCGAATGCCATTTTAGGCGTTTCCCTCGCTACAGCTAAGGCCGCTGCTCAAGCTTCAGGCCTGGAACTTTACAAGTACCTCGGTGGGCCCAACGCGAAGATTCTTCCGGTACCAATGATGAATATCCTGAACGGCGGCGCTCATTCCGACGCTCCGATCGACATTCAGGAATTCATGATCATGCCCAAGGGAGCGAGCAGCTTCCGGGAAGCCCTGCGTATGGGGGCGGAAATTTTCCATGCCCTTAAAGGTGTCCTCAAGGCAAAGGGACTGTCAACGGCCGTGGGTGACGAGGGCGGATTCGCCCCGGCACTAGACTCCAATGAGCATGCTCTAGAAGTGATCGCTGCCGCGACTAAGAAAGCTGGATACAAACTGGGCAAAGACATCTTTATCGCTTTGGATGTGGCCGCTAGCGAGTTCTACAAGAAAAAGAAGTACGTATTCGATAAGTCTGACGGATCTAAGAAAAGCAGCACCGAGATGGTGGCCTTCTTAAAGGACCTGGCCGATCGCTTTCCTATTATTTCAATCGAGGACGGATTGGACGAGAGCGACTGGAAAGGCTGGAAACACCTAACCGATGAAATGGGTGCCACGACTCAGCTCGTAGGAGATGACCTTTTCGTTACGAATACTGAGTTCCTCAAAAAGGGAATCGATCTCGGGGTGGCCAACTCAATTTTGGTGAAGGTGAATCAAATCGGTTCCTTGACCGAAACTTTGGACGCGATCGAAATGGCTAAGGAAGCTTCCTACACTTCAGTCATTTCCCACCGTTCGGGCGAGACAGAAGACACCACCATCGCGGATATCGCAGTGGCAACCAATGCGGGCCAAATCAAAACCGGTTCCCTTTGCCGCAGCGACCGAGTCGCAAAGTACAATCAACTGCTTCGCATCGAAGAGGAGTTGGGTCCAAATGCGGTCTACGGCGGTAAGCTGTAAGATTCGCGGATTACTCTATTTCGAAGCTCGCAGTATCACTACTGCGAGCTTTTTTTAACTCCCTCGGGCCAACGCTGACAAAGCATCGCTTCGTTCCAACTACGCGGCATCGTTCAAATGATAGCCCTAGTACATTTAGTTTTTCTTCGACCAAAACGGTATAGCAAATGCTCATTATATTCGATGTAGATGGAACCCTTATCGGTGGTGAAGAATATGATTGGAAATCCTTCAACGCCGCCTTTACCGAAATAACAGGAAAAACCTTCTCGATTGAATTTTGGAAAACGCTCGACGAAGTGACCGCCTCGGCAATCGTGCACGAAGGCTTGTCTGAGTTAGACATCGAGGAGCGAACTCGCCTTGAAGAGCTGGTTAAGAACCGTTGCCTCGAAAATCTGAAAGTCGAAAGACAGAGAACCCCCGACGCGTTTTTCAGCACGAATGAAACGAGGGAGCTTTTGGAGTATTTGAAGGATCACCACGAATATGACATAGCCATCGCTACCGGTGATTGGTATGACACGATTCGATACAAACTGGAAGTAGCGGGCATCGATTTGGAGCGCTTTATTCACGCAACCTCATCGGATGCGCCCATTCGCTCAGAAATCATTTCCATCGCGGCGGAACGCTCTGACCGGCCTTTGGAAGACGTCGTTTACGTGGGCGACGGCACCTGGGATATCCGGGCCTGCAGAACCTTGGGCATTCCCTTTATCGGAACCGGAAGCCGAATCGAGGCGCTCGAAAGCGAAGGAGCCACCTGGATACTACCTCAGATTCGAAAGGATCCGTTTCTTGAAATTCTATCGGAAATCCAAAACGGAGGTCGCTAGGCACTTAAGATTTCCCATGTTTCCGAATTCAATCACATGAACAAATTGGGAACGATCGCTGAAACGATCAGTACCTCAATTAGTCCAATAACGCCCATAAACGCCAGCAAGGCTGACCAGGTCCGCAGCGTTTCCTTTTCAGTGAAACCGCTGAGCTTGCAGACTATCCAGAATCCACTGTCGTTCATCCAGGATCCTACTTGAGACCCAAAGGCGATGGCAGCAAAAAGATAAATGGGGCTGTAGCCGAGATCGACTCCGCTGCCAAT
>CALDFV010000081.1 GCA_937942145.1 uncultured Opitutaceae bacterium
CTCCTGGCTTGAGGGCGGCAGCGGGCGAGGAGGTTTCCAGCTCGTAGAAGGGCCCTAGCGGATCGACTCCCGGCTCGGGGGAACCATCATTGTAGGAGTTGATCACATCCCCGGCATAGGGATTCTCCTGCAACTCCCACATCGAATTGACGAAGCCATTGGGAGCGGCCCGTACATTGTAGGTGACGATATTGAGCACCTGCCCTGCAGCATCATAACTTCCGGCGATACCTTCGGAGCGTTCCGGCGTGATACCGATTTTGCCACGGCGCGTACCGTCGCCTTTGAAAAACAGGACGTCGTCGTCCACCTTCAGGTATTCCGGCGGCACCTTGCCGAAGTAAGTGTCGTTCACCTTCGGACCGAGATTGGTATCCGAGCCATCTTTAAACGGAATCACGACAGTGGTTTCGGGAGACGGGTTGTACATGCCGAGAATCCAAATCGAAAGCAGCCCGGTCCCCGCCTTCCAGGCATTCGAACCGTTGTTGGTAATCCGGTTGTCCGTTTCATAGCCAACTAGGCGTAGGCCTTCGCTGAGCTCAACGTCCAATAGTTGGGACGCTTCCTTTTTGCCCAGCAGTGTTACCGCGCGCTCAATGCCTATGTTAAATTTCGCGCCGCTGTAATTAATCAACTCCGCGCTGTGCTTGAAGGTGGCAGATGCGTCCGTTTGCTCAACCAGTTCGAATGCCTCGGTGTCAATGACCGGAGGAGTCGTCCAGTCGGAGAACTCAAACTGGGTACCCGGCTTGAAAAAGATGGCATACTGTCCCCCTTCCGGTCCGAGCCAGAAGCGTTCCTCTCCACCGAAAATATAGATATGCTCCTCAAGCGTTCCCTTCCTCTCTTCATCCGAAAGGAGACCTTTCTCAATGACCGGACGATTGATCCATCCGAAACTGGGACCGGCCTTGCGGTCGTAGGTGCTGGTCATCACTCGACCCTGATAGTCAGGAGCAACTGCGACCGCAGCATCACCGTCTTTTAATACGACAATTTGAGTATGCGCTTCCATGAACGCCACATCGTCGGCGAAACCGCCCGTACTGTTATCCGAAGAGCATCCAGATGTTAGATACAATGCTATCCCTGTTATAACATGCAATACTGACAACCGAATTTCTTTCATAGTTTTGGCCTATTGGACCGTTTCTATATCAAACCGCTGGATAAAGGGGAGTTCGCCTTTTTTTAGATCCGCCCTCCCAATTTGGACTCCCCACTCGGGAATATTCCCGTTGCCGTTCTCGGTAAACGCCTCTGGACGATACGCTCCAGCGGCATGCGGTACATCTACAATATCGTGCGTTTTTGAAAAATGAATACCGTCTTCAGCATATTGGATCGTGCTGGTAATCTCATCGGGCCCGGTCGTGCCTATCATCGCCGCTACGCCCGTGCCCTGCGGCCAGACGAGCACTTCGTGATTACCCGGAATCACTGGATTCGCCTCGTGCTTCACATAGGGGCCTTGAGGATGATCCGCAATCGCCACACCCAACTGGGTTTCGGCCGGACTCCTGCCTAACTGACGTCCTTTGTAATAGAACCAGTATTTGCCATCCCGAACGATCAAACAGGCATCGTCAACCAGATGGCTGTCAAAGTCCTCAGGGTTGTCACTATTGGCCAGGGCCGGATTTGACGAAAGACGCTCCCAAGGGCCGTCGGGCGAATCCGATACGGCAATACCGATTTTCGAATCGGGATTGTAGGGCTTTGCATAGGCTTTCGTGACTCCGGTATAGAAGAGCCAGTACTTCCCCTCGGCCACGAGTATGTTGGGCGTAAAGACACTACCGCCCTCCCAGCTTCCCAGCTTTCCTTTGGCTAGCGCCATTCCTTTCTCAGTCCAATCCAATCCGTCCGGCGAAGTAGCGTACCAGACCGTCGCATCGTAACCGGGCGCGATCTTCCCCTTGGAATACCAGACGTAAAACAAGTAGCCGACCTTGATGACGTCACTGGGATCGCGCCGCATGACGCCTGGCTCTTTCCCGATGCCCGAAAGCTCCGTATAGGTAGCTTCGACCGTTCCGATTTTAGCTTCTTTCGAGCAGCCAAACAGCAAAGAGAAGCTCACAATGGCAATCGCACCGACGCCTAACCCGTGTTTTGTATTCATGATAGCGTGATAAATTACTCCCGGTTTCGACTATCGGAAACCATACACGCTTACGGTCTCCACGGTTCGGGCCCATCCTCTTTTTGCTGGAGGAATTTCGCATCCACTTCTTCGTACCACGCATGGAGCTGGGCCCGCAGTTGCGACACTTTTTCCGGATACTTGTGAGCGATGTCGTTTTGCTCGCCGATATCCTTTTTCAAATCATACAAATGGACCCGGCCATCCTCGTAACGCTCGATCAGCTTAAAGTCGCCTTCCCTAATCGCTCCGCTGGGAATTCCACCCTGATTACTGTAGTGAGGATAATGCCAATACAGGGATCGCTGCTCTAACGAGCCCCCTTCCAAAACAGGTTTCAAATCCACCCCATCAACCTCATGCGTCACCTTGGCACCGACCGCTGCGGCCAAAGTGGGTAATAGATCAATCGAATTGATCGGCTCGCCACTAACGCTCCCCGGTTTCGTAACCCCTGGATACCGAACAATCCAAGGTTCGCGGATACCGCCTTCATAAACCCAGCCTTTACCGCCACGCAAAGGTAGATTGCTGGTGGGGAGGCCCTCAGAAGTTGACAGACCGCCATTGTCGGAAGTGAAGACGACAATCGTGTTATCCGCTACTCCAGAGTCCTCAAGCTGCTGCAGCACCTTGCCAATCGCTTCATCCATTGCTTCAACCATGGCGGCGTAGACGGGATGCTTTTGCAGAACCCGTACTTGACGCGGCTTGTCCCCGTAAATCTGCTCCTCTGTTGCGAATTCTGCCCCTTCGATTTCCTTGGCTCGCTTTTCGTATTTAGCGACCAAGTCCGGCCGGCCCATGAGCGGAGTGTGCACAGAGTAGAAGGAAAGGTAGGCCAGGAAAGGCTCGTCTTTGTTCTCATCTATGAATTTCGCCGTATCCCGTGCGAGCCGATCTGGTAGGTGATCCCCTTCCGGGCTATCCACTTCCATCTGCGGGTTCTCGAAGGGTGAAAAGTATTTGTTTCCTGTATACGGACCCCCACGCGAATGTCCGCCAATATTGATATCGAAACCCCGATTTTGGGGATAGTATTTCTCTGATTCGCCCAGGTGCCACTTGCCGGCGAAGAAGGTACGGTATCCCGCTTCTTTCAGTACCTCGGCGACCGTAACCTCCTCCAGCGGCATATTGTCGACGAGCGGAGCGGGATCAAATCTGCCGCTGCGCTTGCCGGAAAAGAAATTGGTCGCATCGACGCGTGTCGGATGTTTGCCGGTCATAAGCGCATAACGGGTGGGCGAGCACACCGGATTCGCTGCATAGCCATCAGTAAATAGCATGCCGGATTTCGCCAATCCGTCGATATGCGGCGTCTCATAGAAGGATTCGGGATTGTTGGCCCTGATATCCATATAGCCCAAATCATCCACGAGAAAGACGACCACGTTCGGCCGGGCGGGCTGATCGCTCGAGCAGGAGCTCAGGAGTGCGGCAAAAAGTAGCGTGGCGTAAATCGAGATGCGTCTAAAGAAATCCATTTGTGAAAATAGCATGTATTAGTATTGTTAGGTAGAGTTTGATGAATGGCCTCTCTGAGTAAACCGTCTATTCGTCTAATACCTAGAAATCCCTAACAGACCCATCCTTAGCTTTCAGGCGGGGCTGCATAGTCGTATTTTTAAATGGGATACGAGCGGCGGCGGCCTCATCAAAGCTTACCCCTAGGCCATTACCCTCCAGAGGAAACGCATACCCATCGACCACCGTAGGGAACGGTTTCACTACTGCGGTATTCGGGTTTCTGGAAAAGATCTGGCCTGCTTCCATTATCGTCACATTGGGAATGGCCAAGGACGCATGCAAAGACGCCGCAGAGCCGAGAGCCCCCGCGTTGTTGTGCGGAACGAGATTGATGTAGTAGACCTCTGCCATGGCGGCGATCTTCTTCATCTCGCTAATACCGCCACAGTGGTTTACATCCGGCCGCAAGTAATTCACATACTGATTCTCGATTGTCTCGCGAAAATCCCACTTGCTATGATACCGTTCGCCAATCGCCAGCGGCAGGTCCGTGTGCTCCCGCAACCATTTTAGCGCTTCGGGATTCTCATGCCGGATCGGGTCCTCGACAAAGAAGGGCCGGAAAGGCTTGGCCAATTCGAACAGCTTAAGGGCCCACTCGGGATCATAGCGCCCGTGCACCTCTAGGATCAAATCGACGTCCTCTCCCACCGCCTCGCGTAACGCCTCGAGGTATTCTATCTGTTGATACACTGCGGTTTTGTGGTCATGATAATCGTTTACATCGTGACTGTGAAACGCCCGGAAACGAATGGCCGTGAGCCCACGGGCAACTTTTTCCTTGGCCTGGTTGGCCGCATCGGCAGCGGTCATGCCAGTCACCCCGCTATACAATCGAACGGAAGTCCGCGCCAGGCCACCCAAGAGTTGATAGACCGGCATGCCGGCTAGCTTGCCTTTAATGTCCCAGAGTGCCTGATCGATGCCCGCTATGGCACTGCCGGTGGAAGGACCCCCTCGCATAAACCGACGGCGCAGGCAACTTTGCCAGATGTATTCGATTCGTTGAGGATCCTCCCCGACAACGTAAGGATACAAATCCTTCAGCATCCCCTCCACGCTATTGGGAAGGAAGTGATTCGTCGCATCCCCGTATCCGACAATTCCCGCATCGGTCTCGATCCGCACGTAGACATCGCGACCGGTCATAATCGTATCACATTGTGTAATCTTGATCTTGGGGATTCGGCGATCGGACAGGTCAGCCGGGATCTTTGCCGTTTCACTTTGCGCGATTGCAGGAGCGGACCCTACGGCGAGTAGCCCTCCGGTTCCCGCGACAGATTTAATGAGGTTTCTACGATTCATGAGAATGCAACAAGGGGTCGATTGGGGGTTCAAATTGGACGGCTGGCATCACGCCCAAATGGGAAGGACCAGCAATGCTACACATTTCGGCGAAGCGCAAATTTATAGTCCCACAATCTTGCGTTACCCTATATCAATCCAGAATTTCCACCTCTCGGCCCAACACCTAGGCATTCTAAACCAATGCTTCCCCATATCTGAAACCCAATGGCTACCTTTTTCAGATTCACTTCATTCACTTGGATATTTGCGATGACCGCCCGCTGGGCTATCAACGTCCACGCCGAAACAAAGCTCCTAAACACCGATGGATTTAGCAGCCACTCAGTCGAGAAGGCCACACAAAAGGTACAACAAATTTCTGGCGGTTCTCCGAGGGCTAAACGGGTTTAGCAAAGCCACTATTGAAGGGGGCTAGGTGCCCATGAAGCTTAAGTTGATATTCTCGGTACACGCCCTATTCTGTCCACCATGATACGACATTTACCCCTGTTCCTAGGTCTGTGCTTGCTCCTTTCTGACCGCAATGCGACCCATGCCCAAACGCTGACCGTTTCGACCCCGATGCCCGCACCAAATTGGGCGCTCCTGCAGCGAGAAGTGCTCGAGGCAAACACGCAATCGATCGAGGAATTCTGTCGCGTCTATCTGGATGAACGCGGCTACCTGCTGCATACCCCTCGCAATTGCAGCCTCGACGGTCCCGACGACGCCATCGAAACGTTTGCCAACATGACGCTTCTACCCGCATTGGGCGCTTCAGAGAATATCTATGACCTCTTTCTCAAAGCGCAGGAAGGTCACTTACGCCAATACAAGGAAGTCACATCGGTAACGACCGAGATCGCCCGCAACTCCGACTACCACAAAGACTTCCGTCGCCAGACCGACTGGTATCATCAAGGAGAAGGGCTCCGTGGCTTCTTTTTTCAGCCGCTCTACGATCCGCAAGACGCGATTTTCCAACAGCGCATCCGCCGTTTCGCCGGCTTCTACATGAACGAGGATCCGAACGCGCCCAATTATGATCCGGAGGTGAAAATCATTCGCAGCCTATTCAATGGGAGTGACGGTCCCCTTATCGGATTGGCTACCCGTGAGGACTGGATGGGCGACCCGGTGGAAGGCATGTTCGACCTCCTTCATACAAGTGGAGGGGAAATGGCGGACTTCATGGAGAGCTACGAACTGATGCTTTCCCATTTTGACGGCTTCGGGAACAGCACAGGGGATCACCCACTCAATATGGTCACCACCATTCTGGCCTTGAATGCCTACATGCTCGAACATGAGTCCAAGTACAAGGAATGGATTCTTGAATACGTCGATGCCTGGATGGAGCGGACCCAAGCAAACGGCGGGAACATCCCCAGCAACATCGGATTGGATGGCACGATCGGGGGCGAGTTTTTTGGGAACTGGTACGGAGGCACCTATGGCTGGGATTTCTCGTTCTGGGAACCGGCCTACAACAAGCAGCAGTACCACAATAATGTGCATCATGGCATGTGGCCCGGTTTCGCCAATGCCCTCCTCCTGACCGGTGACCAGAAGTACATCGACGCATTGAGAAAACAAATGGACAACCAGTATGCGCAGAAAAAGATCGTCGACGGTCAGGTACTGATCCCCCGCCAATACGGTGTCGGCTACGACAAGACCGGGCCCATGAAACGTCCCCTTCAGGAAGGATGCATGTGGGATCCCGAGTTCGAGGAAGGCAAGGAGCCCAGGTGGTACCACTTTGTGCCTGAAACTTATTGGGAACCACGCAATATTGAAATCTACCTCTGGTCAATGGATCGCAAAGACCTGAATCGCATCCGTACCGACGAAGGCTGGATAGGCTTTCTGGAAGGAAACGATCCCGACTATCCGGAACGAGCGCTGCGGAATCAACTCACCATCATTAGAGACAGCATGGAAAGTCTACGCAACGATCCCACCACACCCGACACCCGGCTAGCGGACTGGCCATCTCAATACAATCCGCTGCAACCAATGCTGGAGCTGAACCGACTTATTCAAGGCGGATATATCGCCGCCAAGATGTATGTATTGCATTCTCGGGTACGTTATTTCGATCCGGCTCGGTATAGGGCCGGACTACCGGAAGACGTTGCTTCTCTGGTAACGGGAGTCCATGAGAACTGGACCAAAGTAAAACTAGTAAACCTCGACCCAGTCAAGGCCCGCGACGTGGTCGTGCAAACCGGAGGCTACGGAGAGCACCAGTGCAGCCGTGTAAAAACGAGCGATTCAACCTTATCCGTAAACGACAACCATTTCACCGTTCGTCTGGAACCAGGAGCCGGCACCGAGCTCACGATCTATCATGATCGCTACGCCAACCAGCCCAGCCTCAAATTTCCCTGGCGTAATTGACAGGCAAATGCGCTAGCGCGAAACGTCTAGGTTATCGAGAATCTCGCTGTCTAGATCTACGAGGTCATTGATCCGGGTTCCTTCAGAAAGGACTCCGCTTGCATCGGCTACGGCCAGTTAGAAACTGGCTCAGCATCGTATTGATAGTATCGAATCCAATCGTAGCAAGTCTTCATGGGATATACATTACGCTCCTTATTGCCTCCAAAATCATTTTGTATTTTATCATTCGGTATCCAGAATTTCTTTATTAGATCAGCGTAATTATCCGGGATAGGGGCCGGATGTTTTTGCGGTTCGATACACTCTGGCGTGCAGTCGATATCGGATTGGTGAAGCGTTTTAACCCGTTTGCCGTCAACATACCAGCTAATGCGATCGGGCAGCCACTCAATGGCGAACACCCGCCAATCATCGACCGGCCCCACCTCAATCTTATCTTCCCAGGCTCCGTAATCGCGGGTTCGCCACCATTCCCAGGTATTGATGCCATAAATCAGGTTGGCCTGGAACTTGTCCGGTCGACCGCCTTCCAGTTCGATGTCAATCTCCTCCCATTCCATTTCTATTTCGCTCGCTACAGCCTCGGGATCGTATTGATTTACATAGGTAAACAGGGAGGATATGTAGCCTGAGGCCGATGCACGAGTTGGAGCTCTCATACGGGTTTCGATGCGGCCATATTTAATTTTTTTGTCCGGACGAGTCCGTATTTCACCACCCGAATAGTCATAGTCGCCCTTCATTTGCTGGTGGTCTTCGGACCAGCTCTCCTTTACCCACTCTTCTCGGATAACCAACTCAAGGATTCCGTCTACCACCTGCACTCCTTGCTCCTGGAATCGGCACATCGATTCGCCCCCAACGGCTCCGTCGCCCTTTTGCCAATACGCGTCGTTGAAGCGATCAAAGCGATCATCCAAAACGAGAGTGAAGCCCTCGTAAATTCCCGTGTAGCCAGGATAGGCGAGCAGTTCACTCTCGTGACGCTGTTGCCCGTTTTGGCACGCTGTGAGCAGCGCTAGAAAAAGGCCAAAAAGGAATATCGCGCTTGGATGGCGGATTTTAAACATTTTTGCAGGGAATCGAATCCAATTCAAAGACCCGTCGCCCGAATCGACCCAGAGGAACGTACAACTGCTCGCGGAGAGTAGGGATGATCAACATTAATGGAAGGATAGACAAACTCGTCCGCCGGGTTCCAGCCTTTTAGATCACCGGAAAATTCGAAACAGTACAGAAACCCCGGGAATAGAGGGGAACCCAACTCATCGAGAAAGGAATCCAGATTAAAGAGGATGTGGGTGAAAACCTATTTGCCCCAAGCTTCCAGGAGAGCGGTGCCCATGTCGGACGGTGTCTTAGCAACTACCACGCCGGCCGCTTCCATCGCCGCTATCTTCGCTTCAGCGGTTCCGCTTCCACCTGACACAATGGCACCGGCATGGCCCATTCGACGGCCCGGAGGCGCCGTCGTGCCAGCGATAAATCCGGCCACGGGCTTTTTCACATGCTCCTTTATGTAAGCGCACGCGTTCTCTTCAGCATCACCACCGATCTCGCCAATCATGACGATGGCTTCGGTATCCGGATCTTCATTAAAGAGCTTTATAGCGTCGGTGTGGTTCGTACCATTGATGGGATCACCACCAATGCCAATGCAGGTGGACTGTCCATAGCCAAGACTGGTCACTTGCCAGACTGCTTCGTAAGTCAAAGTTCCGGATCGGGAAACGATCCCGACAGTACCCGGCTTGTGAATATAGCCAGGCATGATACCGATCTTGCACTCACCCGGTGTAATCACACCTGGACAGTTCGGCCCAATCAGCCGTGCATTGGTTTGCAGCAACTTTTTCTTAACCTTGGCCATGTCGTTGACAGGAATACCTTCCGTAATGGCGATAATCAATTCGATCCCAGCATCAAGACACTCCAGAATAGAATCTGCCGCGAATGGAGGCGGAACGAATACGCAAGCGGTATTGGCTCCGGCTTGCTCTACTGAATCGGTCACCGTATTGAATACAGGTACGCTTCCCTCAAATAATTGGCCCCCCTTGCCTGGAGTAACTCCGGCGACCACTTGGGTGCCATATTCCATGCACTGCTTAGCGTGGAATCCTCCGGACTTGCCGGTGATCCCTGTGAATACGACGCGTGTGTCTTTGTTAACGAGTACGCTCATTGTATTTAATTCCTTGTTACGCGTTCAATTAATTCTTTGCTACGATGTCGACAATCTTCTGGGCCGCATCTGCGAGACTATCAGCAGAAGTGATTTCGATTCCGCTATCCGCCAGAAGCTTTTTCCCCTCGTTAACGTTTGTTCCTTCAAGGCGGACGACTAGTGGCTTGTCCAGCTCTACTGCCTTAGCGGCTTCGATTACCCCCTGCGCGATTACATCGCACTGCATGATTCCGCCGAAGATATTAACCAAAATCCCTTCGACTTTCGGGTCGCTGAGGATGATTTTGAAAGCGGCGGTTACCTGCTCTGCGGTGGCTCCTCCACCGACGTCAAGGAAGTTGGCCGCTTCCCCTCCGCAGTGGTTGATAATATCCATGGTCGCCATCGCCAAACCGGCCCCATTGACGAGACAGGCAATGTTTCCGTCTAGCGCGATGTAGTTGAGGTCGTACTTCGAGGCTTCGATTTCCTTCGGGTCCTCTTCGTTCAAATCCCGATACGCCATGATATCTTTATGACGGTAAAGCGCGTTTGAATCGAAGCTCACTTTCGCGTCCAAGGCCATGACTCCACCTTCGGGCGTGCTGATCATGGGATTCACTTCCACCATATCAGCATCCTTATCCCAAAACATTTTATAGAGGTTGAAAATCAGCTTGGCACATTCGCCCGCCTGTTTTCCTTCGAAGCCCAGCTTGAACGCGACGTTTCGCGCCTGGTGTGGCTGTAGTCCAATCGTTGGGTCAACAAAGGCTTTAAAAATCTTTTCCGGAGTCTCTTCGGCGACTTTTTCAATTTCGACGCCCCCTTCGGTAGACGCAACGACCACGGGGGCGGAAGTCGCCCGGTCCATCAAAATTGCCAGGTAGTACTCCTTGTCGATATCCGCTCCCTCCGTAAAATAGACGGTCTGCACTTCTCGACCGGCTGGACCGGTTTGAATGGTTACCAAGGTGTTATTGAGCATCCGATTGGCAAAATCGAGGGCCTCCTCTTTGGACTTCGCCAACTTAACCCCGCCTTGAAAACCATCGGTGAACGTCCCTTTTCCCCGGCCACCCGCATGAATCTGAGACTTAACAACGATCAATCCATCGCCGAGCCGGTCGATGCATGACTCGAATTCCTCCTTCGAATCGGTCGCATGTCCTTTCGGGCAAGGGATGCCGTACTTTTCAAATAGTTGTTTCGCTTGGTATTCGTGAATGTTCATTTTTGAGCCCTGTCTGAGAAAAGGATCTGCATTAAGGGACGCCTCGGGAAAAAATCAAAGAGATATGTCCATCTGGGCAGAATTTCCGCTTTTCGGCTCCCGCAAACCCGCTAGCCCGCCAATCCTTTGAGCAATTGCTGGGAAAGAAAAGTGGTTTGGAGAGTCGAAATCTCCTTACATCCTTTGGTGGCCAATCCGAGGAGGGCCGCAAGCTCCCCTTCCGAAAAAGTCGCTTCTTCGCCGGTACCTTGGATTTCGACATAGTCGCCACTACCTGTCTTAACCACATTGAAGTCCACGCTGGCGTCCCGGTCCTCCAGGTAGGGAAGATCGAGCACAGGATGGCCTTCGTAGATCCCCACACTTATGGCCGCGATCGAATCGCTAAAAGGATTCTCCTTAAGCTTTTTATCCTCGATCAAGGTCTCCACCGCCAATCGGGCCGCTAGATAGGCTCCTGTGATCGATGCGGTTCGGGTCCCTCCGTCGGCTTGCAATACATCGCAATCGACCCAAAGCGTGTAGCCCGGGAGCTTTTTCAAATCCACAATCGCCCTTAAGGAGCGCCCAATCAAGCGCTGGATCTCCACCGAACGCCCGTCTAGACGCCCTTTCGACGAATCACGCTGCTTCCGGTCGTGAGTACTGTAAGGCAGCATTGAATACTCTGCGGTCAGCCATCCTCCCGCTACATTCTGAGCCCGCATCCAGCCAGGAACCTTCTTTTCAAGCGTGGCGCCACAAATCACCTTCGTGTTACCAAAGGAAACCAGGACAGATCCGGTCGCGTTCGGAGCGAAGTTCGCCTCAAAAGAAATCGGCCGAAGCGCGTCCTTTTCTCTACCATCCGGTCGGGAGAATGCAGTCATTCGGCGATCAGAACCACTCACCCGCCCACGAGCAAGGAGTTTGTTCGACAATCGCTCCCCAATCGTCCATATAACTCCCCAACTATGGAAACCAAACGAATTTCACTCTCTATAGTGGCGGCAATCGCCTCATTGGCCATTGGCCAAACACTCGCAGCTGCCGGCTCTCTCGCCTGGGAGCAGACAAATATCTCCGTCGACGCCGACTTTGGGCAAAAGGAGGTCAACGCCTACTACGTTTTCACAAACAACAGTGACCGAGCGATTACGATTTCAAAAACCAGCGCGTCCTGCGGCTGCACCGTGCCCTCGCTGGAAAAAGACACCTACGCCCCGGGAGAGTCAGGCAAGCTCCTCGCAACCTTCGATATTGGCAACCGGGTCGGGAAGCAGCATAAGGAAATCACCGTCGAAACACAGGAGAACGGGGAAAGCCAATCCTATGTGCTCACGCTGGACGTCGACATTCCACAGCTTATCGAACTCAAACGCCGTGCGCTGCTGTGGAGAGTCGGCGAAGAACCGGGAACCAAAGACTGCGAGATCGTAATCCACTCAAGCCGGCCCATGACGATCGATGACGTCGTTATCAAGAACAACCAAAAGGAAGAATCGATGTTCATCTTTGAGATCGAAGAGATCGAACCCCGCCATAAGTACCTTCTCAAGATCACCCCCAAAAGCCTAGATGCGAAAATCCGCGAGACCTGCTACCTCGCCAGTCCTGACGACACAGAGAAAAGCCTCCGCAACTTCCCCGTCTACGCCTGGATTCGGTAGAAAATTAACGTTTTAAAGAAAAAGGGATTCGTCAACGCGATGTTGATAGGGACCGCTCTTGCGACTTACACAAGCACTACCCGCCCAACCGATTGGTCTCACCCAGTCAACTCAGTGCTCGCGCCGTGCCGCGTGGTTCGATCTGTTCAAAAGAACCTTGAAAGGTCGCAAACCATTACCTGCGTTTCAAATATTGATCGAAAAACGCCCGTACGGTCGCCTTGACTTCCGGCGTATCAAAAAGCTTTCCCCCATGTCCCGCACCTTCCACGACTTCGTATTGCACGGGCACTCCCGTCTTCCGCAGACGTTCGTAAAACTGGATACTCTGCTGGATGGGTACTCCTGGATCTTCGTCGCCATGCATAATAAGAAAAGGGGCGTCGTCCTTAGACACATTGTCATAGGCGCTGGCCTGCCTCGCGAGCTCGGGACAGTCCTTGACGGTGCAGCCTAGTAACTTCGCCCCATTAGAATTCGCAACATCTTCCTCCGTCCGACCTTCGCCAACATTGTTGGGTGGCATGGTCAATAACTCGGTCGGCCCAAACCAATCACAGACGGCTTGCACGCGACTCGAAACGGATTCGTTTTCCGGATACGGCAAAGTGCCCATCAATGCCACCAAGTGTCCCCCAGCCGAAGAGCCCCAAGTTCCAATTCGGTCCAAATCAAAGCCAAACACGCTCGCATTCCGTCGCGCCCACCGCACCGCTTCCCGGCAGTCGTCTATTTGAGCGGGCCACTGTGCTACATCGGTAAGGCGATAGTTGATACTGACAACGGCGTAACCCTCTTCCGCGAGCCAGGCGGCTTTGGGTTTCTCTTTACTCCCATTTTTCCAGCCACCTCCGTGTACCCACACTACAACCGGGGCACCCTCATCCTGCGCTCGCTCTGGCAGATAGAGATCAAGCAGCAGCGGATAGCCATTGGGCCGGGCATACTCGATATCTTTAAGAACCGTCGGCGCCGCAAATGCGCATGCCTGTGAAATCAAGCCTAGAATAAGCCACCGAATGAATCTTGGGGAAAAAGAATAACCGTTCATTCCTATCCCCTATCTCATTCTCCCGATCGTTCAACTACGTTTCTCGGCGGCCGTCTGAAATCCTCACACACCCCGCGCGTCTCGTAGGGCCTAAGGCCAGCGCTCGCGCTGAGCCGCGGTGCAGGAGAATACGATTTATCGAACGACGCGGCATGGTACTTCAGTGGGCTTAGGACAATTCAATGCAAATATCTAACGATTTTCATTTTGATGATCCAAACTATCCGCGACATCTGTGGCTAGAAAAACAATTAACTCGCCTCTGCTGGTTCAATTTTCACAATTCTCTACGACTCCCAACCTAATGACTTTCAAACACGCCCTATCCTTCCTCTTCATTTGCTCGATCGCCTTTGCCGACGACCGGCCAAACATCGTCCTCATCATGACCGACGACCAAGGCTATGGAGATCTGTCCTCCATGGGAAACACCGTGCTGGATACTCCACATATTGACTCGCTTGCTCGCCAGGGAGCCTCGGTAGACACTTTCTATGTCAGCCCGGTTTGCTCTCCCACTCGCGCTTCGCTTATGACGGGTCGCTACAACTACCGTACCCGACTGGTAGATACGTTTAAGGGCCGTTCCATGATGGAGCCGGAGGAGTACACGATCGCGGAAGCTTTGGTCGAGTTGGGTTACAAAACCGGAATCTACGGGAAATGGCATCTAGGTGACAACTACCCGATGCGCCCGACGGATCAGGGCTTCGACGAGTCTCTCATTCATCTGGGAGGCGGACTCGGCCAGCCCTCCGAGCCCAGAGAGAACAATCGCCGCTACACCAACCCGATACTGTTCTACAACAACCAGCCAATTCAGACCTACGGATATTGCACCGATGTTTATTTTGATGGGGCGATCGACTTTATCGACGAATCCCTCAAAGCGGAGCGCCCCTTCTTCACCTACATCGCAACGAACGCTCCCCACAGTCCCTACCACGACGTTCCAGAAGCCCTTTACCAGAAATACAAGAATCGGGACCTTAGCCCTATCTTGCTAGGCAATGACCAAGACACGGATACGGTTGCCCGCGTATTCGCGATGAACGAGAACATTGACCAGAATGTCGGCAAGCTTCTCGCCCATCTCGAAAGGCGTCGGATCGCAGAAAATACCATCGTCATCTTTATGGTCGACAACGGCCCCAATACCCGACGTTACGTGGCAAACTCCAGAGGTAAAAAGAATGAGGTGCACGATGGAGGTATTCGTTCGCCTTTCTACATTCGATGGCCTGCCCAACTCGATGCCGGAATGCGGGTCGAAAAAGTCGCGGCCCATATTGACGTCATGCCCACCTTGCTGGAGGCAGCCCAAGCAACTTTGCCCAGCGATCATCCTTTTGACGGAAGGAGCATTCTGCCTCTCCTGAAGGGTGATTCGGTAAATTGGCCCGATCGCAGTCTGATTTTGCAAATTCATCGAGGCGACGAGCCCATCCCCCTCCATCACATCGCGGTTCGTGAACAACGCTGGAAGCTCGTACACCCAACGGGATTCAGCAATAGCAGCATGGCGCCCGATGTGCCTCTGGAGCTCTACGACATGGTGAGTGATCCCGCTGAAACAAAGAATCTCTTCGAGGAGCGTCCAGAAATCGCCAATCGGCTCCTGCAAACCTATGAGGACTGGTTTGCCGATGTTTCGAGTACACGACCCGATAACTACGCGCCACCGCGTATTATACTGGGAACTGAATACGAGACAAGCACCACTCTGTCTACTCAAGATCGGCGGGAAACCAAAAGCGGCGGGGAGTGGCTCCTGCAATTCGAAGGGCGACGCCAATATGACGTAGAGTTTCTTTGGAAGGAAACCGTCAGCGATCTCGAGTTAGAACTAAAGATTGGCGACGTTCTAAGCACCCTAAAGATCGAATCCGCGACAGACACAGCCCGTATCCAGAAATTAAGAATCCCTTCGGGAGAAGCATCCCTTTCCACTCGTGTCCTCAAAGGGAATAAGAAAAACAATCCCTATCACATTGTTTTGCATCGTCGGTAGTTATAGGGACCGGATGCCGGTCTTTCCTTTTTAACACCTGCGATCTCATACTTCCGGAGCGCTAATTTCGCCTCGCCTCTACCAGCCAGTCCCACGTTGCGAATTCCGAATCGCCTTGAGGCGGATACTTGACCTTCCTCACTTCAACGATTTCAAAGTGCCGTGCCCGAACCATCGCTTCGACCTCATCTTTCAAGTAGTGTTTTGTCCTAACGCCATCTAACTGCAGCACCCCCATGCGCATGTCAGCGGCGGTAGCCTTTTCATCTATACAATTTTTTACCGCACTGCCTGTTGATTCACCGTCGCCAATGCGGGCAAGCACTCTATGGTAATATTCCATCTGAAAAGACTCATAGGACGGAACCACCAGAAGTAGCGTGCCATTTGACTCAACCTGATTCGCTACATTCCACCAAGCCCGCATTCGCGAATCGAGCGATGGCATAATCAGCACATTCACGCAAAACACGAAATCAACCGCTTCAAAAGGAAAAGAGTCCTTTGTAATATCCAGCTCGTAGAAACGAACATTCTTCTTTGAGCGACAACGCGCCTTGGCTTTTTTCAAACCCACGGACGTAAAATCGCAGGCGTCTACCTCACAAAACATCTCGGATAGCAAGGGGGTAAACCTACCAATGCCACAACCCACATCAACCGCACGACCTCTTGGATAGGCGACCCCCGCTGCTGCGATTTTTTCTTCAACGACTCCTTGTAAATCATTATCGAATACGCTCAATACTTCGCGTTCGTAGTTCTTGGAGATCCTGTTCCAGTAATCGCGATCCATTGAATTGCTTTAAGCGCGACGCGTCTTTTTGCGCAAGAACGGTCTACCCGTAGTTACCCCAAGGTAGGGGGCGATCTCCGAGTGCCCACAAGCAT
>CALDFV010000082.1 GCA_937942145.1 uncultured Opitutaceae bacterium
TTGTCCAAGCGGTGGCGAGCGACACAGTCCAGAATATCCTGCACCTTGTCCATATCGACCCCAAGGTCACTCATATCCTCTCGTATCGCATCAATAATCGGAGGGACACCCTCCAGCACAAACTTCAACCGCTCGCGTAAACTGTCTGCCTTTTTCTCCGCGGCATCAGGATTCTCTCGATACAGATCCCGAAACTGTTCCTCGATATAGATGTGGTTAAATCCCAAGTGCCGTGCCTCGTCCTCTAGGATTCCCGCGCAAATTTCGCTTAAAACGGGATCCAGGTCCAGATCCCTCAATTCATGCGAAACCACTTGGGCCATTGACTCGCTAGCCAGCACTCCCGTAAGCCATTCGCTCGGGTCCTTTGAAATAATACGACTCTGGAAAAGGAATCCTGCGGGGAACTTCCGGATCGAGAGCGGTTCTCGGTCTATCCTTCCAAAAAACCGGGCAAACAGCTCGGTGTGACGGGCCTCGTCGACCGCCCAAGTCGTTAGATAAAACTGAGCGGGCACCTGCGACTGGTGCCCCAGAACCGGAATTAAACCAGAAACCGAATACAAGGCAGATTGCTCACCTGTCAGTACAGGAGTGAGGACTCGACCTAATTGGTCTCTAATTTTCTCTCCCCCTAACCGGCGAGGAGCGCTCCAATTCAGGTCTTCTGCAGACCATTGTTTTCGAAGACCCTGCTGCCACAAGCGCATCTGGCGCTCATTACTGAGATCCGGTAGTACCTTGTAAATATTCATTTTTAAACGAGCTATATCTTCCTTAAACAAAGGCTAACCCCCTTGTCCATCTCGTTTTAGAGAAACGATCATCCACACTGTTTTAACGCTCGATAGGTGTTTTTAGGCACGGGTTTTCCCTTGCGACCCACCAGTCAGTAAAGGGTTCTCACTGATACGAAAAAAACAGTGAAACTTCACCGTCCTACGATATCTCCAAACCATCGTACCAACACTATCAAACGATAATCGTTCATCAACCCAAGCAGCGGACAGTGTCACCCAATAGGCCACCGAAAAAAAGGCTAACTAGTCGAAGCGAGTCAATTTGTTCGACTGGATTACACTCCTCACTTTGGAAATGTACTGGAAGCCTTCTTGTGAGTAGCGATCGAGCCCCTCGGCCAGATCGATTCCATTAAAGGCTAGGTCCTGGTTTCGAAGAGATCTTCTGATCGCCCGCATTTGCAAGTAGTAGCGATTGGTGTTCAGATTTCTGAAATAGGCGAGAAACGAGTCTCGCGGATTGTCATAGCTCACTACTTCGTAGTTCTTACCTTCAGGCCGACGTTTTGGCACAATACCGCATCCTGGCTCGTAGCACCACATCCCGAAAAGATTGTTACCCTCCTTGACGAAGCGCGAGGTTCCCCAACCACTTTCCAAAGCCGCCTGCGAAAGGGCCAGCGACGGAGGTATCTCGTCCGCTCGGGTGAGCAAGTGCAGAAATGTCTCTTCGCTCCATTCTTCAATAGGAACGAACTTGTACTCCTCGAGGAGAGAATCAATCCTAGCCCGGTCACGCTTTCCAATCCGCCGCCCTTCCAAGAAGGCAGTTTGGATCCGCTTAATGTCATCTCTCTGCTCGAGAATCTCGTAATTGGCCTCTTCGACAAAGGGAAGCATATGCTCAAAAAACGCTGATTTGCGTTCGGCAACATTCTTTATAAGAGCAAAGTCCGGCAGGGGTTTTTCCTCTTCCCGTAAAAGCGAGTCAAACCCGATTGAAGCGATTATCAATAGAAGACAAGCTCCTGCGATAACTACAGCTAGGTCGTGCTGGGATCCCTTATCCCAGTCGATTCCCCGGAGCCATTTTAGGTTCGGTTTGCGATTCATAATATTCCCTTCCCCGTTAGACGGACGAACTATAAGTCCATCCTTTTCAGATGGAGAAAGATCTCTCCATCCATCCAGTACTCGATGTACTTCGCCTTGGACTGAACCCAATCCGTCCACCCATAAGGCGTTTTTCCCGCATTGGCGGGAGAGACGAGTTCCAAGCCGCCATAAACCCACTCACGGTAGCTAGCAAATCGTTCGTTAGAAATTTTGACGACCAGCTCTTTATCCTTGTGCGCTGGAAAAAGCTGCAGGTAAACGTTGAGTTCGTTATCGACTTTGACATCGCGGACAACTTCCCGATTGATCCCGATCGCTCGGTAGGGCCCAAATACTGGCATCTCATCTTGCTGGACATCTGTCCCCTGACCGGGTCGACGAGGTTCCGACACAGATTGCCCGAAAATCACGGTGCAAGAAATACACAGCAAGAGGAGGGCAACTACTCTAATCTTCGGACTCATACCCAAGGTACAATGGGGAATTCAACTCGATTGTCAAAACTCCAAACATAGGCAATTCACTCTATAATAACTATTATTCACTCCTCATCTGAAGCAAAACTGGGACGACAAATAATCCTCAAATCAGGCCCAAACTCTCTAGCCAATACACGTTTTTGAAATGCGAAACCTCTCGGATATCCGAAGGTCAGTCTAGTTCTGCAAATTGCCGAACCAGAGTGGAAATTAGATGAACTGAAACAATGGACCGGCGATGGGATCAGAAGTTTCCTAATCACATAACACTCCTTCTGGAAAGCGGTCAATATACCGGTTCGCTTACCTACTATCCTACGCTATTCTGCTTTTTTCAAAACCGTTCCAATCAGCGTAAGTTATCGAATCGCTGAGCTGCTAGTGGCAATGCTCTATAAGGCATCCCCAAAAACTCCGGAAAATTAGATAACCCATTTATTCGCAGGATGTTGGCACGTGAAGGAAGCACGTTTTCCCGAATCGAATTGCTCAAGACTGGTGGCCTCCGACCCGTTTTTCGCTAACCGAGACAGAATGGGCTCGTTGGATTGCATGATAGACCGGGACGCAGGTCCGAGAGGACTGTTTGTCCCCTACTTTGGGAAACTGGCTTCCACGCATTCGGGAACCAGCGTGATTGCCGTATTGCAGATTGTCCTGTGATTATGGTCTTCGCCCTACGAACCGTTCCCAGGAAATTTGAGTACAAGATCTTCACCAAAAACTCCATCCTTCCGCAGAATTGGAGAACACGGACGCGAACGTTCTCGCTAGGACTCGATTGATGACAGAATCGGTTGAGCGCATGGCTCGACGCTTCCCTGATCAGGTACTCTGGCCCCACCGCCGCCGGAAGACGCCTCCACCCGTAAGCAGCAAAGAGCCCGAGTGGCCAAATCGTCCTCCGATTCGCCAGTCGAACAAGCTTGCAAATCCCCCGTTTTCGTTAGATCGACGGAGTGCATCATGATCGGGAGAATTGGCAGGAAAGGGATATCTTTTGTCAGTGAATTAGGAGAATTGACAATCTTCGGAGCGTCTTCCTTGGGTTCTCTGTTTCGCCAGCGACACACTTTTGAAAAGCTAACGCGCTCAATCTACGAAATTGGGGTAAGATGTATTCCCATAACCTTGATTGTCGGGCTCTTTACCGGACTGGTCCTAGGGCTTCAGCTCTATTATGTTCTTACAAAGTTTAGCTCTGAAAGCCTTCTAGGACAAGCAGTTGCACTTTCAATCATCATGGAGATCGGCCCAGTCTTCACCGCAATAATGATCGTGGGACAAGCCGGATCGGCTCTATCAGCTGAAATTGGAATTCAGCGAAATGCCGAACAGATCGACGCGTTGCAGACCATGAACATTAATCCGCTGGCGTTCCTGGTTTCGCCGCGACTCTACGCGGCATTGATTTGTTTCCCGATTCTGACAGCGTTTTTCGATATTGTTGGAATTTACGGGGGGCACTTAACGGGCGTCAGCATGCTTGGAGTCGACCAAGGCGCCTATTGGAGCCGGATCTACGAGGCTGTGAGCGTCAAGAACGTCATGGATGGGTTTTACAAAGCCCTGACTTTTGGCCTTCTAACCACCGTTATATGCGCCTTTCAAGGCTACTATACGCATGTGAAAGCGAGCATTCCGGGAGCTCGTGGCGTTTCCCAGACAACCACTCGGGCGGTTGTGCTCTCAAGCATCGCAATACTCTCAAGCGATTACCTGCTGACCTCTCTCCTTCTCGAAAAATGAGCGACACCTTTCTCCAACTTAGAGGACTCAGCAAACGGTTCGGCCCGCAAGTCATATTAAACGCGATCGATCTCGATATTCCGCTGAACTCGCACACCACTGTGATTGGCAGGAGTGGCATAGGAAAGTCTGTCTTGCTCAAGTGCATTTCTGGACTCCTGAAACCCGATGCGGGGACGATCAGGCTTAGCAATTCCACGAAATCCATTCCGCAGTGCGCTTACATGTTCCAACAGAATGCGCTTTTCGACTCTCTCAATGTTTTTGAGAATATCGCCCTTCCTCTGAGAGAGAAAGAAAAAGTCTCCGCTCAGAGGCTATCCGAGCAAGTGAACCGCCTCATAGACCAGCTAGACCTTCAAAACGCAGCTACAAAGTACCCCGCTGAAATATCGGGAGGAATGAAAAAGCGCGTTGCACTCGCCCGGGCACTCATAACCAAACCCGAGATTATCCTATTCGATGAGCCTACCACAGGGCTTGATCCTGAGAGGAAATTTTCCGTATTCGACATGATCCGCAACTATCGACAGCAATTCGGATTCACCGTATTGATGGTTAGCCACGACGTACCTGAGGTCTTTGGCATTACGGACCAAGTTGCCTGGCTGGATGCGGGAAAGATTAGATACTGGGGACCACCTAACGACCTTCTTGAATCGCCTCCAATGGAGTTGGCTGGATTCCTTAACCCAAGGCTTTCAACCGACAAACCTGCCGCATGAACCAGAAACGAATCGAATTTACCGTTGGGATTTTTATCCTCATTGGCATCGCAGCCATTCTGTATCTCGCTATTCAAATCGGAAGCAGCCGCTTTTTGGGATCCGACGCTAGAGTCATCGATGCAAGATTCACCAATGTCGGAGGTCTCAATGAAGGCAGCAACGTCATGATAGCCGGAGTTAAAGTCGGTGTGGTGGGTGACATCACTCTCGATACGGAAAACCTCGTCGCCATGGTGCAACTGAAGCTTCAGACGGACCTATCCATCTACGATGACGCCATTGCGTCGATAAAAACCAACGGCTTAATCGGTGACAAGTACATCGCCCTGGATCCAGGCGGAGGCGGGTTTGAGCTAGAAGAAGGCGAACCGATCGTGGATACAGAGTCAGCGCTTGATATAGAAAGTCTCATTAGCCGTTTTGCATTTGGGAGCCTAGAAGAGGGAGAATAGTCCGAACCCGGTGCATTTTTAAAAAAACTATTTTAAACGGAGTCTCTGTCTTCGATGTTTGAAATCTTTAGATTCATTCGCGCAATCCAATCCGCTTCCTCGCACGTATAGGAACTAAGCAGACTTACTAGAAACGCCATGAACTCTTTCTCTCTCCGTTCGCTTTTCGCCGCTTTGCTACTCACTGTAGCATTGCTGCCAAACTTGCGATCCAACGATCTCGATAACACTAAGGACGCTCTAGAGTCTACTCTCAACCGGCTGCTAGACGTTCTTCACGCAAATCACAGCACTGCTCCCTATTCTGTGAAAAAGGATCAGATTATTGGGATATTAAACCAGCAGTTCTCTTTCGACGTCATTATTCAACGTTCGCTTGGTCGCAATTGGAACAAGCTCAATGACTCACAGAAAGACCAGGTCTATACGCTCATAACCGATTTGGTCTTACAAAGCTACACGCAGGAGCTTCAGGACGGACCCCGTCCCGAGCTAACCTTCTACGAGCCCAAAGTGATCACCTCGAGTAAAATTGAAATCGAATCCATCGTCCTGCTAGACGAATCGAAAATCAATATTAGCTACCGCTTGGCAAATATCAAAGATCGTGGTTGGCAGGTGTATGACGTGCTTGTCGAGGGTATCAGCATGGTTAGCAACTACCGCAAGCAATTCGACGAGCACTTTCTGAAAAAATCTGCTTCCGAATTAATTGATCTCCTCAAGACCAAATTAAAAGAGGCCTAGTCATGAAACATCTGATACGTTCTGGAATTCCTTTCGCCATAATTGCGATGTGGGCCCTTTGCTCGAAAGCCGCAGCCGAAGACTTCGTCGACTTGGACGACTTATTGGAAATGGATGAACTCCTTGACGACGATGGCACCTTAGCAAGAGGAGGGTCTACCGCAATTGCAGATCCGCTCAAGGGACTCAATCAAGCCATTTTCGGATTTAACGATGCGGCATACAAAAACATCTTTCAGCCTTTCACTCGGCAGTACGTTAGAGTCATACCCAAGGAAGCGAGGAAAGGCGTCGGCAATTTCTTCAACAACCTGGAGTATCCGGTACGCTTGACAGGCAGCCTACTCCAATTCCGTTTCGGGCGAGCCTCGCAGGAGACAGGCAAATTTTTCATCAATACAACTGCGGGCATGGCCGGTTTCATGAATGCCGCCCAAGAGTTTGAAGGTCTACAGCCGCCCAAAGAAGACATTGGACAGGCTTTCGGAGCGTGGGGATTTAAGCATGGATTCTACTTCGTCCTCCCATTTCTCGGTCCCACGAGCTTGCGTGACTTTGTCGGCAGAATCGGGGGAAGCTATGTCGATCCAATATCCGAGCCCTGGACACAAGTTGACGATTCCACCGACCGCTTGATTTTGACGGCCGTCGACACAGTTAATGATCTTCCCGAGATCATCGATGTCTATAATTCCATTACAGGATCGGCCATCGACCCATACACAGCAGTACGAGACGGTTATGCCCAACTTCGAGCTGCACAGGTAGCCGAGTAAGAATTCGTCCTTCTTTTTTTAGCGATAGTGGAGGCGATAAACTTCCACAGGCAAATCCAACGCAGCGTTCTACCGGTCAGTTCTCTGACCGGTCTTTCGCATCGTTGAGGATCGCCTCTTTGAGCCTTTCCAAGTTCTCTCGCGTTTTCGACTTAGTCGCCTCCAAAGCGCTTTCGTCTGCAACCGGCTCGCTCCCGAACAAGTAGAACTTTATCTTGGGCTCAGTTCCACTACCGCGCACGGCATACCGATAACCATTCTCAAGTTCGAGGAAATAGAGATCCTGCTTAGGGATCTCTTTTCCATCAGGATCCACAACAGTCTCCACTCCAAAGTCCGTAAATTTCGACACATTGGCCCCCAGGAATTCGGTCGGAGGATTTGACCGGTAACTTTTCAGAATATTCTCAATCTTGGCGGCTCCCGCCGCACCTTCATACACGATTTGACCGAGAGACTCCAGAAAGTAACCATATTGGAGATAGAGACTATCAAGGTAATCAAGGACCGTGCGGCCTTCTTTCTTTAAGCTAGCCGCCAGTTCACAGAAAATCACGCTAGCCGCATTCCCATCCTTGTCTCGAACCGAATCGGTTGGCAAATAACCGTAGCTCTCTTCTCCACCGAAGACGTAGAAAGTACTGTATTTCTGCAACAGTTCAGATCTTTCCTTTTGACTGAGTTGATCGTAGTCTAAGGAACTGCCAAACTCTTTTTCATAGGAGGCTTTCAGCTCTTGCTCGTATAGATGCAGCTTTTCGCCAATCCATTTGAATCCAGTAAGTGTATTAATCGTCTTGATACCATGCTTCCCAGCGATTGCATCCTGCATGGGTGATGTTACGAACGTCTTAATCAAAGCCGCGGATTGAGTCCCTTCTTGAGGAATCCAGCCCATAGACTTGAGCTTCCTTATACGGTAATCAGCCATCATAGCTCCGATCTGGTTCCCCGTCACCAAAACCATTTTGCCCTCATCGTTTTTCACCGCAACCCCCATCCGGTCACAATCAGGATCGGTACCGAGGAGTATGTCCGCACCTTCGCGCTCAGACAATTCAATTGCCAGGCTGAGCGCCTCCGCGTTCTCAGGATTGGGCGACTTGACGGTTGAAAAATTCGAGTCTTGGACCATCTGCTCTTCGACGAGTAGTGGCGCCAGGCCGAACGTCTCAAGGGCCGGAAGCGTGGACACCGCACCCGTTCCATGAATTGGTGTGAAAACGACTTTCAAAGCCGAGCCCTCCAGGGCACTGCGATCAATAACTGTTCCAACCACTGCTGCGATATAGGCTTCATCATGCTCTTGACCGAGTGTTTTTACAGCATCTAAATCAATCGCCAAATAGTCTTGTAATCCGCTCAATGGAGCAGACTCCACTTCATGAATTACTCCTTGATCGTTCGGCGGCACCAACTGCCCCCCATCTTCAAAATACGCTTTGTATCCATTATCATGAGGCGGGTTATGGCTCGCGGTAATAACAACGCCACAGGTAGCCCCTAGACTTCGAACCGTAAAGCTCAATTGAGGAGTGGACCGGGGTCCATCAAAGATAAACGCCTCTCCTCCACAACGCGTCCAGACTGATGCAGATAATTCACAGAAGTACCGCGAAAAGTGCCTCACATCATGCGCGATGACGAGTTTGGGGACGAATCCAGAACCCTTTTTCTCCAGATACTTCCGAGCATATTCGAATAATCCGATCGTGGCCTTGGCCACAGTGTATTCGTTTAGCATGTTGGATCCCACTCCAGGGCTTGCCGGAACTCCGGTTTGATCCATGTCACCTTTTTCTGCGGTGGTCGATGTCGCTCCTGTTGTACGACCTCTTAGCCCTCCTGTACCAAACGCGATGTCCTTGTAGAACCGATTGTTCAACTCTTCCGCATTGCTGGTCTCAACTAATTCGGTAAGGCTGGCCAGAGACTCCGGCGACAGGAACCCACCGGTAAGCCAGTTCCTAATATTAGCGGCGGCTGATTCCAGCAGTCCTCCGCCGTTTAGCAGTTCTTCAATCCGCTCGACTAGTGAAACATTCATCGCGATCAGTAGGGCGACATTCTTTTCTAGAATCAATTTCTTTTGTAGACGAGATTCCTCAATTTGCCTGTTGCCCGACCCAAAATAATAACCATCTTCGTTCCTTTCATACGATCAACCAAGCTAGCAGGCGATGTCGGAACAAGACTTCACATACATTATCGGCCACAAAAACCCGGATGCAGACTCAATCTGCTCGGCAATCGCTTACGCGAATCTCAAGACCCTCCAAGGGCACAAAGGGTTCATTCCTGCCCGATGTGGCAACACGAACGCGCGAATTGACACGATTCTCAATAAGTTCAGCCAACCCGTGCCGCTATTCATCGGAGACGTTTCCCCACGAGTTCGAGACATAATGGTGCGCGACGTGGTCAAAGTGCACGAGAACGCTACCCTTTTTGAGGCATTGGAGCTGATCGACGAGCATGACGTCCGAGTACTTCCAGCAGTAAACGACGAAGGCAAGTTGAAAGGCTATGTATCCATTTTTCAAATGGGTGACTACTTCGTTCCGAAATTCAGCGAGCCAAAGGCGATGCGCCAGGTTCACACGAGCATCAACGACGTTGCGAATGCGCTTCGCGCAGATGTCAAATTCACTCGAAAGCCTGATAGCCTCGAAGACATGTACGTCAAAATCGGGGCTATGGACATTCGGTCTTTTGGGAAGTTTACCGGTTCAGACGCAATCCCAGCCAGCGAAACCATTATCATCGTTGGAGATCGTTGGGATATTCAACAGAGATCGATTCAAATCGGGGTACGACTTCTCGTAATCACTGGTAGCCTCGGAGTAGACCAAGAAGTAATCGAGCTCGCTCGTGAAAAAGGCGTCTCCCTCATCATCAGTCCGCTTGACTCGGCAACCACCGCTTGGACAATTCGAACGGCAACTAGAATTTCAAAAATCATAGAGACCCAAAGTGTCGTCTTCAGCCCAGACCAGCTCGTAAAGCAACTCGGCTGGCGGGTGGCAAATTCGAACGCCCCAGCGTTCATGGTGACCGACGATTCAGAACGTCTGCTGGGAATTTTCAGTAAAACCGACATTCTCAAGCCCAACAAAACCAAGCTCGTCCTCGTGGATCATAACGAGTTGAGCCAAGCAGTTCCGGGTGCAAAGGAAGTAAATATTGTCGAGGTCATCGACCATCACCGTCTCGGAATCAACACTGCCCAGCCAATTCGCTTTATCAACGATCCCGTAGGGTCAACATGCACAATCATTGCCGAGCAGTTCCGCAAGAGCGACATCGAACCTTCGCCAGAGATCGCGGGTATCATGATGTCAGGAATCATCTCTGACACGTTGAATCTATCCGGGCCCACCTCCACGAACCAAGACTCGGAAGCGATGCAGTGGCTGGAAAACATCGCGGGAGTCACAGGGAAAGATCTTGCAACGGAAATCTTCAATAGTGGATCCATCATTCTTACGATGAGTCCTGAAGAGATAATAAAGGCAGACCAGAAATTCTATGAAGAAAACGGCTTGAAGTTTTCTGTTTCGCAAATTGAAGAACTCGGATTCCAAAACTTCTGGAGCAGCGAAGATCCATTGATGAACGCTTTGGATCAACTGGTTAAATCAGAGTCCCTGGATTTCGCCTGCGTTTTGATTACCGACATCAACAAACACAATTCTATCTTGATGGTTTCTGGGCACGACGAATTCGTGAGCAACATTTCCTACCCCAACATTCACGAAGGTCCGATT
Organism: uncultured Opitutaceae bacterium; assembly: GCA_937942145.1. GTDB lineage: Bacteria > Verrucomicrobiota > Verrucomicrobiia > Opitutales > Opitutaceae > Pelagisphaera. Next base: position 10,555 of record CALDFV010000082.1, read on the forward strand.
TTCGATCTCAAAGGAGTCGTGAGCCGCAAGAAGCAGCTGATTCCCTTTATTACGAGCACTCTAAAAACGATCGCTCCCGTTCGCTAGGGTGTCCTATATAATCTCCGCCAATGCCGAATCCACCACAAACCGTTCTCCAAATAGGATGAATTCGGCGCGGACATACTGTTTTACGCCCATTGTTGACATGAAAAGCTGCTCCCCGAACAGCGACATGGGTATTGTCAATTTTGACTTGTGACCGAGCTCTTCCAGCGACCCTTTAAACCCACCTCCAACGACATTGGCCAATTCTCCGCAAACGTCGAAAGCCATGTCCGGAACTGATTGGGCAGTCGCTTCGCTCGTAATCCGAGTCGCGATTTT
>CALDFV010000083.1 GCA_937942145.1 uncultured Opitutaceae bacterium
CAAGACAAGCCTCAGAAACCAGAGGGATATAGACAGGTTGAAACGAATCGGCCTGCTATGACCCAGTAGAGTGTAGCTTTATCGCTCCGCAAATTGGCATCTTTTACCTTGGGCTCAAAACTGGATATGCCCTTCAGGCGCTTGTTTCGTAATTCGGTCCATGATTCGCTGAAGTCTTTGCCGAGCGGCTGCTGCTTCGAGCCCGTTTGCGGGACTTTCTTCGAGCCAATCATTGGGAACGTCGTAAATATCACCTGTGGAATAGAGCTTCCATCGTTGGTCGCGAACAAAGCTGCGGTAGGGAGCCTTTTTGATGCCCTTTGGCGAGTAGGACATGAAAATCCAATCGCGTGCCTGTTCGGAGTCACCTCTAAGAAGTGGCATTAGACTCTGCCCATCCGTGCCCTCGGGTATCGAGGAACCGGTTACATCTCCAATGGTTGGAAGAACATCGGCAAAACTAATTGGTTTGTCGATAACCGTGCCGGGCTTGATCTGACCTTTCCAATTGGCTACGAATGCGACGCGTGTTCCTGCATCGGTCATCTGCCCTTTGCCACCTTGAATAGTTCCTCGTTCGGGAAATGGTGAAGTGATGTTCCGGTTCGTTCCATTGTCTCCTGTTATCATTAGAAGCGTGTTTTCCCTCAGTCCTAGTTGATCGAGTTTTTTAGCGATGCGGCCAATGACTAGGTCCATATAGAAAACCATTTCCTGGAATCGTTCACGCTGGTCTCGATCAGGATCAGCGTTTTTCCAATCGACGCTTAGCGGTGTTGGGTCGAAAGGACTGTGGACTAGAATCATCGGATAGTAGATGAAAAACGGGGCATCCTTTTTTCGCTCAATGAAGTCGATCAAGTAGTCGGTGACCAAATCAGGGCCGTACTTGTCCTTTGTTCTCGGAACGATTTTTTTATTGTGGAAAAGCAATGGTGATTTGAACCGCGACCCTTTGTTTTTGAAGAGTGAGCCTTCCATTTTGTTCCCGCTCCCCTGTGTAAAGTGCCACAACAGGTATTCATCGAACCCCGCCTGGAGCGGCCCGTCTAGGTTCTCAGCGGACAGTTGCCATTTACCCGCAATCGCTGTCGTGTATCCATTAGCTTTTACCATTTTGGCAAAGTTTGGCTGATCGAGGTCTAGTTCTCCAAAGGTGGTGTAATTGCGAAAATTATACCGGCCGGTCATAATCTTCACCCGTGAAGGGGTGCAAATCGGCTGGGAGTAAGCATGGGTGAATTGAGCCCCTGTTCTAGCAAGTCGATCTATGTTGGGCGTCCTATAAAATTCGCTTCCGTATCCGCTATAGCATTCGAAACCGATATCATCAGCCATGATGACGATTACATTGGGCTTATTTGCCAAACTGGAAGAGACGACTAGAGGTAATAGTATTGAGAAAAAAACGGTTGAACGGCGATTTAGCATAAGAAGAGGAAATTTGGTTAAACTAAGACTCAAAAGGGCGTATTTCGCCTATCCAACAATATGACACACTCCATCAAATGGTAGGTGGAGGCCTTTTTGTCAAAATAAACTTATATTTCCGTTGATCTGTCTTCTGGTTCCGGTTCTTCAGTTCCGGGAAATACGATTTCGCCTGACGAGTATTCGGTTCCAAAGGTTAGCTTGAGGTGAGCTACCTGCCGTACGGCGGATTGAATTTGCGCTACCGTTAGGGGTGAAAGTGGATGAATGAAAGCGGATTACAGATAGCCATTTCCGATTGCGTATCTGGCGTCTAGGGCTGTGTGGAAATTCGCATGCATTGAAACTACGAGTTGCTCGATTGGCAGCTTTTCAGCTTCTACGATTTCACTTACGATTCGCATTCTATCTGCGGCGGTGTCGGAAATGCAAACGAGTTGGCAACTCTCGTATTCAAAAACGATTACGTTGTCCTGTTTTGAAATGACCTTCGCATAGGCGGTTATCACCTCGTGAAGCGATTCTTGGGACATGGACTGAGAGAGTACCGAGATTGTTGAGACGCTAGATATGAGAAGGGATACAAGAGTGAGTTTCATCTCAGTTTTAGGGGTTGGAGGGATTCGTTTCGATATAGGACAGTATTTCCCATTTGGCCAGATTGATTGCTACTTAACCATGTATTTCAGATCGGAAGAGTAGGTCGGGTAGGCCCAGGGAAATTCAGCGAGCTCTGCGGCTTTAATTCCATGTTTCATGGCGAGAGCAAAAATATTGATTACTTCCGATGCGTTGTGGCGGGCGAGGTGGGCTCCGATGATTGAGTTGTCCTTTTTGTGGATTAGAACTTTGAATGCAGAGTGCTTTTCACCAATTCGTTTTGACGAAGGCCATCCCGTAGTCGTACCGGAGTTGACGCGAAAATCGATCCCCTGGTCAGAGGCCTGTTTTTCTGTTAGTCCGACGGCCGCCATGCTCGGAATCGTGAATACGGATGTGGGAACGATATCCAGGTTGGTTGTTCGCGAATTCTGGTTCAGAATATTGGCAGCGGCCACTTTACCCTCTTCATCCGCTACGGTTGCTAGTTGGTAGGGAGTTGCGGCACAGTCTCCGATGGCGAATACGTTTGCGTTTGAGACGCTTTGGAGGAATTCATTTACTTCAATTCCACGATTTGAATATTCGACTCGACCCAGATCGCCCTCGAGGACGGAGAGGTTGGGTAGCCTGCCCGATGCTTCAATGATCAGGTCCGTTTCGTAGGTTTTTCCTGACTTTGCGGATACAGTGTAATTGAAATCATCCTTATCGATTTTGATGGGAGAATCGTTCAAAACAATATTGATACCCGCAGCTTTTGAGGCGGCTAATACGGTTTGTACGATATCAGGATCAAATGCTTTGAGTGGTTGGCCGGAGCGATGAAGAATGGTGACTTCCGCTCCCGCCTGCGCAGCGACATGGGCAAATTCGAATGAAATGTATCCGCCGCCAACGAAAAGAATTCGTTTAGGAAGATCCGCCATATTCAAGAAATACTCGCTGTCATGGGCATGTTCTGATCCAGGAATATCGGTCTTTCGTGGAGATGCGCCAGTTGCGAGTACAATGTTCTTCGCTTCCAGATTCTGGCCCGCTAGGGTGACTGAATTGGGACCGCTGAAAGTCGCGCGCCCATGGAAGGTCTTGATTCCCGCTTTTTCAAATTCCTCGACTTCTCCCTCTGAGATACCGTCGGTAAAGGCGTTTTTCAGCTCTTGTAGCGCGGACCAATCCGTTTGTGGTGTATTGCTGAGCCCGAGGCCGTCCAGGTGTTTGGCCATGGCTCTCGCT
>CALDFV010000084.1 GCA_937942145.1 uncultured Opitutaceae bacterium
ATCCGAATATGTCCACCAACCTCGCAACGAATTCCTCCGAAGAGACCGCAACAATTGTGCCGTCTCCGTTGCAAAACGTTGAAGAAGTTTCAGCAGGCGCGGCAAGGAAAGTCTTTAGCGATGGCGAGAAACCGATTGAGACTGGTTTGGAAAACTCCAAGAGAGTTGGAGAATACAGAGCTCCAAACGATCGGAACCCGCAAATGGGAAGGGATATAGGGGGAGACCCAAAAGGAGTGTCTGGCACCCTCTCACGAAATAACGTTGCTTCTAAGGATGTTGATTCGCTTGTTATCGATCTTGATAAAGCTAAGCAAAACCTTACCGCTGTTCTTGAAACTGCAAAGTCTGCGAATTCCGGTAAGGTTGGTCAGGGAGTTGCCAGTGGTCTCACTCAATCGAATCTGTCTGGTCCGTTGGTGCATTCTGCTGAGGTTCCAGTAGAGAAAGAAGCCGCAATTGACCTTGCAAGCAAAGGGGCGGATGCTACGAAGCAGTCCCAGGCCAAAAGTCAGTCGAACAGTTCTGCGCAGTCTGATGTGACGAAGCCGAATCTATCCCCGGCAATCAACTCTGGACAGACCACCTCTGACATTAAACAGTCAAAGCGAACGGAGATTCGGTCAATTAGCAAGGTAGTTGGGTCTTCTAGCCCTACCTCGAATTCCGGCGGTGTTGGCTTGCCTAGTCAAAGCGCCCCGATCGCTTCGGTGGCCGTCTCGCATCAGGGAAACAGCGAGGCATCGCATAATCAGCTGAAGAGCCCAGTCAATAGATCACTGGGTAAACAGGAGTTTGAAGCCGCCCTAAAGGGAACTGCGCCGACCAAGTCTTCGGGAACGACATCCAAAGCGGATGGTACGCAGGGCGTACAGTTGGCTGGAAACGACGTTTCCGTTTCGAGTAAATCTTCCTTCACCGCCAAAGCTCAACCTGTGAGTTATGCTTCAAAGTCGGCGGATGAAACCAAGGAAATTTATACCGCCCTCAGTAAGAGTGTTGATAGGCTGGTAAGCACTAAAAGTGACACTGTTTCGATTCGCATAAATTTTGATCAGGGAGGCAGCATGGCCTTGCGTGTATCCATGGATTCAGGGCATGTAAGCTCAGCCATGCAAACGGACCTTTTTGGATTGGAAAGTCTTATCAAATCAAGCTGGTCGGAGTTTGCCAGTGAGATGAACCAGAAGGGGGTAAAATTAAATCCTCCTCAATTTACAAATTTTGATAGTGATAGCTCTAAAAATGAGCAATTCATGAATTTCGATCAGAAGGGTGGTAGTGCGAAAGGTGGGCACTCTAGTGAGGCCAAATCCAATGGTGGACGCCGCTCGGACCATTCTAATCGGCAACAGAGCGATAGCTTGAATTCGGAAAGTTCTGAGAGTGCCTCAGGCGATAATCTGGATTCAGAACAAGAACTTCAAACCTACGCGTAATACTATGTCAGATTTAGCAACAGATTTTATTCAAAGGCCTCAGGCTCAGAACTTTACTACGATTGATCCAAATTCGACTGGAAAAATAGAGACGCAGCAAAAGACTCTCGGCCAGGCGGAGTTCTTCAAGTTGCTCACCACGCAGTTGGCGAGCCAGGACCCGCTCAAGCCTATGGATGATACGGCGTTCATTGCTCAGATGGCCAACTTCAGCGAGTTGGAAATGATGTCTGAGCTGAACGACAACTTTAGCGAGTTTACAGGCGTCCAGCAATTCCAGGCCTCCCAAGGTTACATAGGCAAGAAAGTGACCATGTTAGTAGATGGTGAAGAGGTGTCGGGAATCGCCCAAGGAATTGAACATGTGAAGGGTGATACCAGTGTATTCGTCGACGGAAAGAAATTCGATATCAACTCAGTGTTCAAGGTAGAGCAGCCTTAGTGGCGTACGAAACTTAACAGCAGACTAAAAATTTTAAACAAACAAAAATTATGGCATTTGGAGCATTAAGCAGTGGAATCAGCGCCTTACGCAGTTTTGCGAAAGGAATGGAAGTAATTGGTAATAATATTGCGAACGTGAATACGGTTTCCTTTAAAGGATCTCGTGTCAAATATTCGGAGACATTTAATCAGGTATTGACCCAATCGGCACCTTCCCCGCAGGACGGACAGGGCTCAAACGTTACGGCATCTCAAGTCGGTTTGGGTGTGCAGGTAGATACGATTCAGGGACTCTTCCATCAAGGTGGGTTGACGAGTACCAACCAGAAAACGGATCTGGCTGTAACCGGAGATGGATTCTTTTTGGTCAGTGACGCTCGAGATGAGGACACCAAATATGCAACGCGTGGAGGCGATTTCCGTATTGATGATCTTGGAAATCTGGTGACGACGGAAGGTTACCGAGTTCAAGGTTCAAATGATGGGGCGATTGGATACAATGTTGCGATTGACGCCAACGGTAATTGGAGCTTTGGTAAAAACAATGATGCCGTCTCAGGAACGATCGAGCCTTCCGCTTTAGGAGATATCTCGCTCGGCTTCGACAAAAGTCAGGCGGAGGAAGTCGTAGGTCCCTACACTGCAAATGGTGTCTCTCGTAATTCCATCTACTATACGAACAACCTCATCGCAAAAGACGCTGCTGGAGATCTAGCCTGGAATGGCGATCATAACATCGGTGCTGGATCTATGACCCTCAATCCAGACGGAACGATAGCTGAGGTTCCTGGATGGCATACCTTTGCTCAGGAGGCGGTTGCGGCGATTGTGGCCCAGAGAAATCAAAGCTCTACAGGAGCAGATGCGGTCTCAGATGCTGACATCAAGGCAGCTGTATCCAAGGATATGTTTAATGCGGTCTTTTCTGCTGATGCGGCGGCCACTGGTTTAGATGGTTCGGCCATTACGGATTTGATGGGACTGATCGATCTCACGCATCTAGGAGACGCAAATGCCCAGGCTAACAACGTTGCTGCGATTCAGGGGCTCATTCCTTCAGAAGGAACTCCAGCAGATACTCAGTTAGCCGCATTGCGACGCGTTAATGAGGTTCGCAATGATCAAGCTCCTGATCTCTCAAATTTCTCAATCGACCCTGAGGGAATGATAACGTTTTTCCTTTCCGATGGATCCTCTTTTAATAAAGGGCAGATCATGCTCGTCGACTTTAACGACACCTCAGCCTTGATTCGTGAAGGAAGAAATCTGTATAGCGGATTTGGTGCTGCCGGTCTGAAGGGCGTAGATATGGATTCTGCAGTAGGGGACGCCCTGTCTGCTTTGCAAATAGCTGGTAGGGACGGAGTTGGTAGAATTCAACAAGGAGCTCTCGAATTGTCGAATGTAGACCTGACGGAAGAATTTGCTAATATGATTACCACTCAGAGAGGCTTTCAGGCGGGATCTAGAATCATAACCGTATCAGACGATATCCTACAGGAGGTCGTGAATCTGAAACGATAACTTCTACCAGTCGTAGATAGTTAACCAACCAAAAAGAAACGGACAATATTATGGCAGAAGAGAACGTAGTTCAAGAAGCCCAAGTTCAGTCCGCGAAAAGTGGCGGCGGTGGAGGGATGCTCCCCGCCCTGCTGGTCGTCATTCTGATGCCAGTAATCTCTTTCGCGATGTTCAAATTCCTTTTCCTTCCGGAGATTATTAAGCACGCTCCAGTGGCGGGCGAGAGTCATTACAAGGAGATTGACCCGCATGAAATTCATGTGGAAACTGGAAAGAAGCACTTAGTTTCATTTGGAGATTTAATCGTTAATATCAATGGAACGGGTGGGGCTCGTTTTTTGAGAGTCGCATTTAGTCTCGAAAGCGCAAATCCTGGAATTGAAGACGAAGTTGAAGCGCAGAAAGCAAAGATGCAGGATCTCGCAACCACAGTTTTGCGTCACTTAACGATGGCCGATTTGGAAAGACCAAACATCACGGATACTGTTCGGAATCAGTTGATACAAGGGTTTGACCAAGTGCTGCAGCCTCCAATGATTGACGAAATCTATTTTACCCAGTTTGTAATACAGTAAGAGGTATTCACTTATGCCTAACGAACCACAAGATATGCCGGATGAAGGCGAATTTCTAGATCAGACAGATATTGACGCTCTGATCGCAGAAGCCTTGGATGAGCCTGACGAGATAATATACGATCCAGAGGGCAATAAGGTCCGAACGATGAAAGGAACTCGTATCGAGCCTTACGACTTTAGGAATCCTGTTTTTCTGACGGAAGTGGAACTGCGCCGGGTGCGCATTAGGCACGAAGAGTTCATACGCTATTTGGCAGCCCGTCTTTCGATTTTTCTACGGTTGGAGTACTCGCTGAAAATGTCGCGGCTTTCCACGCTGACCTATAGCAAGTATACCGAGACGATCGCCGATCCGGCTCACGTCGTACTTTTCAAGGTGGATCAGCTCCATGGTGTAGGAGCGATTGACATCAACCCTAGGCTGGCGTTGACCATGGTTGACCGGATGCTGGGTGGTAAGGGTCACAGTGTTCAAGGAGAGCGGTACCTGACTGAGATAGAAGTCAATCTGGTGGATGATGTCGCCGGAGTCATTCTCGATGAGTGGTGTCGCCAATGGAAGAGCGAACGCGAGTTGAATGCTTCGATTATCGGTCATGAGAGCAATGGTAGATTTTTGGAAACGGCGCCTGCGGATTCCATTATGTTGGTACTGACCATGGAGGCAGGGGTAGGCGACTGTTCCGAATCGATACAAATAGGCATACCTTACTACACTCTAGAGCCTATAATCAAAAAGATGTACGAAAATAAGGAGAGAGAAATTAATCCTGATATCGTTGGATCTAAAAGGAGCTGGAAGGAGTCGTTTGACAAAGTGGATATTCCTGTAAAAGCCGAATGGGATGCGGACAGCCTTACGGTGAAGGAAGTGGCTCATCTGAGGCCTGGAGATGTGATACGATTTCCCAAGACCATATTGGGGGATACGCGTATCAGACTCTCTAACACCAGAAAATTTAAAGGAGAAATCGGCCTGGATAAAAACAAGGTCGCAGTAAGAATTAGCGAAAAACTCGAAGAGAAAGAAGAAGAATGAGTGAAATGGTAGAAAGAGAGAAGGACATCGGCCTTCTGATGGATGTTCGGGTTAAGATGACCGTTCAGCTGGGTTCATGTCGCATGCCCATGCGAGAAGTCATGGAACTTGTGCCCGGTTCAGTAATACAATTAAATCAGGAAGCTAAAGACCCTGTAGGACTTTATATCAACGACAAACTAGTCGCCTATGGCGAAGTGGTTGTCGTAGAAGACAACTTTGGAATTAAGATCACTGAGATGGCCAGCAAATAGACCGTTGGTTGTTGGTTACTTATTGGTAGAGGCCCTTTCTCGGAGCTTGTGAGCGTGAGGGAGGGATAGTTGGATGGCCTAGTGCGTGCTGGACTTTTCATTCGGGTTGCCTTGTCGCAAGAAAGCCGCAGAGATTTGAGGTCTTTGCGGTTGAATGACTTGAATGTATTCGTTGCTGGCGAAAAACAGCTGAATTTGAGCGATGCGGGCCTCAAAGGGTGGAGAAATGGCAAGAGATCTTGTTATTGCCAGGCGGTGTAAGCGATTGGGTTTCCTGTTTTAGTAAGGAAGCGTCAATTTCTGGGCTCGTTTATTAAAGTTTTGGGAACGGTGTACGTTATGTAACCTAGGGCCGAATGGTCACAACTACTCATTTTTCGACCAACTTCAGGAGTTCTCCAGAGGGGTAGAGGGTAGGCAAGAAGTGCTTTCAGAGGCTCAATCAAACTTGCTGAGAATCTTTTTTGTACTTTTATCATATTGGATAACAATAACTTAAGTGTCTATTTGTTGGAACAGGCACAAGCCCTGCTAAGTGTATGGCATGTTCGTACATTACCTGGATCACGAAAATGGAGCGCCTCAGAGAAAAGGTGAGATTTTCTCAAGCGGAAGGATCCAAAGAGCATCCGATACTGTAAATCACGGTACGTCTCGTGTGCCGAAGCGGTTGGGTTTTCGGTCCATAGCGTCTCTTATAGCAGATCGTCTTTGTAAATTCTCACTTGGCTTAGCGATCGCGATAGCCTGCCTGCTTGTAGGAGCTACGGATTTGATGGGTCAGGCGGAGGAGTCTGAAGATTCTCAGATGGTCTATCCTAGCTCCGCCTCTGATGTTGAAGGTGCTGAGGGTCAGAGTGAATTGTATGAAGACTTAATGCCTGACAATGGGTCCGGAGTCGGAATGGCGGTTACGATACTTGGATATCTAGTCATTATTGGGGGGATGTGTGTAGCGGCTTGGTACCTTTTCAAACGGGGTGTCATTCGAAAGCCATTTTCTTCAAGTGAGGGTAAACTAAAGGTCGCGGAAAGCAGAATGCTTGGAAATCGGCAGTACATCATGGTTGTCGAGTATGAAGACAAAAAGATCCTCTTGGGTGTGGGACCCGGCAAAATTGACTACCTTACGTCTCTAGATGGCTACAAGAGTGACTTCCCTAAGATTGAACCAGAAGTGGAGCGCGTACCAGTGCGAGAACTCGCATGAAGAAGATCGTATCCATATTCCTAATTACAATTTTCTGTCTAAGCGTCTCTGACGCTGTCTATGGGCAGGCGGCAAGCCCACAGGGCCTGAATTTGAGTATTAACATGGGCGACAGTGAAGAAGGGGGCCAAGATGTAGGCGCTGCTATTCAGATCTTGTTGCTGATGACCCTTCTGACGCTTGGGCCGTCTATTGTGGTTCTGATGACGAGCTTTACGCGGATCATTATTGTGCTTGGATTTGTGCGGACAGCCCTAGGTGTGCATCAGGCCCCTTCCAATCAGCTGATCGTGGGATTAGCTCTCGTTATCACATTTTTTGTAATGCAGCCCGTTTTTCAGGAAGTGAATACAACAGCGTTACAGCCGCTTTTCGATAAGACTATTACGACCGCGGAAGCTTTGGAGAAAGGCTCAGATCCGTTACGGGACTTTATGCTAAAGCAGACAAAGCTAGACGATGTGGAGTTCTTCCTAGACTTGGCGAAAATGGGGCCGACCGCCACGAGCGAGTTGCCCATGCGGGTTGTAGTCCCAGCGTTTGTTATGAGTGAAATTAGAACCGCCTTTCAGATGGGTTTTCTGATCTTTCTGCCATTCATTCTAATCGATTTTCTCGTAGGCACCACGCTCATGGCAATGGGCATGATGATGATGCCTCCGATTGTGATCTCTCTCCCCTTTAAATTGCTTTTGTTCGTCTTAGTGGATGGATGGACACTGGTCATTAAATCTTTGGTACAAAGCTTTCAGTTATGAGTTTGGAAATGGCTATAGAACTATTCCGTCAGGCGATTTACAACGCCCTGACGCTTGTGAGTCCGATCTTGCTCACGACAATTGCGGTTGGACTTACGGTTTCGCTCGTTCAAGCGGTTACGAGTATACAAGAGCAAACGCTCTCGTTTGCCCCTAAACTGTTCGCTGTTGGCGGAGTGCTCGTTTTTTCCGCCTCTTGGCTCATGAAGACTCTGATGAATTTCACGATTACCATATTTTCTAAGATCACGGAGATCCCTTTCTAAATCGATGTTCGCCCCCAACGACATATTTGCTTTTATATTGATCCTGACCCGAATGGTTGGACTTTTTCTGTACATTCCATTCTTCGCCCATAAGACGATTCCGTTTATCGCAAAGGGTGGATTCTCTATGGCCTTCGCCTTGATCGTTTTACCGTTGGTGGATGTGAATGTTGCTTTACCCGACTCACTCTTGGTTCTGATTATCTGGATGGCCAAGGAACTGGCGGTTGGATTATCGATGGGATTTGCCGTCCGAATGTTGTTTTTCCTGATAGACTTTGCTTCACATATTCTGACAGTTGAGATTGGTTTGGCACCCGGAGCCGAGTTTGATCCTTCCACCTCTCGGGGCGCAAATCCGATTGGTACAATCATGTATTTTCTCGGCGTGATTGTTATTCTGTCAGGAAGTGAGTATGATATCCTCAGAGCTTACATCGCGAGTTATGAGGTTGCTCCTGTTGGGTTTATGGAAGTTAATCACTATGCGGCTGATTTCATAATAAAGCAGACGGCGGGGATATTCAAAATTGGGATACTTATGGCCGCTCCGGTGATTGCAGTCAACTTTCTGGTAAACCTAGTGTTTGCTGTACTGGGCAAAGTGGTGCCGAAGCTGAACGTATTCATACTAAGCTTCTCTGCCCGTATTCTCGCTGGCATTTCGATTTTCTCTTTCTCGGTATTGTTGGTTGTTGGGTATATCATCAACTACTCCAACAATACAACCGAGGTGATGATGCGCTTTATCATGTTTCGACCGGCATTCTAAGATGGCAGATACAGATAAAGATTCAAAGACAGAAAAAGCTTCTTCAAAGAGACTCAACGAGGCTCTCCAAAAGGGGAACTTTGCCCAAGCCCAGGAAATTGGGGTCGTATTCACTCTCTTTGCGGGACTACTTGTAGTTCTCTGGTACGGACAGGATCTAGCCATGAATGTGATGAATTTGTCCGTCTCCATCTTTGGCAATTTGGCAACGATAGACATCAATGAGGATGGCATCGAGTATTGGTCCATGCAAACGATGACTGCCTTGTCCCGTTTTTCGGGGCCCTTTCTGATAGCTGGTATGATTGGAGCGATTGTTGCAGGAGGCCTCCAGTCGGGGTTTCGGTTGACGCCAAAAGCTCTCAAGTTCGGTTTTGAAAAACTGAACCCGATTGCGGGAACGAAGCGACTGGTATCCAAGGATACTCTAGTAAAATTTGGGATTGATCTGCTGAAGCTGATTGCGATCGGAGCCATTCTTTATGGAGCGATCGGAAAGATCGTTACTGATCCAATTTTCTATGCGGTAATAGATTTCAATCACATAGGTGTATTTATCACAGATACGATGGTTTACGCATTTATCCGGCTTATTATATTCGTCGCGATAATTGCGATCATCAGTTACATCTACCAGAAAGTGAAGACTGCCAACGACCTCAAGATGACAAAAGAAGAGGTTAAGCAGGAAAGAAAAGACGCGGACATGAGCCCGGAGATTCGCAAAGCGAGATTTGCCATGGCTATGCGTCTGATGCAGACACAAATGCTTGATGATGTTCCCACGGCCGATGTAGTCGTCACAAATCCAACCCACTACGCAATAGCCATGAAGTACGAGCGGGGAGTGGATGAAGCTCCTATGGTTCTGGCTAAAGGTGAAAATCTATTCGCTCAGCGAATCAAGCAAGTAGCTAAGGAGAACGGAGTGCCGATTGTTGAGAACAAGCTGGTTGCCCGAATGCTTTATAAGGCCGGCCAGCCAGGCAAGGCGATTCCAGCTGAAATGTATCAGTCCGTCGCCGAGATTCTTGCGTACGTGTATCGAGTACACAAATACTACTTTCACAAACTAAAGGCGAGAAGGGCCGTTAAGTCGAAGAATAGATAATGGAATCGGCAAAAGGAAATTTTGACCTAGGCAAAGTTCTAGGATTCTTGAAGAAGGGTGATACGGTTGTAACGCTCGGCATGTTCGGTACAGTATTGCTGCTCTTCATGCCATTGCCGGCAGTGATGCTAGACCTATTGTTGGTAGGGAGCATAGGGGCTTCGCTATTGGTAATGCTCGTGATCATCTATGTAAAGGAGCCTTCTGAATTTACCGGTTTTCCGACGATACTTCTCGGACTTACGATTTACCGGCTTGGGTTGAACGTAGCATCTACGAAGCTCATTCTCTTAAAGGGGGACGCTGGCAACGTAATCGAGTCTTTTGGCACGTTTGTAGTTGGAAATAACTACCTAGTAGGAGCGGTTGTATTCCTAATTTTGGTTGCGATCAACTTTATGGTCATCACTAAGGGTTCGGGCCGTATCGCGGAGGTGGCCGCCCGATTTACCCTGGATGCGATGCCCGGTAAGCAAATGGCGATCGATGCTGAGCTTAATGCGGGAATTATTGATGAGCTTAAGGCGACCGAGCGACGCGAGAAAATCCAAAAGGAAGCCGACTTTTACGGGGCGATGGACGGTGCTAGCAAGTTTGTTAGAGGAGATGCGGTCGCTGCGATATTGATCACTGCGATCAATGTATTGGGAGGAATCGCTATTGGGATGATTCAGCATGGTTTAGTGTTTGGAGATGCCGTGCAGAAGTTTACTCTGTTGTCTATCGGGGATGGTCTTGTCTCTCAGATACCGGGACTGATTGTATCACTCGCTGCGGGTGTTCTGGTAACTCGGACATCTGGAAACTCTGATAATCTTGGAGACCAAATCGGAGGCCAGCTCTCAGCTTATCCGAAAGCAATGGGCCTTCTTGCTTTGATGCTGGTTGGAGTAGGGTTTATTCCTGGCATGCCCAAAATGCCATTCATGATGGTGGCGGGAGTATTTGCTGCCCTTATGTTCAGTTTACGGAAAGCGGAGAAAGTTAAGGAACGAGAAAAGGCAGTTAAAATGGAAGATGAAAGACGAGCGGAAATGGAGTCCGGGTCGAGTGGTGAGCAAGACGACGGGAAGAGTATGCCCGCGGAGTTTGAAAAACTCATCGAAGTGGACGTATTCGCTTTGGAGATTGGATACAACCTACTGTCTCTAGCGGATAAGGTTCAAGGAGGGGATCTCTTGGAACGAGTCACGGGCGTTCGGAAGACCATAGCGAGGGAGCTAGGCATCGTTGTTCCACCGATTGCTGTTAGGGACAATTTGGAACTGGAAAGCAACGAGTACCGTTTTCTCCTGCATAATAAGGAGATTGTTCGCGGAGAGGTCATGCCCAACCGTTGGCTGGCCATGAATGTATCGAACAGTGAGATTCCGATTAATGGTATCCCGACCGTAGAACCTGTCTTTGGAATCGAATCCGTTTGGGTGGATGAAGACGAAAAGAAGAATGCGGAAATGAATGGCTTCTCGATTGTCGATTCCAATTCCGTACTCGTGACACATCTATCTGAGGTTCTTAAAAACAACGCGATGTATCTCGTGGGACGGCAGGATGTGCAGAAACTGATCGACCACGTTCAAGAAGACCACCCGGCATTAATTTCCGAGTTGCTTCCAGATCTCGTCAACATTGGGGTCATTCATCGAGTATTACAGAATTTGCTAAAGGAAAATGTATCCATACGAAACATAAACTTGGTTTTGGAAGCGATTGCGGATTTTGCTTCGATATCCAAAAATCCTGATGATCTGTCCGAGTACGTAAGGCGAAAGTTAGGAGAGTTCTTCGTTCCTGCGTATGAATCGGAAAAAGGCGTTCTCAAGGGGATAACAATGGATCCTCGACTAGAGCAGGTCATAGCTACTAAAATCCAGAGAACGAATACAGATTATACTTTATCACTGGATCCGCAGTTGGCACAGCATTTGCTACGTGAATTAGCATTGAAAGCGAATGACATGATTGAGAACGGACTAATGCCAGTACTTGTAACCGCAGCTGAAATACGCCTGCCCTTCAAACGCTTCTTTGAGCCGTCTTTGCCAAAGCTGAATATTCTAAGTTACCAAGAGTTGCCGGCGGCTACGGAGATACAGAATCACTCGATTATTGTGTTCCCGGAATTTGTTCAGGATCAAATACGGAAGATGTCGGAAGATGCGAAAACGGCTCCAAGGGAGGAGCTCGTAGGGATGGCCCAGAGTAACTAGATTTCAGAATTAAATAGCTATGAGTACCCCCAATCTGGAAAACGAAACCGTGTCAGCGGATACAGTACAATTTAAAATCGTCGCCGACGATGCCTCTAAAGCGGTTAACGCGATTAAGCAGAAGTTTGGAGAGTCGGCTAAAGTAATTTCAGTTAAACAGCAGGTCAATAATGGCATCGCAGGATTTCTTAAGAGTCCTCGTTTGGAAATCGTCGTAGAAGTGCCCACAAAGAAAAAGCCGGGGGCAGCCAAAACGACTGGAGAGGGTGAATCGAAGGAGGAATTATCTGTTGAGAAGAAAATGCCTGCTGATGGAGACCTCGACGGAAAGTCTAGGAAACCCAGTTCAAAGAATCCGATTGCCAGCTTGTATTCCAAGACTTCTAAGGAAGTGAGCAGTGATGGTTATTTTTCAAGTGTAGAGGACGGTCTAGCTACTGGCGCGAGTCCCAGACTGGGATCCGCAGCAAACCCTGTAAGACGAGATACCATCGAGTATGTGGAGCGGGCTGTGTCGATGCTTCGTTCCGTTGGGTTCGATGACTCGATGGTTGAACGCATTCGCTACGAGTTGGGATTTCGAGAGATGGGAGAAGTCCCCAACTTGGAGATTTACAGCAGTATATGCGATTGGCTGCGTAATCAATTTCCTGATGCACCTTCCAAGCTCAAAGGAGACTGTCGCGCCTTTATAGGAGCTAGCGGTGTGGGCAAGACCAGCGCGTTGAGCAAGGCGCTGTCAGCCGATGTATTTATTAATGGACTGGAACCGGTCGTTCTCAAGGTCGATGGTTCTGTCCCGAATTCCTCAGACGGGCTAGAAGCCTTTTGTGAGATCATGGGGGCGCCGTTGTATCGTTCGTTGGACGAAATTGAAGAGCGTTCCGACCGGAAGCCGATATACGCCGATTTGCCAGGCCTAAATCTTGGCGATGCTGACGCCGTGGATAGCTGTCGAGAACTGCTCGACGAAATGGGCGCGGATGAGAGAATTCTAGTGGTGAATGCCGCGTACGAAACGGAATCAATTTCCGACGCTTTGCTAGCGGGGAATCGAATGGGAGCTACTCACGTTGTATTCACGCATTTGGACGAAACTCGAAAGGCAGGAAAACTCTGGAAGTTCGCGTTGGGAAAATCAGTTCGCCCATTGTTTTTTAGCCACGGGCCCAACCCGGCTGGCGACTATACAATGGACCCTTTCAGCTATCTGCTGGAAAAGACATTTCCTCGCGGGCGCGAACTTGCCTCGGCGAGAAGGAATGCGCCCAGGGGACCCGTAGAAAACTCTAAGAGCGAGGAAATGGCAACCGCATGAAGTTCGCGATTATACTTGGAGGACTGATCGGTTTTACCGTCGTATTCGTGATGGCGCTACTTTCCGGCAAGACGCCGACAGAGGGTCTATTTCAGGCGAGTATTGGCAGCGTTGTCCTCGGAATACTGTTCCGATGGATCGCATATATTTGGATAAGGAATGTAAAGGAAATGCTCATGGAGAAGCATCAGACCGCCGTCGCGGCGATGGTCGAAGCTGAAGAGCGCAATAGACAAGAAGCTAAAGAGCAAGCAGCGAAACCCGTATAGGGACAAAACACCATGAACCAAACGATAGTTAAGAGCCCCAAAACAGAAGCGAAAATGGACAAGGCGAAAGTAGCCAAGGTATACGCGAAAAACGATGAATCGTCGAAACCGCCGGTTCAGCAGGAAGCCCTCTTCGAGACCTACCTTCCCTTGGTCAAGTCGATTGTCGCTCGTATAAAAATCAATTTGCCTCCTCACATTGATGAGCAGGACCTACACAGCGTTGGGATCACAGGATTGATCAACGCGCTGAAGAAATACGACCCAGAGCAGAAAAAGTCGTTTGGATCTTATGCCGCCATGCGCATACGAGGAGCCATCCTGGACGAATTACGCCGGATGGACTGGATGCCCCGGAATGCTCGTACAAATTTCAAAAAACTTCGAAAAACGGTTGAAGAGCTTGAGCAAAAACTAGGGCGTCCTGCAGAAGAGGAAGAGATTCGGTTGGAGTTAGGCTTAACTCATAAGGAGTACAATTCTTTGATGGCGGAAGTCCGCCCGATCAGCTTCTTGCCACTGGACAACACGTCCAATTCAGGGGGTGACGATTCAGACTCGGCCGACCTTAGCGAGATCATTCCTGACGAAGGAGTTGTCCCGGTGACGTCGAAGATGGAGAAGGACGAAGTTACTCAGCTGGTAGCCGAAAGAATCAACCAATTGCCCGAGGTTCCTCGTAAGGTTCTCGCCATGTACTATTTCCAGGACATGCGACTAGCGGAAATCGCGGAGGTATTTAGCCTTACGGAATCTCGGATTTGTCAGATTCACTCTCAGGCCATCATAAGCTTACGAAGCTATATTACGAGCGTGATGCATAAGTAATATCCGAAAAACGAGCGTTAAGCTCTCAGGATTTCAGTCGATAGAGGAGATCCAGAGTTATGTTTATCATTATCGGATATATAGTCGTTATCGCGTCGACGCTCACTGCGTTCATCCTTGCGGGCGGCAAGCCACTTTCGCTGTTTCATTTGTCTGAAGTAATTGCCATCGGGGGGATTACTTTGGGAGTGATGCTGATCTGCGCGCCTAAAACGGTTCTGATTAAGACAATCGGGGCGTTAATAGGGGCGTTGAAGGGCGGTGGCCCGAATAAAGATGACTATCTGGATCTGATGAAGATCTTGTACGAAATGTTCATGCTGGGCCGTCGTAACGGGCTTTTGGCCTTGGACGAGCATGTGAGCGCTCCCGAATCGAGTTCAATTTTTCAAAATTACCCGAAGTTTTTGGGGAGCGAAGACAAGGTCACTTTCTTGTGTTCGGCTTTGCGTCCAATCATTGATGGCAAGATAAAGCCGGACCAGTTGGAGCCGCTTCTTAAAGCGGAGATCGATGCGAAAAAGCATGCCGCTCACGGACCGATTAACGTTCTCCATCTCGTTGGAGACTCGCTCCCTGGTATTGGAATTATCGCGGCGGTTATGGGTATCATCGTAACGATGGGCGTTATTGACCAGGGACCGATGATGATTGGATACAAGGTATCGGCTGCGTTGAGTGGTACCTTCTATGGAATTTTTGCGGCTTACGGCTTTGTCAATCCTCTCTGTAACTTGATCGAGTTCAACAATGAGTCCGAGGAAAGCTACTACATTTGCATGTCTCGCGCCATTGGCGCTTTTGCGCGAGGACTCGCCCCTATCATGGCGGTAGAGCTAGCTCGACGGAGTATTGAGGCAGGTCTCGTTCCGAATGCCGATGATCTGGAGAACATCCTCAAGTCGTCCACCAGTGGATAGACCGATCCCCGCAGTCTGATGTCGCAGCAACGTAATCAACACCATGGAGGCGCTTGGAAGGTCGCCTATGCGGACTTCGTAACGGCAATGATGGCCCTCTTTATGGTATTGTGGCTCACTTCCCAGAGCGAGGAGGACCGCATGCAGATGGCCCAATTCTTCCAGGATCCCTACAATACTCCATTGGATGCTTCGATGGGTGTCCTTCCGCAAGAGGGCAATTCGCAGAATGACAAGGAAGGGGAGAAGAAGGGCAAAGCGAAGATTTCGGATATCAAGGTACTCATGAATATGGCCCAGGCATTCATGGAACTCTTGAACGTAGATAGCGCCGACCCCGAAAAACCGATTGAGCTGGAGGTGACTTCAGACGGGCTGAGAGTCACTTTGTATGATCGGGATGCCCATCCTTTCTTTGTGGAGAATACGGCGACCTATACTGACTGGGGAGAGTTCGTCATCGAGCAGATGTCTTGGCTTGTGCATCGGCATTATTTCAAAGTAAGCGTCGACGGATATGTATCTGAAGGATATGGGGGACGTGGAAGGGACTATACCTCTTGGGAGCTCTCTAGCGATCGGGCAAACTCTACGCGGAGAATGATGGAATTCTATGGCGTGGATGGGGAGCAGTTCGAGGAAATCAGCGCCTTTGGAGACACTGAGCCCCTTCCGTTTATGCATCCTTCTGCGGATGCAAACGACCGGATATCAATAAGCCTTGTTTTATCGGAAACCTTTAACACTCTGGAGATTGAAGAGGACGAACAACCCTCGTTCAAGTAAGCGAACCGATAATCTCAGATGGATAACTTTCTTTCAGGCCGCGAGAATCTAGGCGAAGCGCCAAAAAAGTCCAAAGACGTCTCGAAAAGTGCCGTCCGAGGGATTGAGCCTTTAGAGGGGGACAAGGACTCTGATAGCTGCCTGGTGGAAGAGTCTGAAGGCGAATCGGGAAGTCATGTGTCTTACGTTACGGAAGAGGGACGGGTGACGAAGATCGTGGTTACTTGCGCTTGTGGTCAAGTCACTGAGATTGACTGCAATTACGAAGCCTAGTCGGGATTTGAGGGATAGAATTGCCGGTTAAAGAAGGGCAAAAAGTGCCTGTTGGTTAGTGCTTTTTTGTAAATAGCTATTGCACAGTGGGTTATGTTTTTGGCATGTCGACTGCTTAGTCATTTGCCAAATGTTGAACGGGATCTATCAAAACGCGGCTTCCATGTCTGGGCTTGAAACGTGGAATAACGCGATCGCTCAGAATCTAGCCCAGTCCTCTACGCCGGGATACAAGAAGGCGATCCTCTCGTTTGAAGGACAGGGGAATGGAATGATCGGGTACGAAGGGTCGTTTGATAAGACGCTATTCCGCGAGTCAGTGATGGCTGCGGGAAAGGATGGCATCGATTTTTCAAACGGAAGCATCCAAAACACCGATATTAAAACGGATTTTGCTATCGAAGGGGAAGGTTTCTTCGAACTGCGCACACCAGAGGGTCAACTTATCTACACTCGGGATGGTCAATTTAGAATAAACGATCAAGGAGAACTCGTCAGCAAGCAAGGCTACCACGTTTTGGATGACGAGCGGGCGATTATCCAGCTACTGCCTGATGGAGGCGAAGTCAAAGGTATGCCCGATGGATCGATTAGCCAGAAAGGGCAACAGGTTGCCATCATCGGGGTTCGCAATGTTGACGACCCAGCACAGATGGTGCGCACCCACGGTGGATTCGTGGTTGATCCAAAGGTTTCGGGTGATCCCTACCATTTGGATCCAGACAAAATCACAATCAGGCACGGGGCTCTCGAGCAGAGCAATGTATCCAATACATCTGAGATGGTTAACATGATAAGCGTCTCTCGCGCCTTTCAACTGAATCAACAGGTTATCCGAGGAAAGGACGAGCTTCTCGGTAAGGCGATCCAGACACTCGGTGGCAGATTCTAGAACTAAAACCAATTTTAATAGAAACCAAAACACGACATGAGCATATCATTATATTCTGCAGCAAGTGGCATGGAGGCGCAACAGACGAATCTGAATGTGATCTCCAACAATATTGCGAACGTGAATACAACGGGATTCAAAAAGAGCAAAGTTGAGTTTCAAGATATGTTTTACCAGGTGCCGAAGTCGGTTGGGGCGGATTCTGGAGGAAGTATCCTTCCCACTGGTATTCAAGTAGGTAGTGGTACCCAAGTTGTGGCGACATCTAAGGTCTTTACGCAAGGTCAAGTGAATCGTACGGATGAGGAGCTAGACGTCGCGATCGTGGGTGAAGGGTTTTTCTCTGTCACGGATCAAAATGGAGACACGCTCTACACAAGAGATGGCGGTTTCAAGCGCGGTCCCAATGGGCAGTTGACAACGAGCCAAGGCATGGCCCTTGAGCCAGGAATTACCATCCCTCAGGAAGCGAACAGCATCGTAGTGAGCGAAGGAGGCACCATAACGTTTCTAAAAGACTCCGAACCAGTGGGCACTGAATCACTTCAGCTTTTTCGCTTTAACAATCCATCGGGACTCGCCGCCTTGGGCGGCAACCTTTTTAGAGAAACCACTGCGAGCGGGACTCCAACGGGCGGTATTCCAGGAACTGAAAGTTTTGGAACGATCCGACAAGGCTTCTTGGAAAACTCAAACGTCAACATCGTTCAGGAAATGGTTAATATGATCGTTGCCCAGCGAGCTTACGAAATAAACTCAAAGTCCATTCAGACGTCAGACCAAATGATGCAGCAAATTGGACAAATTAAACGATAGAGTTATGAAAATCAAATTTACATTTTGCGCCGCATTTTTGCTTGTATCCAGTTTAACGCTTCGCGCTTCTTTGGAGGACATACTTGCTCCATTGCCAGTCCTGGCGGAAGCCAGTCCAGTGTTTGTCGTTAGCAAATCTGAGGAGAATGCACTGGTTCCGTTGAAATCCGAGGTTGCGACAGAGGTGCCTGAAAGCGCTGTGAATATTCCAGCTGTGGAAGGTCGGCCGCTGGCGGCAACGGTTCAAAAACCATTTTATCCTATTACCGAAAGCAGCTTATTGACAGCGATCGAAGAGCAAATGCATGCGCATCTTCGACCCGCCGGTAAGATTACTTTGACTCCGCTCAGAGCTTTGCCGGACCTGTCGAAGCACAGCGAGCCCTACGAAGTTAAGCTTTCCCGCCTTCCGGGTAGACTTTCCAAAAACACCATTTATCTTTCAATCCAGGTTGAAAATGAAGAAGGCGTTCTAGGAAACTGGGATATTCCCTTCAAGCCGGCCCTCTATAGCGAAGTATGGTTTGCGAAGCGCTACCTGCGTGAGCGCGAGTTAGCAGCGGCATCAGATTTTGAAGCACGCCAAGTCGATCTTCTCTATGAACCAGACGCAGTGGTAGCGACTTTAGAAGTGCTACAGCAGCATGAATACAAGCGGGACATCAGGCCTGGGCAGCCGCTAAAGTGGGGCGACCTCGCAGAGCGTTCGCTGGTCAGAAAAGGCCAGGTAGTAGATGTGATCGCTTACCAAGGAATGATTGGTATCTCGATGCGGGCTAAAGCTCAGCAAGACGGTGTCAGGGGAGAAATGGTTTTTCTCAGCAATCTCGAATCAAACAAAAATTTCTCGGGTGAAGTGATCGGCGAAGGCCGAGTTCAAGTAACATTCTAATTGAGGATTCTAAATATGAAAAAAGCAGCTTTAAGTTTTGGACTTGTATTGATCTCTGCAACGGTTGTTGCGGGAGAATCTCTTTGGCTTTCAAAGGCAAACACTGAAAATAGTATTTTTGCGGACCGTACTGCAGGAAGAATCGGTGACATTCTCACGATTGTTGTAGATGAAAGCTCTTCGGTCAGCAGTTCGGTTAACAAGTCGACTAATAAATCAGGATCAGCCAATGCTTCTATCAGTAACTTTTTCTATTCAGGATTTGCTACTGCCAATGGAGGAGAGTATCCAAATGTAGAGTATTCTGGTCCTGGCCTGTCCAGTTCCGGTGGAGGAAACATTACTAATGCGCAGTCGGTTTCATCGTCTGCGTCAGTGCTAGTGATTGATAGATTGCCAAATGGGAATCTTATTATTGAAGGAGCTCGAGAACTTTCTGTGTCAGGAGAAACGCAATACGTAATAATTCGAGGAATCGTAAGACGAGATGATATCGATAAAGACAATACGATTATGTCTAGTAAAATCGCGAGTGCACACGTCGAGTTCCTCGACAAGGGAGCAATCGCCTCGGCCCAAAAACAAGGGTGGATTGCTCAGCTTCTGAACGTAGCCAACATTTGGTAACTAAAGACATGAGGCCAAAATACTCACATTTACTCTTACTTTTCGCTGTATTGGCGGTTTCGGTTTCGAACGCGGGCCGCATCAAGGATCTCGCGTCCCTTGAAGGAAGCCGAGACAATCAGCTCGTCGGCTATGGACTGGTCGTCGGTTTAGCGGGCGACGGTGACAGCACGTCAGATGTTACGGTCAACAGTTTGGTGAACTCTCTCAAAAACTTTGGTCTTACAGTAGACCCGACCACTCTGCGTTCAGACAATGTGGCAGCGGTCATGATAACTGCTGACATACCCCCTTTTGCCAGGGAAGGTACTCGGATTGACGTAACCGTGTCTTCTATCGGAGATGCTGAAAGCCTTCAAGGAGGTGTTCTTCTGCAAACACCATTGTATGGTGCGGACCAGGAAGTTTATGCGGTCGCCCAGGGCCAGATCGCGGTCGGTGGATTTATCGGAGGAGCAGTAGGACCTGGAGGCGCGACTGTGCAAAAGAACCATCCAACGGTTGGAATGATTTCAAATGGAGCGATTGTCGAGCGTGAGATTCAAATGGATATCTCAGAACTTGGATACGTAAATTGGCTTCTCATCAATCCGGATTACAATACGGCTTCCCGAATGGCGGAAGCCATCAACGAAATTTTCCCTGCTAGTACGATGGCATTGGATTCAGCTGCTGTGAAAGTGGCGATTCCAGAGATTTATGAAGGAAGGGAAGTGGATTTTATCTCATCAATTGGTGCAATTAATGTTAATCCGGATACGCCCGCTAGAGTGGTGATTAACGAACGTACTGGGGTCATTGTCGCTACCGCTGAGGTTCGAGTATCTACCGTGGCGATCAGCCATGGAGCTCTAACGATCTCAATCTCGAATGACTTGAATGTATCCCAGCCAAACGGATTTGGGGATGCGGGAGATACGGTAGTGACGCCCGCTACTGAAACCGAAGTGACTGAGATGTCGGGCGGATTCAAGATCGTGAATGAATTTCCTACGATTCAGCAAGTAACCTCAGCTTTGAATGCGGTGGGGGTGACCACCCGAGAAATGATGTCGATTTTGCAGGAGATGAAAAGCGTAGGGGCCCTTCAAGCGGAACTCATAATCAAATAAGTATGGACCCAATAACGACAGCCCCAACCGCTCTCGACAGCATGCAGTGGAAACTGAGCATGCGGGACGGCCAAATGGGTGAACAGCAGCAGATTGATGAAGCGGCCAAACAGTTTGAGGGAATCTTAATGCGACAGTTTCTAGATGAAGCGTTGAAGACGGCAGATGGAGAAGGGGGCCTCTTAGGTTCTTCGATACCGATGTACGACCACATCATTAAAGACACGCTCGCTACCAGTATTACCAAAGGGACGTCCCTCGGGCTATCGTCAGTTCTGCAAGCGCAGCTGCACAGTGGAGCCGAAGGAGCGCCTCAGAAACGAGATATATAATGAACGGTATTTTTGAACAGAAAGATTGGGATCCGCTAGTTGACCTGCTGCGCGAAGAGGTGCAGGAATACGGGGGGTTTCACAATTTGCTGGAACGCCAGCAGAGTGAAATTTTTAACCGCGAATCGGACTTGGTGATGCTCACCAACGAGGATGTGGAAAGACACATGGGCATGATGAACGCCCTGAGGGAAAGGCGAGAATCCAAGGTGTGCTCGATGGCGAGCCAATGCGATTGCGACCCAGAGTTGTCTCTGAGAAACATGCTGCCACATTTCCCTGACTTCATCCGCCCCATGCTTGAAGCCTTGATTGACGAGGTGAATGCAATGGTTACAAGGACTCGTCGCAAGGCCCGACAGAACTATCTGCTCCTTTCGCGAACGATGGAAATCACGCAAAAGGCGCTCAGCATGACTGAGCCGGAGAATTACTCTAAGACCTACTCGCGCAAAGGCCATGTCGGTATGTCGGGAACGGTTCCGGCGACTTACAAGACGTTTGTGTAGAATCGCTGCTTTACGCGTAAGAATCTAGCGAATACATAAAATGAGTATACTGGGAGATCTAGCCAATGCTACGAAAGCGCTCAATGCGCACCGCTTTGGCGTGACCACGGCTGGCACGAACATTGCCAACGTGAACAATCCCGAGTATTCCCGACAACGTGCGGTACTAGGAGATCGTGGAACAGTGCAAACGCTGGTTGGCCCCCAAGGCCTAGGCGTAGAGGTTTTGGGCTTTACCCAAATGCGCGATCAGATTCTTGACCGAGAAATTTTAAGAGAGTCTAGCATTAATAGCTCTCTCGAAGCGCAGAGCGACGTGCTGCGGAAAGCAGAAGCCAATATGGGCCAGGAAATCAACCGCACGGGTGATTCCGCATTTATTGACGGGGCGTCGAATGATGGGACTGGATCCGGTGGCCTGGCAGAAGTGTTAAACGACTTCTTTAACGCGTTTCACTCTCTTTCAGCTAATCCCGCATCCGATGCGGAAAAAGAGTCGTTGCTGCAAAAGTCTGAGATGCTAGTACAGAAGCTTAACGTTACTTCAGAACGGTTCGAGGACTTGAAAGCAGACATCTCACTGGAAGCTCAAACCGACTTGGAAAATGCGAATCGACTGATCGAAGAGATCGCTCGACTCAATGTTGAGATTGCTCGCTCTGAGGCTGGCAATGCGGGGCAAGCTCTAACCTTGCGTGATAATCGTCAATCGCGTCTCGAACAACTCTCGGAGCTCGTCAAAATTGAAGTATCCAACATTCCTGATAGTGGTGGACAGATCAGAGTCTCGATCGCCACACCCACGGGAAATATCGATATTGTCAATCGTGGTCACTCTGAGCAAATCGCATTTGATGACTCTCAACCCGGACTCCCCTCATTTTCCATTGATCGAACTGGTGATGCCGTACTCGTAAAGGGAGGAAGTATCCATGGATTGATGGCCGCACGGGATGGAGGAATTGAGGATTTCATGAATTCCCTCGATCAACTCGCATCCGAACTCGTGGTGCAATTGAACGGTCTCTACAATGTGGGAACCGCTCCAGGAAACACGAATTTCTTTACCGAT
>CALDFV010000085.1 GCA_937942145.1 uncultured Opitutaceae bacterium
GCGGCAACGTTGTAAGGCTCCTTGGAGAGAGCGTTTATTGTAGTCGCGCCAGGAGTTTCGAATTCCACTACTTCCCCTTCAGGCACTTCAACTGAATGACCGTCCGGCACAATCCCACTCGTCGCTTTCTCTACATTGGCAGCGTATCCACTTTCCTCACAATAAACGACGTCATCGTCCCCCACTTCAGCCGGCACCATAAATTCGTGGGAAAATGCTCCTCCCATGATTCCTGTATCGGCTTCCACTGAGAGGAATGTTAGTCCGCATCGAGCAAAGAACTTTTCGTAGGCTGCCGCCATTTGATGATAGGTTTCCTCTGCCTTTTCATCGCTCTCGTCGAAACTGTACCCGTCCTTCATTATGAATTCACGAGCTCGCATCAAACCGTAGCGAGGGCGAATTTCATTTCGGTACTTAGTCTGAATTTGATAAAATGTTTTACCCAAATCTCGATAACTTGAAATCTCCGATCCGATTAATGGAGTAATCACTTCTTCATGCGTCGGACCCAAAACGTATTGCGGATCCTCAGAGATCTTCGCGTCAGCTCCAGCGCTGCTGACCGAGTACATCACTTCGCGAACCGCATTCCAGCGAGGTCCCGCCTTCCATTGCTCTGCGGGAAGTACCGCTGGCATAAGGAGTTCGATCGCCCCTGCAGCGTTCATTTCCTCGCGGCATATCTGCGACACCTTATCCAAGACCCGCTTGCCGAGTGGAAGAAAAGCGTAGAGGCCCCCTCCAATTTTGCGGACCAAGCCCGCACGCAGCAGCAACTTATGCGATTCGATCTCCGCTTCGGCAGGACTTTCTTTAAGCGTGGGAATGTAGGTTTTGCTCCAATATTGCATCTCTCAAAACCTACCAAATGACCCCGCGTATTTCGACGCGCAATGAAAAATGACCGCTATTTCAAACGATCGTGCTTTATCTCGGGCTCAATTAGGTTTGGCTAGCCCTCTAATGAATAACAAGAGCCAAACGCCAGACTCGAAAAGATCACCCGTCGATCGCAAGCCGTGGCCGATGTGGCCGATCGCAGTTTCGATTCTTTCATTCATGGTCTTTTACACTTGGTTCCAGTTCACCTTCCGCAAAACAGAAAAACCGTACGAGCCTAGCAGGGCGATGCAGGAAAGGGTCATAAAAGCCGCAGAAAAGAATCTATACGACTGGTACAGCCTAGCCGTAACCCAAATTTCTCCCATATCAATTTCAGAAAGCGCCACAATCATCCCCAAAATCAGGGGAGAGCCATTGGAGAATGAACTACCCTCTCAGATCGTTTACTACCTTCCGAGAAAGCCGATTCTAATTCCCAAGGCTACAAGCCTAGATTCTGACTTCGCTTTTAGACTAGCCGAACCCCTTACCATCGCATTGGAAATGCCGGAAGCATTTGCCGATAGCCCACTCTTCCGTCTTACTGCACTTTACAAGGAGGGGGATCTGATTCTCCTCGCGGAAATGCGGGTCGAAAATGAAGCGAGCCTAGCGCAATTAAGCTCCGAGGGGGCCCTAAAGACGCTCCATATTTCAATAGACACACAACCGATCGCTACGGAAAAAATAGCCGTACAACTTTACACTGCAGAAAAAACCTATCATTGGCAGATAGAGCAATTGAGAGAGGGTATCCCCCTTTCTTCTGAATCTTGAAAGTGACGCCATTGGCCCAATCTTTCTTAGGCATTGTCATTATTGATTTCACTCTCATAACCAATGACATCTAAAAGGTCACTGTCGGCGCCAATACGTCGTTAAGTGGTAGCGATTAACATAACATGGAACAAGGAATATCCAATATCAACCCAACCGATTTGCGCGGCATTCTCAACTATGTCCCAAGATTCCTGGGACAAACCTTTGTTATTTCCTTAGACGGCGCAATTATCGATAATGACAATCTACCCAACCTCCTCCTAGACATAGCAGTTCTCCGAAGCTTGCAAATCAATGTCGTCATCGCGCACGGCATAAGCAAGCAGCTGTCCGAGTTGTCTTCAAGTCGCGGCATCGCAATCACCAATGCAGATGGATCCGGCGTAACTGACCAAGCCACATTGGATCTTGCAATTCGAGCATCGTCGCGAGCGTCCCACCAGATATTGGAAGCCCTCACTCAATCAGGCTTGAAATGCGCTATCACCAATTCAGTACGATCCACTCCTATGGGAATCATCAAAGGGGTCGATTTTCAAAGAAGTGGAAAGGTTGACCGCATTGATGCTGAATTCCTCACCCACCTAATATCAAAAAGCATCATACCCATTATTCAGCCGATTGGTTTCGATCGGAACGGACATACTTTTCGGATAAACAGTGACCTTCTCGCCATCGAGGTTGCTTTCGCCCTGAAGGCGACTAAAACGATTTTTATAACCGAAAGAGACGGTCTTGAAATAGAAGACGGGTTCGCGCGCCAACTTTCTGTAGACAGACTCGAGGCGAGCCTTAGCAGTAATTCTATCAAGGAGCCCTTTCTCAGCAAAGCGGAACACGCCCTTGCCGGAGTTAAAGGAGGTATCGCTCGTATCCACATTTTGAATGGCAATATTCACGATGGACTTATCCGTGAGGTCTTTTCCAATGAAGGCGTCGGAACACTTGTACACGGAAACGAGTATCAGCAGATCAGGCGAGCGACTCGATCCGACGTTCCCAGAATTTTCAATCTAACGAGCGGCTCTGTGGAAAAGGAAGAGCTCACTCGCCGCTCCATTGAGTCGATCGAAAAGGACATCAACAACTTCTATGTTTACGAGATCGATGGCAACTTAGTCGGATGCGTTCTCATAACTCGATTTGAGGAGGAATCTACCACCGCGGAAATAAACACTCTGTTTGTTCACCCCTTACACCAGCGGCAGGGCGTAGGCTCAAAACTTACGAGCTTCGCCTGCCTCAAACTTAAAGATCTCGGTGTCGAACGCGTATTGGCCCTCACGACGCAAAGCGTTGGCTTTTTCGAAACCGTTAATGGATTCACCGAAACAAGTTCCGACACTCTACCGAAAAGTCGGCGAGTCCGCTACGATTCTCACACCCGTAAGTCGAAGGTTTTCCTAAAAACCCTGCAATCCCCATCTGAGAAACAGAGTTAGATCTAGTCT
>CALDFV010000086.1 GCA_937942145.1 uncultured Opitutaceae bacterium
CCATCCGAGTAGGAGCCTTCCCACCACTTTCCTGATTGATGCGCGAGGTAGCCATTCGAAGTTAACAGCTTGATGAAACTCGGGTACTCATGAAACGCCTCACGCACGGGAACGTCGAACTCAGCCCGATTATTCCGCCCATCCACATCGTTACCCGTAACGCCATGCTCAAATGGAAACAATCCCGTCGCCATGGATGCCAAGGATGGTCGGCAAAGTGGAGCAGCAACATATCCACGTTCGAATACAAGACTATTCTCGGCCAACTTATCCAGATGCGGCGTCTTGATATCCGGATGTCCCATAAAACCATAGTCGGTCCACGCCTGATCATCACTCAGGATGAATACGATATTAGGAGATGAGTTAGCCGAAGAAACTTGGCCCACGCCTACCATCGCTACAATGCATGTGAGCAATCTAAATCTGCAGATCCCGTCGAATGTCAGTTTCATCGAACCAAATCATACCGATGAACCTCGATAGGGTTCCAGACAAAACTCACAAAGAAACCGCCTATGTCCCAACATTTTTTCAACAGGACCATGATGAGAATTCCCAATAGGTTTCATCAAACTACCGCGAAACGCGGTATCAAGCAAGCGAAGCGCATCCTGTTCATCAATAAAACCTAATCTCGCTTATCTTCGTGAACTCCGTGCCCTTCGTGGGCGAATCTTCTCCCTCAATCCGGGATCGCTTCGTTGGGATCGATGTCCTCGCCTTCCCAGTTGGCGACTCCGTTTTCATAACGCAATACGCGTTTGGCGCTGCCCGGGACATGGGCTCGGTCGATCTCAGGAATGTGTTTTCCCAGTCGTCGTTTCTCCGAAGCGTATTCAGGATTTGATGCCAAATTCGTAAACTCGTTGGGGTCCTTCACCATATCGTAAAGCTCTTCCGACCCGTCCGCGTAGCGTATATAGCGCCAGTCTTCGCTTCGCACGCCATGATTGCCAGGATTGTGGGTGGTGATGGCCGGACGACTCCGTGGAGCCTTCGCATTCTTCAACTGAGGCAGCAGACTAAGTCCCTCCAAGTGATCGGGAACCTCTAATCCGCACAACTCGCTCAACGTCGGATACATATCCAAGAGTTCTGCAGGGCGGTTCGAACGTTGTCCGGCCTTCACTCCAGGTCCTGCAAACACCAAAGGAACGCGAGCCGAGCGATCCCAGAGCGTGTTTTTACCCGTTATTTGCTTTTCGCCCAAATGATAGCCGTGGTCGGACCAAAGCACGACGATTGTATCGTCCGCCAATTCGTTGCGCTCCAAAGCGTCCAGTACACGACCCACCTGGCTATCGACGAAGCTCACGCTGGCGAGGTAGGCCTGGACGATCTTGATCTGCTCCCCTTCTTCCAGAAGAAATTTCTGACGCGGTTCCGGCAGCTTCCAGTGAATATACCAGCTAAAGCGTGGCGTATCCGATCGATCGTCCAAGAGCATGCGAGGCAAGACGACTTCATCATCTGGATACAGGTCGAACCACTTCTGCGTCGCGAACAAAGGCACGTGCGGCAAGGAGAAGCCGACCGCCATGAAGAAAGGATCGTTAGGCTTCTTGTCCAATTGCTCCACCGCCCAACTGGCGGTTTTCCAATCCTTGTGATCCGATTCTTCGAAAGGATAAACCGCCCAATCCATGCCGCGCCCGCCACGAGGCGTTGTCACGCGTTTCTCTTTAGGTAACAGTCCGCGTTCTGTCTTAGCCACCACGTCGAATTCCGATTCACCAGTTTCTCGGTGAACAATCTTTCCCACTGAATAGGTCTTATAACCGGCCTTCGAGAAATGCTGAGGCAAAGTCACCAAGTCCTTTAACTCGTCAACCTCCCGAAACCAGGGAGCCAGGCCATAGACACCGGTAGTCGAGGGTCGCAGTCCCGTCATCACGCTTGTCCGGGACGGATTGCAAACAGGAGCCTGACAATGAGCATTGGTGAACAAGGTTCCTCGTTCCGCCAGAGCATCGATGTTGGGAGTCTTCACCTGAGGATGTCCATCCAAACATCCGACCCAGTCATTCAAATCGTCGATGGCGATGAAGAGCACATTAGGTTGGGCGCTCCAACCGCAGATAGAACTCGCGAAGAAGCAAGCGATGGGAATGAGTATAGGTTTCATAAGGTCTTTTTATGATCTTTGGTTTATTCAATTACAGCCCTGAAATGCTCATTCCAAGAGCCCACGGGCGACATGTCCGTGAACATCCGTCAAACGATAGCGGCGGCCCTGAAACAGGTAAGTCAGGCGTTCATGGTCGATTCCTAACTGATGTAGAATTGTGGCATGCAAGTCGTGAACGGACACTTCATCGCGGATCGTCTGATAGGAAAACTCATCCGTCTCGCCGTAGTTCAGCCCCGCCTTAAAACCGCCACCCGCCACAATCTTCGTGAAACAATTGGCATGGTGGTCTCGTCCATAGGAGTCCAACACTTTGCCCTTCTGACTAAACGCAGTACGTCCGAATTCTCCTCCCCAGACCACGATGGTATCGTCAAGCAGTCCGCGGCGCTTCAAGTCGGTAATCAATGCCGCGCTTGCCTGATCGGTTTCCTTACAACGTTTAGGCAGGTGATCAGGCAAATCGAAGTGATGATCCCAACCGGAATGGTAAAGCTGAATATAACGCACGTCACGCTCGGCCAAACGACGCGCCATGAGGCAATTGAAGGCATAGGTCCCTGGCTGACGAGCCTCTTCGCCATAAAGTTTGAACGTCGATTCCGGTTCGTCGGAAAGATCGTTTAATTCGGGAACGGAGGACTGCATTCGAAACGCCATTTCGTACTGTTCTATCCGCGTATCCACATCGGGATTACCGCTTCGCTCCATTTCCCGTTCGTTGAGTCCATTGATAGCGTCGATTATCTGACGTTTCTCTCGGAGCGTTTTACCCGAAGGATCATTCAAATACAGCACCGGGTCGGCACCCGATCGAAAGCGAACCCCTTGATGCTGCCCTGGCAAAAATCCGCTTCCCCACAATCGTCCATTCAATGGCTGCATATTCCCAAGGTCGCCCTTCGAAACCAAAACCACGAAATCCGGCAGATTGCGGTTCACCGAGCCCAATCCATAACTCAGCCAAGAGCCGATGCTCGGTCGTCCCGGCAAGCCATGC
The DNA here is from genome assembly GCA_937942145.1 of uncultured Opitutaceae bacterium. Lineage (GTDB taxonomy): Bacteria > Verrucomicrobiota > Verrucomicrobiia > Opitutales > Opitutaceae > Pelagisphaera. The sequence continues at coordinate 3,132 of CALDFV010000086.1, forward strand.
CCCGTTTGCATGAAAGTTAAGGCGGGGTCGTGATTAACTGGAACCGTACTCACGGATCGAATCGTGCATACATCGTCCACGATATTACTCATATGGGGCAGTAGCTCGCTCATCCAGGAACCCGATTCCCCGTACTGCTTGAACGAATACTTGGTATTGATAACCGGATGAATCTCGTGATCGTCCGTAAACCCTGTTAATCGTCCCTTTTGCTGTACGTACTCGAAAATGTCCTTGCCGTGAAATTTCTCCAGAGCGGGCTTGTAATCGAATAGGTCCAATTGAGAAGGTCCGCCGGATTGGAATAAGTAAATGACGCGACGGGCTGTTGGCTTGTGGTGGAGAATGGCGGTCTCCGCTTTGCTCTCCTTCGCAAGCAAGCTACCCAATGCCATGGAGCCTAGCCCGCCAGCGACGGTTTTAAGCGCCTGCCGGCGACTCATACGAGCGATAGTCTGTTCGATTTCATCCATGCGCTATTTCCGGGTAATGGTTTCACTCAAATTCAAAATTGCGTGGCAAACATCCGCCAACGCAGCTACTTGAATCCGATCCAAGTTGGGATCGGCAAGAGACGCCCCAACGTCCAACAAACGAGCCGCAGCGCTGGGGTCCTCCGCATAGCGGGCCAGTCGCTGCTGATGGAGATCACTCAATATTCCTTGTTCCTCTTTCTCCGGCTTCCGAGATAGGATGGACTGAAAAACGTGAGAAATGGGGTCGTCGTTCTCGATCGAACGTTCTGCCAATCGCCGGGAGGCTTCAATGAATGTTGGCTCGTGCAAAGTGACGAGCGCCTGGAGAGGCGTATTGGTAGATGCCCGCTCAACGCTGCAAACATCCCGATTCGGCGCATCGAACGTCGCCATTACAGGGTGCAGCGTCGCGCGGCGCCAATAGGTATACAAGCTCTTGCGATAGAGCCCTGGACCGGAATCCTGCTTGTAAATCTCAGCATGGGAATCGGGCGCATTCAAATCCTCCCAAACCCCGCTCGGCTGATACGGCATAGCGCTAGGACCTCCGACGTGGTCCGTCATTAGGTCTCCTAAGATTAGGGCCTGATCGCGAATCATTTCCGCAGGCAGTCGAAAGGTCGGACCGCGCGCCAAAAGTCGATTCTCCGGGTCTTCCAATTCTGGACGAAAGTCCGACGTCTGACGATAAGTGGCCGATAAAACGATCGCGCGAATCAGATGATGAATATCCCAATCGTTTTCGCGAAATTCCACAGTCAGCCAGTCGAGCAACATCGGATGACTAGGCAATGCTCCCTGCATACCGAAATTGTCAGGTGTATCAACCAGTCCGATACCAAAAAACTGCTGCCACAAACGATTGACCGCGACACGCCCGAAAAGCGGATTCTCGCTGCTCGTTAACCACTGAGCTAGTCCGAGTCGATTTTCCGGATAACCATCGAATTCAGGCAGCGCCGAAGGCGTGCGGGGTTCCACTTTTTTTCCAGGTTGATCAAACAACCCTTGCTCGAGTACATAGCTTTGGCGAACGGTATCCTCCATTACCATAACCTGAATATTTTCGGCTCCCGAATTCCCCGAGCGGTAATCCACAAATGGAGGCACTGCCTTTGCCGTATGCTTGAAGCCCTTCTCCCCAGGAGCGCCCAATTCAGCGCTCGTATTGAAGAAAGCGAACATCGAGTAATAGTCCTCCATGGTCAACGGATCGTACTTGTGATCGTGACACCGCGTACAGTCCATGGTCAGACCAAGAAACAAGGTACCCGCAGTCGTCGTCTTATCGTTGGCGTACATGACGCGATACTCTTCATCGATGATGCCCCCTTCGATCGAATGAGGATGATTGCGATTAAATCCGGTTGCGATCAACTGCGACTGCGTCGGATCCTCCAAAAGGTCGCCGGCCAATTGCTCGGTTATGAACCGATCGTAGGGCATGTTCGCCCGAAATGCTTGAATGACCCAGTCACGCCACGGCCACATACTGCGAGCATTGTCGAATTGAAAGCCGTTGCTGTCGGCATAGCGCGCGTTATCGAGCCAAATAGCGGTCATCCGTTCCGCATAGTGAATACTGTCTAATAGGCGATCCACTACCCGCTCTTCAGCGCCCCTTGAATCATCGGCCTCGAACGCTTCGATTTCATCCAAGGTCGGGGGCAATCCTGTCAGATCCTGAGTGACTCTGCGCAACCAAGCATTCGGCGTTGCCTTCGGAGCCGGTTCGGTCCCTTCTTCCTCTAATCGAGCCAAAACGAATCGGTCGACCGCGGTTTTCGGCCAGGTCTCGTTTTCAACCTCAGGCAACGGCGATTTTTGCGGCGCTTCAAAAGCCCAGTGCCTTTCGTATTTCGCGCCTTCTTCGATCCATCTGCCAATCAATTTCTTCTGAGCATCTGTGAGCTCGAGGTGAGATTTCCGTGGAGGCATGCGGTACTCAGGATCTTCCTCGTTAATCAAGAGCCAGGCCTCGCTCGCCTCAGGATCGCCAGGCGCAATCGCGAAGTAGCCCCCTTCTCGTTCGGCAAAGGCCGACTCCGGCAAATCGAATCTCAGATCCGCTTCGCGAGAGGACTCATCTGGTCCGTGGCAACGAAAACAAGTATCCGAAAAGATAGGGCGTATATCGCGATTATAGGAAATCGCTTCGAGCGACGAAGCGCTAGCCGATTGAGAGTAAGCAATCTCTCCGCAGAACACAAAGGCCCCGATAAATAAAAACGAAATACCTCTAGATTGAAACATGAAACCAGACCGGACCTGCGCTCCCCAACGCTTCATGCAAATATTTCCTTAACGGGGTTTCCTTTTCCGTCCTCGGTTACGTAGAAGGGTCTGTCCTGACCGACCGCGTATCTCGCGAGTATAAACGCAATGATGTATTTGAATCGATTCAGTAAACTCATTCTGTTTCTAGATTAGCATTCGCATACTTTTCCGCCAGAGAACGGGTTCGAAGTCGAAGCTCTGTTAAGATGGCCGCATACTCCGGGTTTTTCGCGAAATTGACAAGCTCATCAGGGTCATTTTCCAAATCGTGAAGAAATTCGTAATTCGGATCCTGATCCGTGTAGCGGGCGTATTTGAATCGCTCCCCCCGTACGCCTTGCCAGGACATGGAATAGCGGGGATTGAAATGCTCACAGAAAAAGTCTTCACGCCAACCATCCGGTTCAGCATCCCCATCAATCAACGATTTTAAGCTATCTCCCTGGTAACTCTCAGGAATCTTCACGCCCGCCCAATCGAGAAAGGTGGAAGGCAGATCCAAGTTGAGTGCCATCGTCTCCACGATTCGGCCACGAATTGCATCCGTCTGGCGCGGATCGTAGACAATCAGGGGAACCCGCTGCGACTGCTCGTGATGCGACCATTTCCCGGCAAAACCACGATCTCCCATGTAGTATCCATTGTCCGCTGAATACACGATAACCGTATTGTCAGCGAGCCCCTCTTCTTCGAGGACCCGCAAGACACGAGCCATCGCATGATCGATCCCCGAGAGCATGCGGAAATAGGCCCGCATGTTGAGCTGATATTTCTCGGGGGTATCCCAGCGCCAATGGTACCGTTCCCGGTGATTCGATGTTTTCAAAAACTCCGGATGGGCTGCGAATATCGTGGGGTCGCCCAAGCGGGGAGCCGGGATCTCGATGTCATCGTACTTCCCATCCATCGCTTTAGGCCAGGGATAATGCCCCGTGCCCGGCACCCTGTCCTTGTCCTCGGCATGCCCCGCATTGAACCAAAGATTCAGGCAGAACGGACCCGATTTGTCGCCTTGAGATTTCAGAAACGCAATCCCACGATCCGCAATCAACTCCGTTTCGTGCCTTTTCGATCCGTCCGGCATCGTTTTGAAATAGGGATTGCGAAAGATCCGCTCGTACTCATCGAAATGCGCCTCCGGCTTGAAGCCCTTCGGCATCTTGGCGTGCCATTTTCCAAAGAGTCCCGTTCGGTAGCCAGCGTCTCGCAAGTGATCGGGAAACAGTTCGGTCAATGCGTCGGGTTTAACTTGGTCGGATCCATCCAATTCGACTGAGGAACGCGAGGTCAGACCGGTCAGAATTGTAGTCCGACTCGCCCAGCAGGTCGACCGCGTCACAAACATATTCGAGAACCGCACTCCATTTTCAGCCAGTCGATCGATCGTCGGCGTCTCCACAATCGGATGCCCGGCGCAGCCTAGCGTATCGTGCCGCTGATCGTCCGCAAGAAAGAAGAGAATATTGGGGCGGGTGTCCTTGAGCGATTCTGCGTCCGCCGCGAAGGTCGCCAGAACAGCTGCCAGTAAAAGTGCGAGTGGTCTCTTCATTGGGGTTGAAAGGAAATGAATTGCTCCGATTTGGTTCAGGGGGCGACTAAAGGTTGGATTTTGCGGTATCACGCTATAAATTACGTGGAGGCAATGACATTTTGCAGCGCCCCACCACGAGTCATGCGGTCGATATTCTGGGCAATAACGTGAAGCCGCCGCGTCAACATGCCAGTTGTCAGACCAGATACATGGGGCGCCATAATCACATTGTCCAACTCCCAAAAGGGGCATGAGGCGGGCATTGTCGCTTCGCCCGGAGCGTCCGGCTCGTTGTACCAAACGTCAAGGGCTGCTGCTTTGATTTGTTTGCGTTGCAGGGCATTAAAGAGCGCTTCTTCGACAACAACTTTTGCCCGTGCCACATTGATCAAACAGGCGTTAGGCTTCATCAAAGCTAACTGACGTGCCCCAATCAATCCTTCTGTTGATTCGGTTAGAGGAAGTGATAACATGACAAAGTCAGCTTGTTGTAACACACTATCGAGGTCGTCCATCCCGTAGACCGCGTCAAAGCCAAGATGGGTCGCTTCATCGCTTGATGGAATGGTGCGTGTTGCGGCAATGAGACGCATCCCAAACACTTTCGCTATTTCGGCCGTTCTACGTCCAATTTGCCCGAGTCCAATGATCGCGAGCGTCCGCTGGCGCAGTTCCATCGACCATAGCGCCGTATCGAAGATTCTGTCCCAATTGCCAGACCGCACTGCTTGGTCGGCCTTGATCATCTCTCTTTCCATTGCCAGCATGACCATCAATACCCATTCCGCAATTGGGTTTTCGTGCTCATACACGTTGGCGACAGGGCAATCTTTTGGCACGGCGTCAAAATCGATCTTGTCAAGACCGATGCCCGCGCACTGAACCAGCTTGAGAGGGCCTGCCATTGCGCCCATTTCTTTTGTGAAAAACATGCTGATGACAACATCGGCCTCTGGCATTTTAGCCGCCATCTCGGCCGCATCGTCAGCATAATCGAATACGACGGGCGTCTCGCCCGGCCAATTCTCCTGGGTGAGGGCGCGATAGGGGGTTAGGATTTTGATCGGGGTGTTTTGTTTCGTATTCATAACAAATCTCGCTTTTGCATAGCGAATGCGGCAGGACGATCCGCACGGAGATTGTTGATCGGAATTTGCGTTTTAGCGGCGTAGCCGACGAGGTGGGGTTTTTGTGCTGGTCTAAAATTCTTTTACGCTTACGCCCACTTCCCTTGCCATTTCATGCATGCGGGACAGTAGGGCTTGCGTTTTTTCAGGATGGTCGGAGGCGCGATTGATTCGCTCGAAGGGATCGGTAGCCATGTCGAAAAGTTCGAGTTCCCCCGTGGCGGTGCGGAGCTTCCAGTCACCCGAACGGAGCGCTTCCAAACCTCTTCGGAAATAGAAATATTCCTGCCGGGGAGCCGACTTGGTTTTACCGGTGAGGAAAGGAATGAGATCATCTCCATCGAGTGTGTGATCGGGCAGTTTCGCGCCTGCGACTGACAGGATGGTTCGATAAATATCGGGCATGCCAACGAATCCGTCCGAGACCTGCCCCGATGCGATTTTGCCCGGCCACCGAAGCATGGCGGGAACCCGAGGACCGCCTTCGTAGGTATCTCCTTTGGAGCCACGCAAGGGTCCGGCGGAACCTGCGTGCCAGAGTTCATTGCCCGCTTGCTGCATGCGCGGAGGCATGTCGACCCAGGGTCCGTTGTCGGATGCGAAGAAGACCAGAGTATTCTCTGCAATTCCCTTTTCTTCCAGCGCTTGGAGTACCTCGCCGACACTCCAATCCACCTCTTCGATTGCATCTCCATAAAAACCGGCGCTCGACAACCCACGCCGTTCGTCAGACACCGCCAGCGGCAGGTGAGGCATCGCGTAAGCCAGATAAAGAAGAAAGGGTTGATCACTCCCGCTGCGCTCAATGAGCTGTACCGCTTCCTTGGTGTAGCGAGTGGTAAGCGGGTCTTGATCGAAGGGGTGTTCCACCATGGTTTCCCCTCTGTACAGGCCGAGCGGTTCGTCGGTCTGCACCCAGGGTTTCATATAGTCGTTCGAATAAGGCAGACCGAACCAGGTATCGAAGCCCTGGTTCACGGGCAGAAACTTTTTCTGCTTATAGCCCAGGTGCCATTTGCCAACCATGTGCGTTTTGTAGCCGGCATCCTTGAGCGCCTCGGCCATAGTCCATTCAGAATCTGGCAGACCCCCTAGGCCATCTGAACCGGTGTTGCCGTTAAATTTTACCCGAGGCATGTAGCGTCCGGTCATCAACTGAGTCCGGGAAGGAACACACCAGGAACCGGTGACAAATGAGGTCAGCCGAATGCCATCGTCGGCCAGTCGGTCGATGTTGGGAGTCTTGATGCTGGGATGGCCGTAGCAGGCTAGATCACCGTAACCCATGTCGTCCGTGAACAGGATCACGACATTCGGTCTAGAGGGATCGGCCCCGTTTGCCAGACTCGTACCAATGATAAACGCAACGAGGATGGTTGGCAGACTTAGGAGAGGATACTTAACAAATTTTGGGGTAGTCATAAGGGGACTATGGAATGAATTGAGTGAGGGGCGATTACTTTTAATGAATGCTCGTTGCCCTTTCAATGCTGCAACTGTCCCCCGACTCCACTAGATGCTCCGTTCTTTGATAGTGGGCCCCGCTTTGAAAGGGTTTACGCGAAGGGGAACCAGGCAATCGACTATTCATTCAATTTGTGAAACGTTGGCTTTTCTTGCAAATTTTCCACGTTTTCCGTTTCTGCTGTAGCCGTCGAAATCCTCAGAAAGTGTCCAATAGGACCAAAGAGCGAAGAAATTGGATTTGTTCTCTTCGGGTAAATACCTCGAAGCTTGTCGGCGGCCCCGATCTGTCGGCGGCCCCAGGGATGCTTTATTAGAGACACTCTCAGAATATTATACTCCGAACATTACGATACAAATACTGCTTGTATGAATACACTGCCGGCCGGCTTTTGGGTTTCTCTTCTATTTTGCTTCGCGCTGCTTCGACATTCTGGAGCGGAGACGCGCACGCTCAGCTCCGAGATCTTTTATTTGGGGGCCCCTGGGGTTCCGGAGTGGAGCCATTTTGCGGGGAGGGAACCTCATGGCCAGCGATTGGATCTTCCGTTTCAGAGCGACCCGAACGGTCGGGAGGCGACCCTCCTTATCCACCAGGAGGATGTGAAGTTCCCGTGGAAAGTGATGCTCAATGGGAAGGCCCTCGGTGACTTGATCAGACGGGAAGTTCCGTTGGTGTCGCGTTTCTCGATTCCGGCGAAGGCCCTTCAAACGGGGGAGAATCTGCTCTCGATCGTTCCTTCGGGCAATGAGGATGATATTTTAATCGGGAGCATCACGCTCGATTCCCGTCCCTTTGCAGAAGCTACTGGAGGAACGCCGCTATCGATCAAGGTGACCGATCGCCAGAGTGGAAACCCTTTGCCTTGCCGGGTTACGGTGGCCGACGAGAACGATGTCTTGGTTCCTCTATACACGGCTCCCGAGCGAACGCTTCCTGTTGGGAAGGGCGTGATTCCGACGGAGGCTGGACAAACGTTGGCCGTGAGAACCGGCGTGATTTATACCCCAGACGGAAATGCCTCCTTCGGTATATTACCGGGGATTTACACGATCTATGCCAGTCGCGGGTTCGAGTACAGCGTCAGTTCACAGCGAGTGATTATCGAGGGGCGGCGGCCGCAGCTAATTTCGCTGGAGATTGAACGAAGTGTATCCACTGAAGGTTGGGTCGCCGCCGATTGCCATATCCACACGCTGACTTACAGCGGGCATGGTGATGCGACCATTGATGAAGGCATGGTCACCATCGCCGGGGAAGGCATCGAGTTCGCGGTGGCCACTGATCACAATCACCATACCGACTATACGGCACCGGCGAGGAGGATGGGAGTGAATCCGCATTTCACTTCCGTAGTGGGAAACGAGGTTACGTCCAAAGTGGGCCATTTCAATGCGTTCCCGGTTCGTTCGGCAAGCGCTCTGCCGGATCACAAATTGACTGCTTGGCCCGAGCTGATTCAATCGATTCGCACCCATACCGGAGCGAAGGTCATTGTGCTGAATCATCCGCGCAATTTCCATGGGGGCTTCTCGCCGATGATTCCGGAATATTTTCGACAGGTCACCGGGGAGAATCTGCGGGGCGACGGCTTTGGATTCGAAGCGATGGAGATCGTCACTTCCGCGGCACTTCAGTCCGACTTGATGGACCCCATTCGCGATTGGTTCGGCCTTTTGAATCATGGCTACCGGGTCACCGGCGTGGGCTCTAGCGATACGCATTACGTCAGTCGCATGATTCTCGGACAGGGCCGTTCCTATGTAAGATCTGATGACAGTGATCCCGAAAACCTGGATACGAATGAAATCGTGAGAGGGTATCGAGAAGGGAGGATTTCGGTGAGCATGGGACTGCTAGTGGACATCTCGGTGAATGGACAGTTCGGTATTGGCGACCTGGCGACGGATCCTGGTGACGAAATGACAATTGCAATTGATACCGTCGGGCCGGATTGGGTGGGCAACTCTCGGGAAAGTCCCTTCGAGACGCAGCTCTTCTTCAATGGCTACCAAGTCGGGCAAGCCACTCGACCTGGAATCGAGCCGCTGGCGTTCCGTTTCAATGGGACGCAAGTCGATTATTCTCTCAATCAAGGTCGAGGCGCCTTGGAGGCGAAGAACATGCGTAATACGGAGGGCTATCCGCAGCATGATTTTTGGATCGTCGCCGTGGCCACTGGCCCAGGTGTTCGAACGCCCTT
>CALDFV010000087.1 GCA_937942145.1 uncultured Opitutaceae bacterium
GGAATCATTCCAGGCATACTACTCTCAATCGCATTCGGAGTGGCAATCCTAGTAATGGCCACTTTTCTTCCGAGACTGGTAATGAAGGAATCCATCGACCAGATCGAACAGGAGAAGCAGCCATCTTTAACGGGTCTGCAGCTACTACGAATGGTATTTCCCATTTTGCTACTAGTAGGAATTGTCTTGGGCGGAATTTACACGGGGTGGTTTACCGCGACCGAAGCCGGGGCAGCCGGAGCCGTCGGAGCCCTCATTGTAGCATTATTCAAAAAACGGTTGACCCCCAAAGGGCTCTGGAAGGTCCTCACGGAAACAGGTCATATCACCGCTTCCATTTTGCTTCTCTTAATTGCCGCATCCATGTACAGCCGGATGCTGGGGATCGCTGGTTTACCAACCACTTTTAGCGAATGGATTCAATCTCAAGAATTGGGCTTCGCCACGATCATGCTCATATATGTCATCCTTCTAGTCCTCATGGGAACTATCTTGGATACAGTGTCCATCATCCTCATCATCGTCCCGCTTTTTCTGCCCATTTTGGAGCCCATGGACATCCATTTAGTGTGGTTCGGAATCGTCACCGTCATCGGTGCTGAAATTGGCCTTCTCACGCCACCCTTGGGGGTTTCTTGCTTTGTAATCCATAGCTCCTTGAATGATCCGGATATTTCGCTGTCTGACGTTTTTATTGGCGCCTTTCCGTTTGCCCTTATCATGTTGGCGATTCTTATTTTGATAATCGTTTTCCCCTCTCTTTCATTGGTCTTTGTTTGAGAAAGGTGGACACTACTTTGATAGACTAACTATGAAAAATCTCACAGAAGGCAATATCACCGAAGCGGTCATTAAGGCAATAGAAGGGACGAGAGAACCTCGTGCAAAAGAAGTGATGTCGAGTCTTATTCGGCATCTTCATGCCTTCGTTAAAGAGGTCCAGTTGACTCAAGATGAGTGGGAGGCGGCGATTGAATATCTGTACGACACCGGACAAATTTCGGGGCCAACTCGCAATGAATTTGTTCTCACCTCGGACACCCTGGGAATATCGTCCCTAGTCGATATCATCAACAGCAACCCTGATGGCGGCACAGAGGCAAGTGTGTTAGGACCGTTTTACATAGAAGGTTCGAAGATGGTTGAAATTGGTACCAATTTAATCGGAGACAGCGAGGGGGAACCGACTGTGGTATCGGGTATCGTTCGGACGTTTGGCGGCGACCCGATCGAGGGTGCTGTGATCGACCTCTGGCAAACTGCTGCTAACGGCCTCTATGAGAACCAAGACCCAGATCAACCGGAAAACAACCTGCGTTGCCGAATGCTAACTGACAAGGACGGCTACTACCAATTCACCACCATAAAACCGGTCAGCTATAAAGTTCCGACCGACGGACCTGTAGGCAGAATGCTGGATTTGCAGGGAAGGCACGCCTGGCGCCCCTCGCATCTTCATTACAAGGTAAGTGCCGACGGACACCGCAATCTGATAACAGAAGTTTTTTATGAAGGGGACGAATACATCGATGAGGATTCCGTTTTTGGTGTGCGGGAATCACTGGCTATTCCCTACAATCTAATCACCTCCGAAGAAGAAGCCGAAAAGTATGGCGTCTCCTCCCCTTTTTACCGGGTGAAATTCGATTTCGAACTCGAAGCTCTCTAACCCCAAAAGTATAACTATGGCACAATCCTCTTGGGAAGCACATCACGAGCACGTCAAAGAAAAAGGCCTGTTAGCTAAGAAACTCTATGTTGTCCTCACAAAGCCTGCCGGTGACATGGAAGCTGTGATGGAGAATCTACAGGAACACCTCAAATACCAATTGGAGTTGGAAGCTAATGGTTCGATGTTTGCCGCAGGACCTTTCGCTGACGATAAAGAACAGGAATGGGAAGGTGAAGGCATGGTTATTCTTCGGGCAGAGTCTCTAGCGGAGGCCCGAAGCATGGCTGAAAACGATCCTATGCACAAAAGTGGAGCCCGCACGTTCAGGCTCAGACCTTGGATGCTGAACGAAGGATCTATTACGATCAATGTAACCTATTCCAACGGTAAACGAAACATAACCTAGTTCACAGTGACTCGAACAAACTCTCCTTCTACGATTACACTGCGAAAATACAATTTCCTATTATCCAAGACATGGCTTGTAGTTGCAGGTCTACTACTCGTTTTCTCATTATAGATCTCAGCACAGGATTTCAAAGCCACATTACTTGGAACCGGAGATCCGATTCCACGCTTCGACCGATTTGGCCCCGTAACCTTAGTTGAAGTTGGCGGGCAGGAACTGTTGTTCGACTTCGGTGGTGGAGCGACGCAACGGCTGGCTGAAACACATGACCACGCAAGATAGTCGACCCACTCAAGAAAAATTTTTAAATAGTACGCTTCATAGCTTGGGACGCATGTCGCGTGATGCTGCACGGTTGTCCGGACGATACATTTCCAACACTCAACAAGGCTTAGCAGGAATCCGCTTTGACAACTTCCTCATCAAGCAGGTGGTTGATCGTTTACATCGTGAGCAGCACAATCTAAAACGGTTTTCAACCTTGTCACCCATCCTCGGATTCATGAGTTGCTTGAAGCAATCCTTGAAGAAAAAGGAGTTGGATTTCAAAAGTGTATAAAAGAGAAAACTTAAGGCGGTGACTGGGCAGATTCCTACATGTGAGTTTTTGAGGGAGCAATTGAATTCAATCAATTGGACCAGGAGCAAACAGTTCGCGGAAGCCTTGAAACCGATACTGATGCGGTTCGCGTCTATCTATTTGCTGAAGGCTAAAAGGCGAGACGGTTTCCGCTCGCTCGACTCAGTCGCACATTTTCATTTGAGCAATGGTGCTCGCTAACTGGATGGCCGACACGTCCGGAAAAGGTTTATGCGAATCTTGTGGATTAATGATAAACTACCTCTACCGCCTCGATCGTATCGAGCGACATCATGAAAAGTATTCCGAGAGCGGCAAAATCACCGCGTCATCTCCTGTGTAGGGATTGTTGAAATAAAGCCTTTGTATGCGGAAAGAACTATCGACAAACTGTTTTTTAGAAATATAGGATTACACACATGATTGAAAACGGCAAGCATTACAAAGAAGACAGGTATTGGGTAAGCCCATACAATTTTCATCCGGAAGTCACTGGTGAATTAAATCTGCCAGAGAAGGTCGAAATCCATGATGCGACGCTACGAGATGGCGAACAAACACCCGGCCTTGTCTTTTCTGTCGAAGAAAAGGTTGCGATTGCAAAAAAATTAGACGAGGTCGGTATCGATCGAATCGAGGCCGGAATGCCAGCGGTTTCGCCGCAAGACTTTGAAGCGATCAAGCAAATCTCGGCTCTCGGGCTTAAAGCCAAAATTTATACATTCGCTCGCGCTATGACAGCGGACATCGACAAAGCGGTCGAATGCGGAGCAGACGGTGTGATCATTGAAGTACCGATTGGTTACCCTAAACTGAAATACCAATTTAATTGGACTTGGGAGGACGTTCTTAAAAAGAGCGCAGATGTGATCAACTACGCCAAAACTAAAGGGCTCCACGCTGTCTTCTTTCCCTATGACACTACGCGGGCGCGCGAAGACGATTTAACCAATTTGCTCACCGGCATTATGAACGAGTCAGAACCTGATTCGATCGGTGTAGTGGACACGATGGGCTGTGCAACCCCTGAAGCGATCAAGTACCTGGTTCGAAAGGTCGCTGATCTGACTAACCTTCCAGTCGAAATTCACACGCACAATGATTTTGGGACGGGAGTGGCAACCGAACTTGCCGCCGTCACAGTTGGTGCATCTTGTGTCCACAGTTGTGTTGGCGGGCTCGGCGAACGAACTGGCAATGCGGCCCTCGAAGAGTTAATTCTTTGCCTCGAGTTGCTTTACGGCTTCGAGACAAAATACGAACTCGCGAAACTGCCCGAGCTTGGTGCGTTGCTAGCCGATATCACAGGTATTCCGTACGCCTTGAACAAACCCATTCTCGGAGAAAGGAACTTCACTCGCGAGTCCGGCATCGGTGTAAACCTTGTCGTCGAGAAGCCTCTTGCAATGTTCGGCACGCATCCGGCGCTGACTGGCAGGACAGGCGACATCGTACTTGGCAAGAAAAGCGGAAAGGCATCCATCATATACAAACTCAATGAACTCGGCATTAACGGTGTCAGTGATGAGCAGATGCCAGAGCTGCTAGCTGCGGTTAAGAGTGAGGGAATCGCTAAAAAGAGAATTCTGACGGACGATGAATTCAGGAAGATATTGGCTGATGTCACTCAGGAGGAACTGGCCTAGCTGTAAACTACTGGTTTAGATAAAATATGGTAACACGAATGATCAAGAAACCGGAGGATTCGGAATTTTGAGCAATCCGATTGTCGACGAGAAAATCATTTGAAGAAATAATGTCCGAGAATAAGACCCCGGCGGAAGCCGTTGAAAACTTGAGAAGTCGTATCCAACGTCTGGACGACAATGGTCTGGATCTGATATTCCGCGAAGCCCGCTCCTTCAAAAAATGGCAAAGCCGAGAGGTGGAACCCGCTGTACTGCAGGAACTCCACGCTGTCATGAAGTTTGGGCCCACGTCAAAAAACTGCAACCCGGCCCGTTTTCTTTTCCTGTGTAGCGAAGACGCCAAAAACCGGACCTTATCTGCTCTGGACAAAGGCAATGTGCCCAAGATCAAAGCAGCTCCGGTTGTGGCGATTATCGCCTACGACACTCAATTCTTTGAACACCTGCTTCGGCTTTTCCCAGTAATGGACGCGCGAGGAATTTATAGAGATAATCCAGCCGAAGCCGAATCGACGGCTTTCCGCAACAGCTCACTCCAAGGTGCGTATTTCATGATAGCTGCACGAGCACTCGGCTTAGACGTCAATGGCATTTCCGGATTCGACAACCAAAAAATTGATACTGAATTTTTTGCTGACGGACGTTTAAAATCGAACTTCCTTTGCTGTCTTGGATATGGCGAAACCGAAGGATTGTATCCCCGTGGACCACGTCTGGATTTCGACGAGGTTTGCGAAGTGCTATAAAACCAACGCAATAAATCAAGACGCCCTCGCCCCTCACACTGGAATGTCCCGCTAGCGTCGGTTTCTACCACCGCCAGGCGGTGAAGGACGGCCAACAGGCAGAACGATTCCATTCCTCGCAACATAGTCATCCCATTCTTTCAAAAGGTCTGCTCTAATTTCTGGCTTAGATTCGGAGAGATCATTCGTTTCACCAGGGTCGACGGAAAGGTCATAGAGACCCCATTGATCGGCCAGTTCCGGCACTACTTGTCCTGGCTCTGTCGGCTTTGATGTTAACCAAAGCAGTTTGTAATCCCCTTTGCGGAGAGCTCGATGGCCAAAGACTTCCCAGCCATAAGTAAAGTCGTCCGGACGGACTGAGTCGGCATCGCCAAACAAAACGGGCAACAGGGAATGCCCCTGAATCTCATGAATGGCCTT
>CALDFV010000088.1 GCA_937942145.1 uncultured Opitutaceae bacterium
GCGACTTTGAAAATCCGATGAGTCCATTGATCGCACAGCTCCCTGAATGGCTTGAGACCTGTCTAGATTCGCAGGTGGCTATCCTGGGCTCGGGCAAAAGCGGGATCGGGGTGAAATCCCTGATCGAGAAATTGGGAGGGAACGCTCTCCTCTATGATGAGGGAGAGCATGCGGGAGCAGAGAGACTGTTTGACGATTCTGCGGCTAAAGCTGCCGGTTTGGTTGTTTGTAGTCCCGGGTTTCACCGTGATCACGTGTGGATCGAGCGAGCGCGACAGAATGGCTGCCGCGTGATTCCCGAGTTTGACCTGGGAGCGTCGCTCTGGCAGGGCCCAGTGATTGCGGTGACGGGAACGAACGGTAAAACGACACTGACCTCATTCTTGCACGAGGCATTTTCCCATGTGGGGATTGAATCCTTTGCGGTTGGCAATATTGGAAAGCCGCTCTGCGAACTGTTAGCGGAGGATTGCAATCCAGAGGCAATTGCTGTTTGTGAGATCAGTTCTTTCCAGTCTGAGCAGATCGAAGAGTTGAAGGCGGATCATGTGCTATGGACCAATTTCGACGAAGATCACCTGGATCGACACGGTTCGATGCCAGCGTACTTCAGGAGTAAATACAGACTGGTTGCCAACGCTAGGAGCGATTCGCTGTTTGTGGATTCTTCGGTTTATGACTATGGAGTTGGAATCGGACTGGATCTGCCTAAAGCGGCAATCGTTACATCGAATCATGGTGCAGAGGAATTGGGTTTGAGAGGTAGCGTTTTTGAGACAGACCCCGAGAAAAGCACCTACTTGATGGCGCGCGCATTGTGGTTATCCCTTAAGCTTGATGAGAGTTCGCTTGTAGAGGCAGCCCACCTTTTTGAGAAGGCGCCGCACCGGATGCAATACTTGGGCGAGAAGGAGGGAATTCGTTTCTGGGACGATTCCAAAGCGACGAATTTTCATGCGGTTTTGGGTGGTTTAAAACGTTTTGAGAAGCCGGTTGTTTGGCTAGGAGGGGGCGAGGGCAAAGGCGGCGACATCGAGGATTTTGCCAGACGCATTGCGCCCAAAGTGAAATACGCTTCACTCATTGGAAAGACGGCGATTCAATTGAGCAAAGCGTTGAACCGTGATGGCATCGAAACAACTATTCACGATTCTTTGGAGGCAGCGGTCACAAAGGCGTTTGCAATTGCCGCATTTGAAGACAATATCGTCTTTAGCCCCGGTTTTGCGAGTTTCGATATGTTTGAAAATTACGTACAAAGAGGTGAGGCGTTTCGAAAGGCTATTGACTGTTTATAAGGAGAGAGGAGCATAGGAGATGTTAGGACTTGGTAAGAAAGAGATTAAGATGAAATTATTGCGAATCGGAGTCATTGCGGGGGCCCATGTGATCGTTATCGCGATCCTCTACTTGATGAGTGGGTTTGGAAACAGTGGATTGAAAGACAGTCGAGTGTCGGTAGCCGGCGCCAACGGTATTGTAAATTGGTCTAGCGAAGATCCGAATGCCCTTGCTCCCACCGTTAGCGGCACCGGTTTTGATTCGAAAGCCAGTGATTTGACCGGGTTCAATGCGGGTGATGGAAGCTCTGTCAATCGGGCAACGCTTCCCGAGATCTCCAGTAAGCAGAGATTCGAGCCGAGACGTCCGGGGGGATCGGAAAAAGCCCGTCCCCCAGCATCGACTCCTTCGAGAGGAAATGTTGATAGTGGTGTTCTAACGCCTTTAGGTCGTAGTCCTGCAGGAGGAAGTGGGGCGGGACAGCCGCAAAACATAATAGCCCCAAGCAGCACGTCGCAGTTTATCCGATACACAGTGCGAAGTGGGGACAGCATTTGGGGAATAACGCAGAAGTTTGGCGTTTCACAAAGCCAGCTCCAGTCCATGAATCCAGGATTGACGGTAAATATCCAGCCAGGACAAGTTCTCAATGTTCCTAGGTCGGGTCAGGCTCCTGAACCAATAAGTGATTCAGCCCAACCAGCACCGGTTGTCGATGGGAGTATTTACGTGGTGAAAAGCGGCGACGCTCTTTCCCGGATTGCAGCGAACCAGGGAGTTACGTTGAGCGCGCTTCGAGCAGCTAACAACTTGAGCGGCGACTTGATCAGAGTGGGTCAAAAACTCGTCATCCCAAATGGACGCAAGCCGAGTAATGCTTCAAGCCCCTCGAGGAAGCAGGGGCTCCAGATCGTGGTCGCACCAGGCGACACCGTGTCTTCGATTGCCATCCGCTACAATGTTTCGGCCAAAGACCTGATTCTGCACAATGACATTCAAAACCCAGCCCGAATTACTCACGGGCAAACGCTTTTCATCCCAAGTAGCCTTTCTAACAGGCCTCGTTCGTCGCCGCCTCCGGTTGTTGTCGAAAAGAGAGACCCTTTGCCTACGCTAAGTACAATACCAGAAGATGCGCCGCTGATTCTTCCTGATGAAGACGACTTCCTTCAGGACGAAGATTTGATTGAGCAACCAGTTATTCCCATAGAGAATTAACGGTAACCGGTTTTATTGGTATATGGCGAAGCGGAAGACGAAAGCGGTCCATACTGGACATCATGGGGTTTTAAATCCTGCTGTTGCGATCGTTGTGTGCGTCTTCGCTTTGGCGATGCTGGGTGTGTCCGTTTTGTTTAGCGCGAGTCTTCCGATCGATATTAATAATCCCTATCAGATAATTGAGAAACAAATGATGTGGATGGGCATCACGTTCGTAGCTGGACTGATGGTT
>CALDFV010000089.1 GCA_937942145.1 uncultured Opitutaceae bacterium
GCCTGGGAGGGCTATAGCGAATTTGAACGTATGCGGAGAAAATAGAATTAATCCGTTGAAAGGGCTGTTGTGCCCCACTGTCCAGATGATTCGTGTAGAACGGTTTAGCAATCTTTGCTCATTGCATTAGTGGTTAACCATTGACTTAATAACCCTTTGCAAATTCGAAGGTGCGATTAAATTTAAGGGCAGTCGATTAGGTTCATTCGGCGATTTATCGATTACGTGACTAACCGAGCCCTTTCTCGAATCACTGTTTACTTAAACTGTATCAGAATCAGCTAAACCGTTCTCCAATGATAAAAAATCGCTTCAATCGGAATCTTCAATGAATCGAAAGCGCTTCTTGGAGACTTGCTTCATCGCCTCTCTGCTGGCAACCGTTGGCCCTGCGATGGCATCGGGTCGCAAACCCCGCATACTCCTGCGTTCATCTTGGCAGACGATCAATATCGGCGATATCGCGCATTCGCCCGGAGTGTTGGCCATTCTCGAAAAGCATCTGCCTGAAGCCGAAGTAATTCTCTGGGCCAGCGACGTCGGGCGCGGCGTCCGCGAGATGCTGTTGCGGCGATTCCCGAAGCTTCAAATCACCACCGCAGGAGGAAACCGTAAGACCTTGGATCAAGAGAGCGAAGTGCATACACTTTTCAGCGAAATTGATTTCTTCCTCCATGGATCGGGGCCATGGCTTGAAGCCCGCCGCCATGTGGAGCAGTGGATCGAGCTGACTGGAAAACCGTTCGGAGTCTACGGAATCAGCCTGCCTGAATCTCGTACAGATGGGCGAATTGTCTCTCTGTTGAGCCAAGCGAGCTTCGTTTTTTTCCGCGATTCAGTCTCGTTGGAATTGGCGAAGCGCCGAGGCGTCACGGCTCCAGTGATGGAGTTCGGTCCAGATGGGGCGTTTGCTTTCGATATTCGAAACGACGAAGCCGCTTTGACGTTCCTGCAAGAGCACAATCTGGAAGAAGGCAAGTTCCTCTGCGTCATTCCGCGTTATCGGAGAACGCCAGATTGGGAAATTCCTGGCCGCGAAAAGCCGGAGAGCGAATGGCGCCCCCTTCACGAGCACAACCAGCGCATGGCTGAGCACGACTTGCTCCCGTATCGAGAAGCGATCATCGCGGTTGTCCGGCGGACGCCGATGAAGGTTCTAATTTGCTCGGAGGACGTGACGCAGATACGATTAGGCAAAGAACTTCTCTACGATCCGCTGCCAGACGATGTGAAGAATGGGGTGGTTTGGCGCGAGGACTTCTGGCTTCCCGATGAAGCTCTTAGCACCTATGTCCGATCGGCGGGGCTGTTCGGTTTGGAGCAGCACTCACCCATCATGTGCATCGGCAACGGGGTTCCGGCATTCTTAGGTCGCTTCAAGGAACAAACCAGCAAGGGATTCATGTGGAAGGACATCGGACTGAGCGAATGGTATTTCGATAGCGACACCATATTCGATATGGAACAGCTCGCGCCAAAAGTCCTAAAATTGGCGAAGGGCCCTGAACAAGCTAGAGAGAAAGCCCTTGCTGCGAAAGCGATTGTGGAACGGCGCCAGGTTCAGACTATAGAGGTGTTGAAAAACGTGCTTCAACTTTAGATGCGAACATGATAGAAGTTCCTCCAGTGAGAAGTCATTGCGCCTATAGAGTGTTGGCCTGCTCAGTGGCCTTGGTCGCCGGATTGCAGTTGTCAGGCAGCGTTCCGGATTTTGAAGCGGAGGTCGCTCCCATCTTAGAAGCTAATTGTCTTTCCTGCCACAATGCTAGCGACGCGGAGGGCGATTTGAATCTAGAAAGCCGGGAACGGGCTATGAATCACCCGGATGCGATTGTGCCCGGAAAGGCGGCCGAAAGCTATCTGATGGAGATGGTATCCGGGCCAGATCCTGAGATGCCGGAAAATGGCGATCCGTTGAGCGAAGACGAGGTCTTGAAGCTCGAACGCTGGATCGATGCGGGAGCAAAATGGCCGGAAGGCAGGCAGTTAGCGGACAAGAAACCGCGGAATCTCGACTGGTGGTCCCTTAAGCCCATCCTTTCTCAAACTGTTCCGGAAAATGGGGCCGGTCATCCAGTCGATGCTTTTTTAAACGAGATGCTCGCCAAGAATGGATTGAGTCGAACGGGCTCGGCGGATCCGAGAACGCTTTTCCGTCGATTGAGTTATGACCTGACGGGATTGCCTCCCGATCCGCAGTCAATCGACGCGTTTGTCCAGGCCTATCAAGCAGCGGCAGACCAAGATGAGCGGAATAGGGCTTGGGAAAGGGAAGTAGACCGAATTCTGGCGTCACCCGAATTTGGGGAAAAGTGGGCCCAGCACTGGCTGGACATAGCTCGGTTTGCGGAGACCCATGGCTATGACAAGGACAAGCTGCGACCGAATGCCTGGCCCTATCGCGACTATGTGATCCGTAGTTTAAATTTGGATAAACCCTACGGACGCTTTGTTAAGGAGCAAGTTGCGGGAGATGTGCTTTATCCCGGTGAGCCCGACGGGATTATTGGATTGGGATTTTTGGCTGCGGGACCTTGGGATTTTATTGGCCATTACGAAGTAGGCGAAGCGAAACGGGATGGCCAGATCGCGAAGCACCTGGATCGGGATGAGATGGTTTCGACGGTGTTCAACGTATTCCAAAGTACGACGGTGCAGTGTGCCCAGTGCCACACGCATAAGTTTGACCCCATTAAAATGGAGGATTACTATCGGCTACACGCGGTGTTCGCGGGGGTGGACCGAGAGGATCGGGTTTTCGAAGGCCTTTCGCCCGAGCAGCTCGAGGAACGAAACGTGCTGATTAAAGAAATCAACACACTCAAGAAGGAACAGCTGGAAATCGGGGCTCGTATCGATCGGCAGATTACGGCGAAGCTTTCGGGAATAGATCGCCGGATTAACGAAATTAAGGAGATCTATGGGACAGGGGATTCACCGAAATACGGTTTTCAAGCTAAACCCGATTTAAAGGAAAATACAGAAAAGTGGATACAAGTCGATTTGGGGAAGCCTACAAATATGGCCCAGATACGAATAATGCCGGCTTATGATAAGGAGCATAAGGTTAAGGAAGGCTATGGCTTTCCGATCCGCCATCGAGTCGAAGGTTCGAACGACCCAGGTTTTAAGGATGGCGTGAGGTTGTTGAGCGATTCAGGAGGCACGGATCAGCCCAACCCGGGAATTGATACAGTGCTTGTGGATGTGGGCCCGCCATCGATGCGATATATTCGTGTCACTGCCACCAAGTTGCCTCCCCGACTGCCTTTTAAGTCTGACTATGTTTTCGCTCTTGGGGAAATAGAGGCCTTGGACGCTTTTGGGAAAACGAATTTCGCTTTGGGCAAACAGGTCGCCACTTCAGACCAAATCGCCGATAGCGAAAATTGGCGGCCTGAGTATCTGGTAGATGGAATCTATTTCAAGGAACCCTCCGATGGGGCCGCCTTCGAAGAACTGAAGGCATTGCAAAGCGATCGATCCCGTATTGCCGCGGAGATTCGTTCACCGAAGATCGAAGCAAGGAAAAAGGCGATCGAAGAGGAGATCGCTTCGCTGAATAAGCAACTCAAACCCTTCGATTCGAATTCGGTGGTATACGCGGCCAATGCCAACTTCGTCATGCGTAGCCGATTTGCCGCTACAGATGGAATGCCGCGTCCTGTACATTTGCTCAACAGAGGCGATCTGGGTACGCCCGGCGAGCGCATGTCCCCTGGAGCGCCCCCGCTATGGCAAGGGTCTCCGGAGACCTTCGACGTTGATGATGGTAACGAAGCGGACGCTCGAGCAGCCCTAGCTGACTATCTAACGCGGAAGGACAATCCTCTCGTGTGGCGTACCATCGCCAATCGGGTCTGGCAGTGGACCTTCGGGAAACCCATTGCGGGAACACCGAACGATTTTGGGCGAATGGGGATGCTGCCGACCCATCCTGAGTTATTGGACTATCTCGCGATCCGG
>CALDFV010000090.1 GCA_937942145.1 uncultured Opitutaceae bacterium
TCCTTCATGGTGCAAGGTACACAAGGCATGCTCCACTCAGACGGTGAATCGCTCACTTTGCTTTCTAAGGATCCCAGTGCCGACGAACCCGCAGTTCGCAAGAACTTCTCGATCACAGGTAAGATATTTGGAGATGAGTCGGAAATCTATACGGATATAGCAACGGCGATCCGGTCCGCGAAGCCCATGCGGGCAAACACTCGCCATTCCCTCTACGGCACCCTCGTCCTAGATGCGATTCGGAAATCACACCAGACCCGTCAAACAGTTGATATCTCAGCAGATACGCTCCCTCTATTCTCCGAGGGGTTTCATTGAAACCAAATCCTGTCATCCTGCCCCATATTCCATGCTTTCAAGGCGCTTGACTCCTTTCTGTTAATATCACTATCTTACTATAAAGCGCTTCAGCTGGAAGTATACTACAAACTACACATACTCGGATTGCCAGCGTTGAACCAATCCGATCGCTTAACGCCCCATGAAAAAGATTAGGCCTTCTTGTAAAACCATTGCCCAAGCCGCGGGCGTGAGTCGTATGACCGTTTCCATGGCGCTGCGCGATCACCCACGCGTCGCTCCCGGAACACGAGACCGGATCAAACGGATCGCTAAGGAGCAAGGCTATACACCTGACCCGAATCTTACAGAATTGATGCGATATCTGCGAAAGCGAGACATCAGCAAAGAAGAACCCGTTATCGCCATTCTAAACGGCCAGAAGCGTCCCCTCAAGGAACTCGGGGAAGATTCCCTAATGATCCGCCAGGGCGCGAAAGAAAGAGCGGAGAACCTCGGGTTTAAAACAGAGGATTTCTGGCTGCAGGAGCCGGGAATGCGCCTTCAGCGAGTGGTACAGATTCTCCAGACTCGAGGCATCCATGGAATCGTCGTACTCCCGGTCGAGAGCCTTAATGATGTGTTCTCACTCCCACAAGAGGATTTTATGGGAGTCGCTACCTGCGGTGTTGCTGCCCGCCTTGGTTTCAATCAAGTGCACCCCCACTTCTACCAATCGATGCATGTCGGCATATCGAACCTGACCGAAAGAGGATTCCAACGGATTGGGTTCTGTGTCACTGAAACGGAAGATATCCGCTCAAACCACTTGTACCAAAGCTACCTTCTTTGGCATCAGCAGAATATCTTGGAGAAGAATCGAGTGCATCCTCTGGTCAAAGACAGGATCGGCCGCAACGACTTGATCGACTGGGTTAAACAGAAGAAGCCTGATGTGGTACTGAGCCCCAATGTCGACCATTACCATTGGCTCAAAGAGTCAGGCGTCAAGATTCCCGATGACATCAGTTTTGCAGCGCTGTCTCCAGCGATGGATACTCCGAAGGGGGAAATCGCTAAGGTGCACGTGGGTTATCACAAGATCGGGGCCACTGCGATCGATGTCCTCAAGACAAAACTCGCCCACGAGCAGCTCGGCCCCACCGACAATCCCGCAGTCACACTCATTCGAGGCGAATGGATGGAAGGTGCCAGCGTGCGTCCCGCCATTAAGAAAACCGAAGCGGCATAGCGTTGAACTCAGTAGAGCAGTTCGCCCTCTTGCCACCCGACCGAAAAATAATCGTCTGAGAGGTAGAAAGCAAGGTTAGTATTCAATTTTTGGAAGTTTGCTGGAGCGACAACGCTATCCCTTACCGATGGTCACCATCAGCCACAGGAGCAGAATAATGAAGCCCACCATAGCCCAGCTTCCCCCAAACCCAATCCAGTCCATCTTGTCCGGTTTCGCGAATTCCCAATTGGTGTTAGGGAATAGCTTCTTCGCTCGGATGGAATCGGGGTTTTCCGCTGTAAACGCGACCGCCTGCTTGTCGTCTTCATTGGATGCTTGGATCGGTGTATAAATTTTGCCAAAGAAGTAATCCAAATGCGATTTGTCCACGGGACGAGTCACCAATGAAAGGGTAAAGAGCAGGAAAAACGGGAAAAACGCGTTGAAAAAGAATCGGGTCGCGACGAGCTGAGATTTCTTGAAGCCAGTGAAGTCGATTCCAAACCAGCTCATTACCCAGATTTCCGCTTCAAACCGACCCATGCCAATCAATGGCGAATCCGGCTCCTCTGGATTCTGTCTCACTACGCGCTCAAAGAATATCCCTTTGGGCTCGACCCACACTTCCTTCTCCACCGTGTCGCCTACCTTCGAGGCTCGGCCAGCGGCTACGTCGTCATTCAGGGCAGGCGTCTTGTATACATGACTGTACCCATCCGTCTGCACGAGGAAATCCGGGTTTTTGCGGGCCCAGTCCAGGCTCAAAAACAAATTCGGGATAATGGCGAACAGAAGGAAGCACACGATCACTTCGATCGCTACCGCCGTCTTTGTCAGCCGCCTCCACGTATATCCAAGCCAAATTGCCGCTCCAAAAATGGCCGGCACGGATATGAGATATTTGAAAATCTCTAGCAAGTTGTCGATGTACAGCGCGGCACCGATCCCCCCGAGCAAACTGGTACCGATGACGATCCGGCCTACGAGCAAATAGTGCCGCTCCGACTTGTTCGGGAAAAGCGGCTGGTACAGATTCCGAATAAAAAGGGCTGAGTTGGAGACCGACATCGCATCGAGCGAGGACATATTCGCCGCCAATATGCCAACAAGCATGAGCCCCAAGGCGCCCGGGAGCAGAAGATCGTGGCTCATAAATCCCCACGCGAGATCCGGGTCGTGAATTTTTCCTTGATACAATCCCAACGCAATCAGTCCAGCCAGTATCCAAAAAAGCATTAAAAGTCGCTTGAGAAACATTCCCCCAATTATTCCGAATCGGGCTGAATTCTCATTGGTCGCAGAGCCCGCCGTCTGCATCATCGTCGCCACCGCTACGATCGCCACCAGTTGCGAACAGAACATCGCGAACACGGTATACCATCCGTAGTCGCTCAGGGTAACCGACCCAAATAGCTCAAACTTGAACGCGGGTACGGACGCATGCAGGCCTTCGAACCCGCCGAGCTTGGACAAGCCCAACGGAATGAGAATTAGCGAAAAGACAATGATCAATATCCCTTGAATCGCATCGGTAATCGCCGCTGCTCGAAATCCTCCCATCATCGTGTAAACGGCGACAATAAGACCGTAGACAATATAGAAGGTAACAGGGTCCGTATAAGAGTAGAACGACTTCAGTTCCCCGCGCATCTTTTTCTGGTTCAACACCTGGTAGCGTTCGTTTTGTTCCGGCGTGCGTTCTCTAAGCGACAAATCCCCGAGCTCCTGCAATTCCTTGAACTCCTCTACGACCGTCCGCTCCTCCACAGTCAGCACTTCCGCTGTCTTCGGCGTGATTGCCATCATTGTCTTTCCGGCCACCATGTAGCCGATGCCTCCCCCAACGAAGGTCATTATCAATGTAAACACGGCGAAAAGCCCTCCGACGAATCGGCTTTGAAAACGCTCCGTGAAATAATCGCCCAATGTCGTCAACCTCGACCTTCGAAACAAGAGCGAAGTAATCCAATAAAAGGGTGTGACAAAAAGAACGAGAAACTGTATCCACATTCCTCCAACTCCTTGACGATACGTTTCCCTCGAAACCGCGACCGCCTGGTCCGCGTTTGTAGAGGTTCCGAAATTCAGGAAGAACTGATAGAATTTTCCTAACGAGCGGCCTGCCAAAAAGAACTCGTCGGTGCTGTCGTTGCCTTCTCCCGCCTTTTTTCCCAGCCAGAGAATGACCACCAGATAGATCAGCAGAACGATAATATCGAGGAAGTGGAGACCCAGAAATTCCATAATCAAATAGGGTGTGAAGCAGTTGCGGGATTTAGGTAAGCGTCGGGTGAAAACATCAGTTGAAGGGTGGATCGGCTTTTTTAATTAGGAATTGCCCCAGCGAAACACAATCCTCTATTCCCTATTTCTCCGATGACAACGGATCCGGGCGATATACTGTAAAACGGTGGGTCTGTTGGTCCACGATTCAAGTGTGGGCACTCTTTCCAAACAGGGAGAAGGTCTCCATACTACAACCATGCCTGATTTGACCTACGTAAAAACGGGACGTCCCGAGTTCGACGAACTCATCCCAAAGATTCGAGCCTTTCTCGAGCAAGACACCATGGATATGGTGATCGATGGAGATCGAATCCGAGGATACCGATCTCCAGACACCCCCGCGGTTTGGCTCCGGGACCATTCGGACATGATGCGCGGATTCCGACACTTTGAGCAGGATATGACATCTGCGGTCACCCACTTCGCCGACACACAGGCTCGCAATGGTCGCGTATTCGACTACTTCACCGTCCAACCCGAAAAAGTCCCCTGCGAACGAGAAAACTGGTGCAAATACGTCCGAGTACCTGTCGAGGCCGACGTTGAATATCGTTTCGTCAACGCAGCCTTCATCGCCTGGCAGGCCACAGGCGACGACGCCTGGATTCGCTCAATACTCCCTAATCTCGAACGGGCCCTCGAATACGCTTTCACTCATCCATGGAGATGGGACCCCGAACTAGAGCTGGTCAAGCGGCCCTACACGATCGATTCTTGGGACTTCGCCTACACTGCGGGCTCCCACGATTGGCTGCAGTTCCAGATCGACGACAACACCTTCTGGGGAATCCTTCACGGTGACAACAGTGGATACTATCAAGCGTGCCAACGCATGGCCGCAATTTGCAGCCGCCTTGGTAAACCCGACAGAGCTAGCCATTGGAAGCGTTTTGCCGAGGGACTAAAAACACGAATGAACCAGGTCTGCTGGAACGGGACCTTCTACACGCATTTTGTCAAAAAAACACCCGTAGAGATCCCCGGTGTCGACGAAGCTTCCCAACTCAGCTTCAGCAACCCTATGAACATCAATCGCGGCGTCACTTCACAGGAACAAGCAAGTTCCATCCTCAGGGAATATCGTCAGCGGGGACAGAATACAGGAGCGTTTGCCGAATGGTTCTCCATTCAACCCCCTTTTCCCGACGGAATTTTCGGAGACGAAAAAATCGTGGAAGGAGCTTACTGCAACGGTGGGATCATGCCCCTCGTAGGCGGTGAACTGGCCAACGCTTACCTCGCCTCCGGCTACGAGGCTGAAGGTGTCGAAACCCTGAAACGCTATTACGAGTTAATTTCTAAAAACAATGAGACCTTCCTCTGGTACTTCCCAGATGGCACCGAATCAACTGTCGACACGAGCACGAGTCCCGATGCCACCCCCACTGACGGCTGGGGATCCAGTTCAATGTTATGCGGACTTGTAGAGGGGCTTGCCGGGGTCAAAGACCAGGGGAAAACTCTCGACCTTGTATCCTTAACTCCTCGCTGGAGCGCCGCTGGCATCAACTCGGCCGAAGTCCAGGTAGGCTACGAATGCTCTGGCGCATCGCTTCGCTACGCCTATCAGGAAAATCCCAACGATATTCGTATCCAAGTGGAAACCCCACAATCCCAGGCCCAGATCTCCCAATTGCTACCGCCTGGCGCAACCGTCGAACGAGTCACTGCACGCGGCGAAACGATTCCTTTCACGACACGCTCGATTGAAAAAAGCCACTACATCGATTTCGACGCGACCATAAACCAAGGCGAGGATTTCACCATTGCCTTCCGTTGAAGTTTTCCTCGGGTGTGCTGCGGCCTCCCCAACCGGACAGCAACCTCGAAGGGCTGAAGGAGATCGTTCCGAATGTTAAACGGAGTAACGGCGTGATCGACATTAAGGTCAATCACGTGGAAACGCCTGACAAAAAGGCTGTTCGAATTGCGAAAGTAGCCGACGCGGTTCGCACCAGACGAATCGCTAGTCCCGAACCGATTAATCTTCTGAAGGGGATGGCGGCTCCATGCCTAGCTTTGCCAGTTCACTATCCCGCCATTCCTCAAATTCCTTAATCAACGCAGGGTCTTTTGGACGTGGATACAAATCGCTGGCCTTGTATTTTCCTGTAGCAAATTTCGCTTTGGTCCAGACATCATGCAGTTCAGTCATTTTCGAGGCCCTCGCCACTTCGGTGACGACACTAGCGGGTATAAACGTCAGCCCTTCCCTGTCCCCGAGCACCACATCGCCGGGCATCACAGTCGTGTTTCCAATTTGAATGGGCACATTCACTCCCGTCAACATCACATCCGCCAAGGCACTAACGTGAAACCCTCGCACATACCCAGGCATGCCTTGCGGGATTATTCCGTCCAGATCGCGAACGCCTCCGTCGATCACAAAACCGTTTCCTGACGCCGCAAATACCGCGGCCGCCAAGTTGTCTCCCACAAACGTGCCTTCCTCAACTTTGCCAAAAAGGTCGACCACCAAAACATCTCCCGGCTGCAAGCGATTGATCACTCGCTGATTGTTGCGAACTTCGGAATTCGCCTCCTTCTCGATAATGTCGTCAACATCCGGTCGAGTCGGCATAAACTGAGCAGTGAATACTCTACCCACCAGCTTCTTGTCAGGCTGTAAAAGCTTCCATCCATCAACCCACTGATTCGGAAACCCAGCCCTTCGCAATGGCCCCCAAACCATTTCTGAGGAGGAATTCCTGAGCGCTTCGATGTACTGATCTGGCACTTTGGGACGCCCATCCTCAAATCGCTCAAAAGGCGAATTCGCTGTGTACTTGATAAGGTCTGCTCGAGAGAAACCGGTAAGCTGACCGTTAAGGGAAAGAGGTAATGCCCCTAAAAACAAGAGCGGGCAGCAGAGCCGAAAGAAAATTGGCAATTGAGTATATCGCATAAGAATTGAGAGTTTATTGACCCAAGGCCGCTTGCAGCATGGCGCGGGCATAGGCTACATTGTAAGTGAAACCTGCATACCCACCCCCGCCCGGGTACTGGGAGTGAGTATGCGGGTGATCTCTATCGTAGTCCAGTAGGCGAGGATGCTCAGGATATATGCCCAAAGAATACTTCTGCTTAACGAGCTCCTTCATCACAGCGAACATGTCCGTTTCACCCTCATCCGGAAATACCTCGACGTAGTCAACCACCGGCTCATGGACCACCACATTACGGTAGTGAACATGGTTAATGCGATCGCGTTCTCCAAAGTATCTACAAACTTCAACCGCATCCACATCGATCTCTGTCGTTACACCGCTATGATAGGTGATTCCATTGGAGGGACTATCCACAATCTCGATGAGTCGCTTCCAATCGTCGTAGGTCGCCATGATTTGCTCGTTTCCGCGACTTAAAGGAACCGGTGGATCATTCGGGTGCAAAGCCATGCGCACGTTTGCCTTCTCAGCCACGGGAATGATCGCCTCCAACAAATAGGTCAAATTTTCCCAGAGCGCTTCCGCAGAATGAGCTCCGTTTTCAGGGATCGGCGGGAGATCCTTCACCGTTTCATATTTGTATCCGGTGTAACCCGCTCCACCGCGTCCTTCGACCTCGTAATATCCCTCGGTCAACCGATGGGCGTAAAAGTTGTACTCCACCACTGGCAAGCCTACATTGCCTGCGGCTCGAAGCGATTTTTGCAGCATCTCTATTTCCTCGTCGCGACCTTCCCTTCCATAAATCGCGTTGGGAAAACCGCCAATCATCATGTTGATGACTTTGAGCCCGTTCGACTCGAATCGGTTTATGATTTTGCTGAGCGCTTCTTCCGTCCAAGGCCGTTCCGGCCCGCCCATTAGCACATAGTCCACACCCAACTGTTTGATCATTCGCATCCGCGCAACATCTGCATCTCGCGAAGTCCCCAAACAGAGTTTCGGAGTTTCGGGACCTTCCAGGATGGGCCATTCTGTTGAACGCGCACCCGACGCTTTGTTAATGAGCCACTGGGGTAAAAGCGGTGATACCGCCAAGGGGGCGATCGACTTCAAAAGCTGTCTTCGCGATAGAGTTCTCTTCATACTTTTTACTGTCACTTGGGTAGCACAAAAACGAACCAACTAAAAGCAACGATTCCCTCATCTGAAAACATCCCTGATTGCCCGGTACAAGTACAACGATACCTCAGTTGCTCGTGGGTCTAAAGGAAGAGCAAATTTAAGGGTGAGAAACGGATGATTGGCCGCACTAAAGTCTCGGCGTCGCTCGAAGCATCTCCGTCTTGAGCTTGAAATTCACTAGCTAGAGCGGACCCCATTCTAGTCATCGCATAATCGGAAAAATGAGCCAACCGGAATAGCCCTCCTAGCCATCAATCGCGGAATAGTTTTCTAAATCTCTCAGAGATCAACATCGCGCGACTTTTCTGGATTTGCCAAAATTCGAACGTTTGTATGCCACTAGATGAAGTACCCGGTCCGGTTCGACTCCCGCCACCGCCACCATTTTCCGCTTCGAAAGTGGCCTCAACATCGATCCTGACTTAAAGAGCCAGAAGCTTTATTCCAAAAAGTTTCCAACCGCCCGAAACAGTTGGAAGGCTCCGACCGAGGTCATAGCGAACGCGGAAATCCAAAGAAAGACGATCCAACTACCCCGGGGTCTCAGTTGCTTGTGCGTTTGAAAGTAGAGAAAATAAAGCGCGGCGAAGCTGATGATGGGCAGCATCAGAGCCTGAGCGATCGCTCCGATGGCAATCAAGGTGACCGGCTTGCTGAAAGACAGGTAGAATATACAGAATAACGCGGGGAGGATGATACACGCGATTCGCACCGCTTTTTGTCGTTGCTCGTCCGTTTTCAGATTCAGAATACCTAGCAGATTAAAAAAGTCTGTCCCCAATCGGCTATTTGATGCTGTGCCAATGAATACAGTCGAATACATGACCGCAAAGGCTCCTACAATAAATATCCACAATCCAACTTCGCCAAATGAGGTGCTGTAAAGGTTCGATAGATTGACCATCAGGTTTTCATTATCCACCTCGATGTTTCTCCCATTGAGGACCGCAGCGCCGAGCAAGTAGAACGCCACCGTGGCGCCTGTATAGATAGCCAAAGACAATAGGGCGTCGTACTTCATCACTCGTATCCACCCTTTTGCCCGCTCAATCCAGGCTTCCGTTCCGTCGTCGGGTCCGACATTTCGGCCGTATCCTTTTTCTAAACACCAATAGGGATAGGTAATCAATTCTGAGGCGCCCACCCCAATCACTCCAAAGGCCGCAAAAGCGATCACAAAGTCGTCCGGCAAATGAAAGCTAAGGCCTTCAGACAGTTGAGCCCCCGTTATTCCATAGTCAGTCCAGTATAGTGAAAACACCGCGAATATCGTGAAGACCGTAAACGAGGCCACCATGATCGAAGAGAAGTTCTGGATAAACTTGTACTGCCCGATATACAGTAGGATTGCGCAGGATCCTGTTATCAGAATTGCCAATACCGTATGGGACAACTCCGAACCGGCTAGGCCGAAAACCTGGGCTATGCCTCCCACCATGCCGGAAAGCTGAAAAAAGATGGCCACCCACATAATCGACCAGAGCCATATAAGCCATGATACAATAAGCTTGGGGCCAGGCACCGAGTTGAATGCTTCCAAGGTCGTTTTACGTTTTGAAATCGCGTATCGGCCGAGCTCGAGCTGAACAAATACCTTAATGATGCAGCCAAGAATAATAAACCACAGCATGATGAAGCCCACATCCGCTCCGAGCTTCGTGGTCACGATCAACTCTCCCGAGCCAACAATATTAGCTGAGATAATCAGCCCAGGGCCTAGTTGTCTTCGAATTCCAGCCCAGGTTTTCGGGGCATCTGCAACATCTGACATATGGATAATCGGGGTGTTAAAACGAAGTTTGATCAAGATTAAGGCGACATTCTACTAGCCAGTCTACGATATTCTCGCAATCCACTCCAACGATCTACGCTTATTCCGTCCGCATTGCCCTCCCGGAACCATATCGGACAGATCCTCGTCCCTGCAGGCAGTCCCCCACTGCTCAATTTGC
The DNA here is from genome assembly GCA_937942145.1 of uncultured Opitutaceae bacterium. Classification (GTDB taxonomy): domain Bacteria; phylum Verrucomicrobiota; class Verrucomicrobiia; order Opitutales; family Opitutaceae; genus Pelagisphaera. Next base: position 9,825 of record CALDFV010000090.1, read on the forward strand.
TGAAAAGAACATACCAACCCCAAAGATGACAAAAAGGAGACAGCTTTCTAACCGTTGCTAATAATCTAGCCCGCATAAAAACCGGACCTCTTGAAGTTTCTTACGTACTTTAGCACATAAACGTTTTTGCGTAAAAGTACGTCCTACGCCCTCCGTTCGGGTCGGCCTCCTCAATGTAGCCTTGTAGCTGACGCATGGATTCTCATTATTTCACGCTAATGTCTAAAAAACGCCCCAACATCATCCTCATTATAACGGACCAGCAGCGATACGACACGATCGCGGCCCTTGGCTACCCTCACCTCAACACGCCGCATACCGATCGTCTCGTCAAAGAGGGAGTCGCCTTCGAGCAGTGCCACGTAACGGCACCTTCCTGCGGTCCCTCCAGAGCAAGCCTGTTCACCGGATACTTTCCCCATAATTCCGGAGCCTTGAAAAATAACGACGCCTGGCCGCGGACCTGGGTACAAGATCTGCGCGACAGCGGCTACTACTGCGTTAACATCGGTAAAATGCACGCGGATCCCTACAACGAGAACCATGGATTTCACGAGCGCTTCGTCGTGGAGAATAAACAGCGTCGCGAGTCCGAACTCATGTGGAAGAAGAACCCGCATATCTTCGAGGACGAATGGGATAAGGCTCTGGATTTACGCGGCTTCGACCGTCCTGAAAAACCCTTTTACAAAGACTGGCCCGACGTGCAAGAACGCCAAGGAGCCTACGAGTGGAAACTCCCCGACGACCTTCATCCCGACGTCTTCATAGGCGATCTCGCGCTTCGATGGATCAACAAGTCACCTTGGGCGGCTGACCAGTCTAAACTCATGCAGTGGATTGACGAGGATAAGCGCCCTTCTCTCGAGGACGAACCGCTCTTCCTCGAGATCGGCTTCCCTGGACCTCACCCGCCATTCGACCCCATCGAACGGTACACCAAGGAATACATGGAAAAAGACCTGCCGATGCTACCTGTTACCCAGGAAGAAATGGATGCGCAGCCAGAAACCCTTCATTCCTTTCGCAAGCGTCTTACTCAGCGCTTCGCCGACTCCATCGCCTTCGACCCGAATGCCTCCGACGCCTCAAGAAAGCTGCAACGGGCCTACTACTTGGCCAACGTCACCATGATCGACGAGCAGGTGGGCCTCATTATGGATCGATTGGGAGAAACCGGGCTGCTGGAAAACTCCGTCGTCATTTTCACATCCGATCATGGGGAATGTCTCGGCGACCATGGACTGGTAGAAAAGTGGACCATGTACGACCAATCGGTCCGTGTTCCCCTCGTTGTTTGGAGCCCCGATCGATTTGAGGGAAATCGAAAAGTTTCGTCACTGACGCAATGGTTCGACATCGGCCCAACGGTTCTAGAACTGGCCGGACTCGAGCCACCCGCCAAAATGGAGGCGGAATCCCTACTCCCATTTCTCGAGAAGGATCCGGATGCCGAAGAGCGCGAATACGTGTATTCCGAACATGCTAAGGACCTAATGCTGCAAGACCTCGATCACTCGCTCATGATTCGGAGCAAGAAGTACAAGCTGATTGAATACATAGGAAAAGGCGATGGGCAGCTCTTCGATTTGGAGAAGGACCCGGACGAGCTAAACGATGTTTGGGACTCGCCTGAGTACACCGAGGTCAAGACCAAGCTTCGACGGGACCTATCCGAATGGTTTGTGACCAGCACCGTCAACGCCACCGGCTGGTGGAAGGACCCAGCGGCAAAGACTAAAGTCTAGACGAGATTGGATCCCCGTAGGGCTAGCGCTTGCGCTATGCCCAGAGGCAATGTAGTTCCCATACGCGGCGTAGCGCAAGCGCCAGCCCTACGGAACTCAACCAGAAGAACCTCTCACCAAAAGCGATCGAAGTAGCCCAGGTAGGGCTCGACGGCCCTAGTCAGCCGCAGCGAGTAGCCCATTGTACGGCTGACTAGGGATAGTCAGCCCTACCTTACAGCGATTTTCTCTCTTCCGAAAAGACATCTCCCGTCGGCTTCTCTGGAAGGGTCGCTTTCCAACG
>CALDFV010000091.1 GCA_937942145.1 uncultured Opitutaceae bacterium
CCAATGGGCGCTCGGAGATCGCCCGATACCTCAACTCTAATCATAGATCTCCGGATTCACAACATTAGGTGGTCGTTCCCCCCGGCAGCCAGCGAGACAATTGTCTATGACCATCATTCCTATGTTCGTTCGCGTGCCCACAGTCGCGCTACCAATGTGAGGAACCAGTACGGCATTCTCCAATTCGTATAATTCTGGCTCAAGCTTAGGTTCATTCTCAAATACATCTAATCCAGCGCCCGCGATTTTATTGTCCATTAGTACTGCTACCAGCGCTTTCTCATCTACAACCGGACCCCTCGTAGTGTTAATAAGATACGCTGTTGGCTTCATAAGAGCCAGCTCGGCTTCTCCCACGAGATGCACCGTATCCGGATTGAGCGCGACATGAATCGATACAAAATCGGACTCTGAAAACAATGTTTCCTTCTCTACGTATTGTATTCCCAAACGCTTCTCCTCCGATTCAGGCAATCGGGTTCGATTCCAATAATTGATCGTCATCCCGAATCCTTTCGCCCTAGGAATCATTGCTTTCCCAATACGGCCCAACCCGAGTAGTCCAAGCGTAGCGCCCGCGATATCCAGACCTAGGAATAGACGAGGACTCGTTGTTACCCAACGACGCGCTCTAATAAACCGATCCCCCTCTGCAATACGGCGCCCCGCCGCCATCAAAAGGGCCCAAGCCATGTCAGCAGTCGCCTCAGTTACCACGTCCGGTGTGTTGGTGATCGGTATGCCACGTGCTGTAGCCGCTGCGACATCCAGCCGGTCATACCCCACGCCAAAATTGGCTATGATTTTCAATTCCGGATTGGCATCCATTATCGCCGGTCCGACCGGATCTGCAGCCATGACAATCAAGGCATCCTTGCCTTTAACTCCCGCAATGATTTCTTTCTCTGTCAGGCTTCGATCATCTGGATTGTATTCAAGTTCTGATTCGCTCTGGAGTCTCTCTAAACACTCAGGGAGCATTTCGCGGGAAAGAAATACCTTTGGTTTCGACATACTTAGTAGCAATCCAAACGGGATCCTAGCCGAACATACAAGCGATTATGCGCCACTGCCGGAGTCGCGTCGCAGAAAGTAACGTCTTCGGGTGGATTCAAGCTGGATGTTTTGAGCTGTTTGAACTCATCGCCCGTTTCCACAACCCACATGTCACCTTCGCGAGAAAGACAGTACAACTTCTCGTCAATCAGAACAGGAGAAGCATAAAAATTGCCCAGAAGCTTGCCTTTCCAGCGTGCCTCACCCGTTGAGACGTCGAGGGCAGAAAGAGTCCCGCCATCGTGCAAAGCGTAAACGACGTCACCCACAACGACCGGCGTGGGGACATAAGGGGCCCGGCTTTCCATGGACCATACTTTTTCAGCCTCGGATACTCTTTCTCCGCTCGAGAACTGAGGCATTCTCACCGCAAAATAGACGTTATTCTTGTTTCCTGCCGCCACGAGAACCTCTCCCGTTGCAGGATCGTCTTTCAAGATAATCGGCGACGTGATCGTCCTATGGTTGAAGGCATCCGGCAAACTCCAGTTCTCTTTGCCCGTTTCAAAATCCACTCCAACCATGCCAAAAAGCTCACCTACAAGAACGACCTCCTTGGCATCCGAACCCTGCAACTCCCGAATCAGAGGCGCTGAGTAAGATGTTTTCGCGCCTAAGGGATTTGAATGGCTCCACAACAACGATCCATCCTCCAGGTTATAAGCTACGACCGTCCCTCCTCCCATGTGTAAATTCCCGACAATGACTCGATCGTCCATCGCGATCGGGTTAAAACTCACTCCATGCTGGCTGTCGAACTGACCTAAATCCCGCGTCCACAAAGAATCTCCATCGTGCGAAAAGGCGGTCACCATCGCGTGGGTGCTTGACGTGTCATACCAGCCCAAGACCACATGCTTTTCTGTCACGCAGGGAGTCCCAGATGCGAGATTGTTGAAATTGTGAACATGGTAGGTCCCCGTCGAAATCTTCTTGGACCAAAGCTCCTTTCCCGATTTGGCATTCAGGCAATAGAGTTCGACCTGCCCCGCTTCCCGATCCTCAGAGGTCACAAACAGTCGCTCTCCCCAAATAACGGGAGAGCTTGAGCCCGGACCCGAGAGATTGACCGACCACCTAAGTGTTTCCTTGCCCAAGTTCACCGGAACCTTCTGTCCCGAGGCAATCGCGGTTGCGTTGTTTCCGCGGAATTGCTTCCACGTTTCAGAATCTTCCAAATTCGAAGCCGTCGCAATGGGTGCCACAACGCTAATAATGGCTAGGGTAAGCGGGTGTTTAAAAAAGGTATGCCGTCTCATTTGCAAATAAATCAAGGTTGAAAACGAGGGGTAAATTCGCTCGCAAGGGAACGGGTATACCACTTCCAATTAGCCTGCCTGTCAAGGCCGTGAATTGTTAGGGCTCCCGCAGATGAAGCGCTGAGATTCGCTTTCCTTTCAGACGAAATACTCCCAGTATAACCCTATGCACATCTGCCCCTCCCAAATGGCTTTCGCCTGCCTTCTCCCAATCTTCGCTGTCCTTCAAGCATGCAACCCTTCACCAGAAGCGCTGGAACGACATGAAGAGCCCATCCGGAACGTACTCCAAACACAGGCCTCGCAGTGGAACCAAGGAGACATTCCTGCCTTTATGGAAACCTATGTAAAAGGGGATGCTCTCAGATTCTCTTCAGGAAGTACCGTCCAGCAAGGTTGGGAGGCGACCCTGCAAAGATATCTGACCCGCTACCCTAGCAAAGCGGCGATGGGTAGGCTCGAGTTTGAGGAACTAAAGATCATAGTACTCTCCGAGGAGTGGGCCGAAGTCCATGGACGATACCGATTGTACCGTGATGGCGACTACGGTAACGCCAATGGACTATTCACCTTGTTAATGGAGAACACATCGGATGGCTGGAAGATTTTGCACGACCACACCTCAGCCGATAACGGATAGTTAGCCCGTAAGGGCAAGGTGTCGCAATTCAATAAAAGAATCCTATACAGCAAAGCGCAAGCGCTAGCCATACGACTAAAACGATTCCCGATTAGCCAGTCGACTTTACCAAACTAAACCCGCAGGGCCAGCGCGAGCGCTGGCCCTGCGATAAACTTTTGACTACTGCTCCAATTCCTCTTCGAGCGATTTTCTCAATCTCTCGATTTGCGTATCCATTTCTTTAATTCGATTTTGTAACTCCACTTTTTCCTCTTCACCGGAACCATCCAACTGCTTCGCTAGCTCAGCCTTGCCATTTTCCTGTTCCTTCAGCTCCTTCTCGAGTCGCTCTATCGCTTCCGCTTTTTCTGCCTTGTCGAATATCCGCTCTTCTGGCAGAGGCTTATCGGTTAAAGGCTGCAATGGGCTTGTTTCACCATGCTCCGGCATAATACGAGTTTCGGACGGTATCGGACGCTGCATCATAACCGCGGGCGACATCACTTCGATACCCGCAGCGTGTAACGTATTCATAGACTCGATGCGCAATCGAGATCGAGCGGTTACCAAACGTTTGATATCTGCAAGAAATCCCGACACGCGATAGCTCACAGTGTAGTCGCCTAAGTCCACAACGTGAACAAACGGATCTTCAAGACCCGCTTTCTTTGCTGCCTCAACCAGCAACCCCTCCACTCTAGACTCACTCGCGTCATAACCAAGAGAGATGTTTGCCGAAACGATTGTTCCGGAGGAACGAACTACCTTCACCGGATTCGAAATCAGATAAAGATTGGGCAAAGTCGTCAGGTCTCGGTCCTCGGTTTGGATTTCCGTATGAAAAAGCCCTCTACCCGAAACGCGCCCAAAATGGGCGTCTACTTTAATGAAGTCTCCCGACCGGAACGATCCTACAGACCGAAGCATAAGCCCGGCCATGGCGTTCGACACAAAGGTAGTGGAAGACAGGCCAATAATACCCGTCAGCACGAGCCCCAGCAACCCCAAAAGCTGATTCGTGGTTCCTTCATTTAAAGGCAGAGCAATGATGATCGCGATCAACGCTACTGCGGTGATTCCCAACATGACCAAGGGTCTGACGAAGTTCTGGCGACTTCCAACCCACTGAGACCGTTTTTTGAGCGCCCAGTCCGCGAAGGTCAATCCAACGGCAACGATCACCATTGTTACTATCAGGGGAATGTATTGGGGAAAGGCCTCACCAAGGTTTAGAGCGACTACCATGAAACCAACACAATGAAAGCGTTCCATGAGTTCAAATGAAAAACCCCTTACACTGCCCTGTTGAAAGTTGGGTCTCCATCGTTGAAAGCGTCAACGGTAGGGCTGCCTATCCTTAAGCAGCCGCAACGGACCAGATCGAATTCTGGCCCTTAAGGATAAGCGGCCCTACCCGAAGATCGTTCGTGAATGATCGACAATTTTCGTTGGTGTTTTGGCGCTACCACTTAATAATCCGACGCATGTCTTTAAAACCTTCCATTGTGGTCGTTGGGTCACTCAATATTGACCAGACCTTTTTAGTGGATCACCTGCCCCTTCCCGGCCAGACGGTAGCCTCTTCCTGCGCGTTTTCCTCTTACGGAGGGAAAGGCGCCAATCAAGCCATGGCAGCCCAGAAGGCTGGCGCCCAGGTGGCGCTTATCGGCTGCGTAGGAGATGACGGAAAAGGTAGAGACTATCTCGAGTACCTTAGTAGGAATGGAGTAAATACAAATTCTGTATCCACAATACTTGACCGGGCTACACCTACCGGTTCCGCTTTCATTGCGGTCAGCTCCGAGGGAGAAAACTCGATCGTCGTCAATGCAGGAGCCAACCAACAACTGAATCCCGACCACATCGAACAGAACGAATCGCTCATCTCAAACTCCAAGGCTTTGCTCTTTCAACTGGAATGCCCTATTCCCGCCGTCAAGCACGCCGCCGAAATCGCGAGATCCAACAATGTCCAAATCGTCGCCAATCCCTCACCCTGGAAAGACGATTTCCTTTCAAAAGGAATCCCCTGTGACTATATCATCCTAAACGAACTGGAAGCCGCTTCCTTTACGGGCGTGGACCCCTTTGATCCGTCGCTGTGCACAAACCACCTGTTCGAATCGATGGGCTTAGAAGCTATCGTAGTTACCCGCGGATCTGGACCAACCTTTCTAAAAACAAAAACGGGCGAGACCGTGGAAATGCTGCCTCCAAAGGTAACTCCAATCGACACAGTCGGTGCCGGCGACGCGTTTGCAGGCGCCTTCACATTAGCAATCGCTGAAGGAACAAACTATCAGGATACCCTCGCTTTTGCCAACGCCGCGGGAGCACTGGCAACCCAAAAGGTCGGTGCTCAAAAGGCGATTCCTGAGCGGTCGCAAATTGAAGAACTTGTCCAAGGAACCAGTTCCTAGCTAGATCCACCGACATGTTGGCATTCGAACGGGACTGACTATTTCATTGGAATCTCATTCGGCCTTGGCAATACTCCGGTTCACTATATGCCAAACTCCCTATCTCGTAGAACTTTCATCGCTGCTTCAAGCGCCCTCGCATCTACTACATTGATTTCAGGGTGCGCGAACAAGTCGAAACCCAACAAAACTATGGAATCCTTCCGCTACTGCCTCAACACGAGTACTATCCGAGAGAAGAATATCGGCATAGAAGCCGAGATCGATGTCGCAGCGGATGCTGGCTACTCTGGCATCGAGCCCTGGATACGCACAATCAGAGCTTACAGGGAATCAGGTGGAAAACTCTCCGATCTGAAAAAGCGGCTCGATGACCGGGGTATCCAAGTTGAGAGCGCGATCGGCTTCGCCAATTGGATCGTGGAAAATTCTGCAGCGCGGACCAAAGCGCTCGAAGAAGCCAAGAGCGATATGGAAATTGTTCGGGCCCTGGGTGGAACCCGCATTGCCGCGCCACCAGCGGGCGCCAACAAAGGAACTGTTTTCGATTTGGAGGTAGTCGCAGAGCGCTATCGGGCGCTACTCGAAGTGGGTCGCTCAACCGGTGTCACTCCCATGCTCGAAGTGTGGGGACATTCCGTTAATCTACACCGGCTAGGGCAAACGCTTTTCGCTGCCGCAGAGAGCTCACATCCCGACGCCTGCTGCCTTCTCGACGTTTATCACATCTACAAGGGCGGCTCAAAATACGAGGGCCTCTCACTGCTGGGACCCAAGGCCATGCCCGTCATCCACATGAACGATTATCCGGCTAGCCCGGAACGAACGGAGATGAATGACAGCCATCGCGTCATGCCGGGCGATGGAGTGGCCCCCTTCGACAAAATCATCAAGCAGCTCCACACGATAAATCCGGAAATGGTTTTCTCTCTAGAACTTTTCAATCGTGACTACTGGAAGCAAGACCCACTCCAGGTAGCCAAACTAGGCCTCGAGAAGATGAAGGAGGTTGTATCCGAAAATCTGTGAGATATCCTGGATACATGCTCCCATTTTTCAAAAGGTAGCGGAAGGTCTCCTACTACCAAGTACGTTCTTTGAGCAACTCTTGTATTTGCTCTTTAGGCACCGGCAAACGATCCATGTGACTTTCAAGCCATTTAGAGAAATCCTTTTCGATCTCATCCGACCAGCGATCATCGATTTGGCCTGAGTCGTAAATTCCCGCTTTTATACGTTCGAAGCCAAATTGGTCACGCAAACGAATGAGCTCCGCAGTTTTCACGACCTTCTCTGCTAAATGCGCGGGAATGACAATGATGCCGGAACGCTTGCCCAAAATGACATCGCCCGGCATGACGGTTACGCCCCCCACATTTACCGGAACATTGATTCCGGAAATCATGGACGCCCAGTAAAAGCTCGGATTCCACCCACGCACGAACCCATTGAATCCCTCTATTTTCTCCAACTGCTCCAAGTCGCGGGCCACTCCATTGAAAAGCACGCCATTTCCCGAATTCTCGAAAATATTCGTCCCCAAGGTGGCTCCAATGATCGGGCCGCCATCATCGAGATTATTGTATACATCTGCCACATACACGTCTCCCTGCTGCAGCATGCTGATCGGCCAAGTGACCTGACCTCCGGAGTGTCCGTCCACTTTAGCTTGCGCGTCCACCACTTCACTAACGTCTTTCCGCAAAGGCATGTACATCGCCGTCATCGCTCGACCGCAAAGCGTTCCACCCGGATGAACGTGCTCCCAACCGTCTTCAAATTGGTACTCGTAGCCTTCGTTTTTCAAAACCACCCAAGCCGCTTCGATATCCACAAGCTTCATACGCTCGAGAATGCTATCGGACACCTTCGGTCGTCCATTGGGGAAACGTTCTCCTTCCCAATGAGGCGTGAATTTTATCATCGCCTCCCTGTCTAAGGAAAATGGCATCGCTGAAGCGAACGAAATACCGACAAACAGGCAGGTTATAGAAACAGCAAATCGAGTAACGGTTTTAGATTTCATGGTGGTTAGATTGAATACTTAGCAAATATGTCCAAAGCAAGCTCCGAGACATTTATGGTAGCGGGCGATCTCCGAGAGCCCACAAGACAAATCCTCGTACGGGCGCTCG
>CALDFV010000092.1 GCA_937942145.1 uncultured Opitutaceae bacterium
TCTAAATCCTTGTACGTCCTTTATTTATCAATACACATACTTGAGCCAGATTGACGCGCTTTTGGGATCGCGTTGAGCACTTCTTCAGTAAGTAATTGCCTGAAAACTATTTGGGAACCGCCTAAAAAGAACCCTAAAGGAATTGCCTGATTAAGGCCCGGCAATCCCTTATTGGGTAGATCGCAGAACACCTAACAACAGCCTGCCGAGCGTGTTCTTTTTTTGGTCTTATCCTATCAATGGATACAGTTAAATATTCTACTCGATCTCATAGACTTCAACCAATGCCTCGCCTGTAGTGTTATTCGACCCACTAGCAATCGCGGTATAAGTCGCATTCGCCGCAAGCATCAAGACGAGTACTGCGTCCGTACTTCCCCCTGAAAGGGGGAAGGCCCCAAACTTCTCGAAGACTGGATTCAATTCCCAATTCCAGTCATTGTTAGACGCGATCAATAATCCGTTCGAAACAAAAACCTCTAGCACTGGATCGAAGAGACAGATTTCAACCTGGTATCGAGCGAACAGATTGATGAGCTTGTTTTCTTGCTGAGATTCGGCCTTGTATACTTCTACAAAAACGACCCCATTCTCGGAGCGCCCGACAAACGCGCTCCCCAAGGCCTGGCCCCAATTGCGATTGGATTAGGCCTAACTCTCATTCACCTTATTAGTATCTTGTTAACGTATACACCTGTTAATTCGGCTAGAATTTTTACCGTTACAGTATTCCAGGGAGACTGGGCGCTATCGCAAGTATGGCTGTTCTTCGTCGGGCGAATTGCGGGCACAATACTCGCAGATACCGCATACCGTTGGTTTGAATTGGAAGATTGGAATTGAAGGTCTTTCGGATCCACAGTTCTAGATCAATCTGCTAATCGAACAAGCAAGCGGATCCCACTTCCATCATCACTTTGGTTGTCCCCACTATTTGGGGTAATCTATTTGAAGACAGATCCATATATTCAAAACTTGGCTTACTGTAGCACCTCCACCCACGCAAGTAAAGATCCCCGGAGCAAGCGCTCGGTCCTCCCTACCATAGCCGAAGCCGCCGACAAGTCGGGGTCCGCGGCAAGCTTCGGGGCATTAAACCCAAAGGGGGAAATTGAGATTTGGATAATGGCACAAGCTTCCAGCTTCCAGCTGCCGTAACAACTCCAATTTTTACCCAATCCCCAATCTTTGGCGCGCTTCGATGCATTGATCGCTGCCGGGCTCGAATTTGCGGCAAACCTCAGGTCGGGTTTCGTATATGCGACAGAGTTTGTCCTCTTTCAGAAACGCGCAGGCGTCCAAGAACGGCAAAGGGTGCATCCGATAAGCGACTCGATCAGTCCTAAGAAAGTTCTCAACTCGAATCCCTTTCTCTTTGATCTGCGGCTCAAGTACCACATCATCCTCAGTGGCAAATATGGGAAAGCAGCGGCAACAGGCTCCGCAATCCATACAATCGTATTCCTTCTCCTGAGACATTGTTGAGGTAGGGTCAGAAGCAGGCACTTCAACCACCCCATCATTGACGCCCATCGTGTCAAGCAGTAGCGGAATCTAATCTATCAACGTAGGAGCGGTTTTACGCCGCGATATTTTGTCGCATAGGGACTCCCAACCTAACCGGCGATTCCACGAGAGGCGACAACTGAAATCTAGCGCTTTCCAGACATACTGCACCTGCACATCACTTCCGTTTGACCTACCCCTTTTCCCAACTACGCTTCCATTCAATGAAATGGGCCTACCTTCTCCTCCTTCTATCAAACGCCATTCCGCTATCCGCTAACCCCATTGACATCGGTTCCCGACGCGAGCTTTTCGTTGACAACCACCTGATAGAGGAACTCGAAGGCGATATAGCCCTGCGCCTCAACCATCCAGTCCCCCGCGAAATAGTCATCATCCACGACGCTCCCTGGGAAGGGACTGGCAGTGGATACCATAGCATTTTCAAGGACGGCGATCTCTACCGGATGTATTACAAGGCCATCCACATCGACTTTTCGGATGGAGAACTGAATACTGAAAGCCACCCTCGCTTCACCTGCTACGCGGAAAGTGACGACGGTATTCATTGGCGGAAACCTTCTCTCGGCCTCCATACGTTCAAGGGCTCCACGGAAAACAACATCACGATTTCCGATCAAACCTTTGGAGAACTCCAGCCCGACGGAGCCCACCCGACCATCTTCAAAGACCCCAATCCAGCCGCTCCTAATTCTGCTCGCTACAAAGCGATTCTTCGCTCCCACGAACCTAATGGGCTCGTCGTTCTTAAGTCTGCCGACGGGAAACAATGGTCGCCCCTGTTCGACACCCCCATACTTCATGAGAAAGGCGCGTTCGATTCCCAGAACCTCGCTTTCTGGGACCCGATTACAAAGCAGTACCGCGCCTACTGGCGGTCCTTTACCGGAGGAGGTGCCATGAATCCTGAATGGAATCCAAAAGGCAACCGATCCATCCGTACCGGCCTGTCCGACGACCTTCAGAATTGGGAGCGCTTGACTGACCTGAGCTATGAGGACTCGTTTCCTCAGCAACTTTATACGAACGGGGTTCAGCTCTATCACCGAGCCCCCCACTTGAAAATCGGTTTCCCCAAACGCTACATCGAACGCGAGGATGGCGCATCCATAAAGGCACTACCCAACCCCGAGAACCGAGCCATCCGCTACGCCGCCCATCCCCGCCTCGGACTCGCCCTGAGCGAGGTGCTCTTCATGGCCAGCCGCAACGGCTACCAATTTAATCGGTGGAACGAAGCCTTTATTCGGCCCGGACCCGAACGCCCCGGGACCTGGCACTACGGATCCCCATCCCTCGCCTGGGGACTCATTGAAACCCCGTCGTCTCTCCCCGGCGCCCCCAATGAACTTTCATTGTATGCTACCGAAGACTACTGGCACGGGAAAGGCAGCGCCCTTCGGCGCTATACACTGCGTCTCGACGGCTTTGTCTCTGCGTCTGCCAAATGGACGGGTGGCCACTTGCTGACCAAGCAGCTCATCTTTTCAGGAGATCGCCTCGAATTGAATTTCTCCACTTCTGCCGCGGGGAGCATTCGCGTGGAAATTCAAGATGCCGAGGGTAGCGCCCTAGCCGGGTTCGCCCTCGACGATTGTCCCGAACTCTTTGGTGACTCAGACGCCAAGACGGTTGTCTGGAATAACGATTCAGTGCTATCCGACCACGCCGGCTCGCCGGTTCGCATCCTCTTCGAA
>CALDFV010000093.1 GCA_937942145.1 uncultured Opitutaceae bacterium
GCCAGTTTCAGCAGCTTGTAAAGGGCGGCGCGATTAAGGACATCAACAAGATCGAAGCGTTCTTCAAACCATTCAAACACCCAGGCATCTGGTTCTATGAAAAGGACCAGAGGATAGAGGAGTACCCCACTGCCGAGAAAATCCCTTCAACCCTGAACTGGGGCCTATGGTGTGGACCGGCGGAGATGAAACCGTTTAACAGCCTATATCATCCACAAACCTGGCGAGCATTCTTTCTGTACGGATGCGGGATCTTTGGCGACTGGGGGGCCCACATTCTTGATTTCCCCCACGACTACCTGAAGCTTGGCTTGCCGACTCGAGTTGAGAAACTGGAGATGCTCGATCATAATAAGATCATCTTTCCACGACGCTCCAAACTGTCCATGCAATTTCCGAAACGCGGGAAGAATCTGCCGGCAGTCGATCTCACTTGGACGGACGGTTATGGAACGAAACCCGTTGTGGACGAACAATACTGGGACAAAAACAAAGACGGAACCACCGTGCATCCAAACTTAAATGACACAGGCTCCACCTTGCTCCACCGCAAGGATGGCAAATTCGTCATTTACCGTGCCAGTCACGCGAAACCGTCGAGCCTTCTGCCAAGAATGACCATGAGAGAGTACGAAGCGTACGTAAAGCCACCAAGAGTGACTCAGAACCACCAGGAAAGTTTTGTACAGGCGTGCCTTGGCAATGGGAAAACCACTTCACCGTTTAGTATTTCCGGCGAACTGACCCAGTTATTGCATCTCGGAGTTACATGCCAGTATTTGAACGAGAGCTTCGACTTCGACCGCAAAAAGAAGCGAGTCCGAGGAAACGCCCGAGCTCAAGCGGTCCTCGACGGCCCAGAGCCCCGAAAAGGCTGGACCGAATACTACAAACCAATCGTTTAAAAGACTCGATCAATCCCAACAAAACCGTAGCGGAAGGCAGAATATAATACCATCGATTCATTCGAGACAGGCGGATGATTCTAGACCATGTTTTGCGATGGCCAATATTGGTTTTATTCGTGGAAATCGAAAACGGAAAACCCAAGAGACTTTAAAGATGAAACTGCTAACGATTCTATTGTGCCTATTGAGCGCGACGACTTACGCCGCTGAAAGGCCAAATGTGGTAATCCTATACGCCGACGATATGGGAGTCGCAGACGTTTCCTATGGCGACAAGACTGCGAAGATCCAGACGCCGCACCTGGATCGGCTAGCGGCCGAAGGCATGACTTTTACCGATGGGCACAGTTCTTCAGGTATTTGCACGCCAAGCCGTTTCGCGATGCTGACCGGGCAGCATCACTGGCGACGCTTTCATGGGATTGCTCAGGCATTCGGCGGACCCGTTTTCGAGCCTGGCGATTTTACCATCGCTGAGATGTTCAAGAAAAAGGGATACCGCACCGCCGCTTTCGGCAAGTGGCACCTTGGCTGGGACTTCGACGCCATCCGCAAAGCTGGCGTGGAAAAGAAGAACTGGCCCAAAGCCGACTCCTACGATTGGACGAAGCGTTTTCCAGGCGGTCCGCTCGAGCGCGGATTCGATCACTATTTCGGCGACGGAACGATCAATTTCCCGCCGTATTGCTGGATCGAAGACGACCGCTTCCTAACCATCCCGACCCAACCGGTCATCAAGTCCACGCCGCTGGCAGGCGGCGGTACATTCCGTCCGGGACCGATGGCCGAGAGCTGGAATCCGTACGATATCTTACCCAGCGTCACTGAAAAGACGGTCGAGTGGATTTCGAAGCAGAAATCGGATCAGCCGTTTTTCGTCTACCTCGCCTTCAATTCCCCGCACTACCCGATCGTGCCTAACAAGGAATTCCACGGGAAATCGAAGGCCGGTTACTACGGCGACTTCGTCATCGAGACCGATGCCATGGTAGGCAAAGTCCTGGCGGCGCTTGAAGCAAGCGGCTTGGCCGAAAATACGATCGTCATTTTTTCTGCCGACAATGGAGCCGAAACGCACGCCTTCGAACGGCTGGAAGCCTTCGATCAATGGAGCTCCGGAAAATTCCGTGGCGTGAAACGCGATATCTACGAAGGCGGTCACCGCGTTCCCTTTATCGTTTGCTGGCCTGGCCAAATCGAAGCAGGCTCCGTTTCCGATGAAGTCGTAAGCCAGGTGGACCTAGCCGCAACCTTCGCCAACATAGTCGACTACTCCATTGGCAAGGACGAAGCCATCGACAGCTATAATCTATTGCCCGTACTCACGGGTGAGAACTATACTCGACCATTGCGAACCGCCACTGTGCAGAACACATCTGCGGGCAAGTTCGCCTTACGCCAAGGCGATTGGGTGTTGATCGATACCGCCTCGGGTTCTGCTCGGGCAGAGTCGGAAAGCTATTTGCAACACTTCGGATTGGAAGACTACGGGAAAGACAACCCCGGACTCTTGTTCAATCTCAAGACCGACCCCGGCCAATCCAAGAATCTCTACGCTAAACACCCCGAAAAAGTCGAAAGCATGCGCAGCCTTCTCAAGCGCTATATCGAAGGCGAACCGTGCGCTCCACGTTGATTCGATATGTAAGGAAGATCGAGCCCCGACGTGCACGGGGTCAACAACCGGTCATAACGGAGCGTATTTATTCAATGATGGTCTTACGAATACAATGAAAATCCAGATCGCCAAAGAGGATGATAATAATTGGCTGGTGGGCGATAATCTGAACTACAGCATTAGCTTTTCGGACGCAAATCTGTATGACTTAACCGAGTGGAACCCCACTGGGTCTACAGTGTCTGCAGGCCGCAGCAATTACAACAACGACTACAGTATCAGTAAAACCCCACCCCCCGTGTCTAAGACCATGTGTCATGATCCAGAGGCAAAAACCTACCCGAACTACACTGAACCTTGACGAAATGTGTACCACTTAGTGTACCATTTCACATTCCGATGTAGCCCGATACCAATTTAAATATTTATTAATCAGGTACTTATAGAATGGCGGAGAGAGGGATTAAATCGCTGTGCTCTGGGTTTCGGCCCCAACCTTCGGCTGCCCTTCTCCGCTGCGCTCCGTCAAACCCCCTCCGGGGCTTCTCCTCCCTCTTGAAAAACCACTTTTTCAAAGTGGCGGAGAGAGAGGGATTCGAACCCCCGGTACCTTTCAGTACAACGGTTTTCAAGACCGCCGCATTCGACCACTCTGCCATCTCTCCGTAGTCAAATTAAGATTCGAAAGGCATAGGCGCAGAATCCCGACTGTCAA
>CALDFV010000094.1 GCA_937942145.1 uncultured Opitutaceae bacterium
TGTAGGGCGTCTCGTCAAGGACGCCAACGGGTCGGCGGTTAAGGCGACAAGTTAGACGGGTCCACGACCCGTCCTACACCATCCAATATGTAGGGCGTCTCGTCGAGGCGACAACCCATCCGACAAGACTCGCCACCGTAGTTCGTCTCCCATCATCGACAAGACACTGAAATCTCGCCGTTGACAGCCAGCCTACCAAACGTTGATCATTGGAGTGCCAATGAATATCACCCCAATTCTCTTTTTCATTCTCAGTATTACGCTGCTTAGTCTATCTAACCCAAAAAGCGAAGCCGCAGCCAACCCTGGCAAACCCAACATCGTACTCATCATTTCGGACGACATGGGTTACTCTGATCTCGGCTGCTACGGCGGCGAAATCGAAACTCCCCAACTAGACGCCCTAGCCGCCACCGGAATTCGATTCACGAATTTCTACGTCAACAATATGTGCTGGCCCACACGAGCCAGCTTAATGACGGGACTCTATCCAAAATCCTCCCTATCTGACGGATCAGCTGCGGGCGGGTTTCATCCGGATGTCACGACACTTCCCCAAGCTCTCAAAACCGCTGGCTATGCCACTTTCATGTCCGGCAAGTGGCACTTGTCCGATCCCGAACAGCCCAATGGCCCCAGCGCCCCACACAAACGAGGGTTCGATCGAGCCTACAGCACCTATTGGGGGACATCCGACTTTTTCGCGCCTGTAGATCTTTACTTGAATGGCGAACGCCGAGATCATGAATGGAAAAACAATCCAGATTTCTACTACACCGACGCGATCACCGACTACGCGCTTGAATTTATAAAAGATCATTCTTCGGACAACGCTCGGGAAAAAGATCCCTTCTTCCTCTACGTAGCCTACAATGCCGCCCACTGGCCCTTGCACGCCAGGCCAGAGGATATCGAACCCTACAAAGGCAAATACGCCCAAGGCTGGGACGCTCTGAGAAAACAGCGCTACCAACGGATGGTGGAACTCGGTATCGTCGATCCTTCATGGCAATTGTCTCCGCGGCACCCGGACGTCCCGGCGTGGGAAGATGAGGCTCACAAAGCATGGCAGGAGCGTCGCATGGAAGTGTACGCGGCCCAGATTACCTCCATGGACCGAAACATTAGCCGTATCGTCGAGCATCTCGAAGCGACTGACGAACTAAACAATACCCTTTTCATTTACCAGCAGGACAATGGAGGCTGCCACGTAGAGTATCCACCCGAACGGACTGGGTCCTGGACAAGGCCCTTCACGACCGACGGGAAGCGGACTCCCATCACACCCGGCAATCTCCCCCACATCATGCCCGGTCCCCAAAGCACCTGGCAATCCTACGGCTACGGCTGGGCCAACGCTTCCAATACGCCCTACCGACTTTTCAAGCAACACGACCACGAAGGCGGCACCCGTTCCCCTCTCATAATGTCGTGGCCCAAAGGGCTCAAACCGGAGCTCAAAGGTGGCCTCACCGATGAAGTTTGCCACGTAATCGATCTCATGCCCACGCTTATCGAAGCGGCGGGGGCCGAGAGTGTAATCCAGAAACCCCTTCCAATCGAAGGCCAGTCATTCTTCTCAGTTCTCGAAGGAGAGCCTCAAAAATTCAAACCTCACGAAGCTCTTTTCTGGGCCCACAGCAAAGGAAAGGCCGTCCGTATCGGCGACTGGAAACTCGTATCCGAAAACAGGAAACCGTGGGAGCTCTATAATCTCGCGGACGACCCCACTGAACTAAACAACCTCGTTTCTGAAATGCCGGAAAAGGTAGCCCTTCTAGAAAAACGCCACACCGAATGGGTCAAGCGGACCGACCTTGGCAAACGGTAGGGGCCGATCTCCGAGCGCCCATATAAAGTAGCGCAGGCTTCCAGCCTGTTCCCAGTAAAATCTAAATAGACAGGATTGCCTGTTCTACTCTTAAAGCTCTAGAATAACCAATGAAATCAATTCTATACTCCCTCCTAGCCATCCTACTCTCGCTCGCCTCCTTCCAGACTGTCCACGCCGCAAGTAAACAACCCAACGTCATCATCATTTACACCGATGATCAGGGCACTGTGGACCTGAGTTGCTATGGAACCTCCGACATTCACACGCCACACATTGATTCGCTCGCTGAACGCGGGGTCCGTTTCCGGCAGATGTATTCGCCCTCCGCTATCTGCTCCGCCAGTCGGGCCGGTCTGCTGACCGGGCGCTTTCCTGCCCGAGCAGGCGTTCCCGGGAACGTAAGCTCCGAAGAAGGCGTTCCCGGAATGCCGACTGAAGAAGTAACAATCGCCGAGCTCATGAAAGGAGCGGGATACAAAACCGGGCACATCGGGAAATGGCATCTTGGATACACACCCGAAACAATGCCCAACGCTCAAGGCTTCGACTACTCATGGGGCCACATGGGCGGATGCATCGACAACTACTCCCATTTCTTCTACTGGAAAGGGCCCAATCGGCATGATCTCTGGCGGAACGGTGAGCACATTCATGAGGATGGCTTCTTTTTCCAGGATAGCATGGCTCGCGAGATCAATGGCTTCATTACCCGAAATCGCGATAAACCGTTCTTTGTCTACTGGGCTCTGAATTCACCCCACTACCCTCTTCAAGGTACTGCCAAGTGGCGCGACTACTACAAAGACCTCCCGTCGCCGCGAAGCAAATACAATGCCTTCGTCTCCACGCTCGATGAAAAGATCGGCGAAATGCTGACCCATCTCGATCAAACCGGGTTAACTGACAATACGCTTATCATTTTCCAATCCGATCATGGGCACTCTACGGAAGAACGGACCTTCTTCGGAGGCGGCTCGGCAGGCATTTATCGCGGGGCCAAAGGCTGCTTGTTCGAAGGGGGCATCCGCGTCCCTTCAATCATCACGCTTCCCGGAGTGATTCCTGAAAACCAAGTGAGAGACCAAATGGTAACCGGTGTCGACTGGTTCCCCACGCTTGCGGGCTTTTGTGGCATCGAACTTCCCAGACATCACATCGATGGCAAATCCATTAAAGACGTCATTTTGGACAACAGCGCAAACTCTCCCCACGAAACCTTCTATTGGCACCTCGGCAGCGGTAAAAATCCGGAATGGGTTGTCCGCGAAGGCGACTGGAAACTGCTCGGCAACCCGGAAGACCGTTCCGACAAAGCTCCCCTTGGAAAGGACGATGCCTTGTTTCTGGTTAATCTCAGAATGGATCCTACGGAAATGTCCAATCTCGCTACCCAATACCCCGAAGTCGTTAAACGCCTTTCTGGGCTCCAAAACGATTTCTCGATGAGTATTCAAGAAACTCTCACTTCGGAACAGTGAAAAAACTTACGAATCGAAGGAAGTTTATAAAAGGACTATCCTAAGTAGCCGTTGGGCTCCACTCTAATTAACTCAACTCGATATACCCTAGCCCAATCAGTGCCCCAGCAAATCAATCCTCAAGTTTCCGATACATCTAGAATGCTCGCAACGAATATTTACCCCTGGCTTACCTTCTACCGACGACAAGGACGCGATTTCGAAGCCAATCTCGAAAGCTCCATCAAAGAAATCAAACAAAGCGGCGCCGATAGCCTGGAACCTATCCTCAGCACCCCGGAGAAGACGGTCCAGCTTGCGGACGTCTTGATCGATCAAGGCGTCGCCATGGTTTCTGCCTACGTGAATAGCAAGTTGCATGAGAAAGCAGACGTTGAGGAGTCCATCGACACGGTTCTTAAGCTCGCCCGCATCGCCCAGAACCGAATGGGGACAAAAACCATCGTCACCAACCCCAGCCCCATTCGCTGGGGTGGACCGGAAAACAAAAACGATGATCAAATCAAGCTGCAAGGCGAGTCACTCACCACCCTCGGAGAAGCCTTGTCAAAGGAAGGGCTAACCCTCGCCTATCACAACCACGACCCTGAACTTAGATTGGCCGGCCGCGAATTCCATCACATGCTCGCTTCAACCGATCCTCGGTATGTAAAATTCTGCCTGGACTCCCATTGGATATTCCGTGGCTCGGGAGATTCAAATGTCGCCCTGTACGACGTGATTAAACTTTACAGCGATCGAATCGTCGAACTCCATGTCCGCCAATCAAAGGACGGCGTATGGACCGAAACGCTAGGCGAAGGGGACATCGACTACAACCTCCTCACCCAAGTCATAAGCGACAAAGGTATCCGCCCTCTTGTGACAATCGAACAGGCCGTAGAGAACGCCTCTCCTAATACCATGGATGCCTTGGCCGCCCACAAAATCTCCCACGCGAGAGCACGGGATATCTTCGCATCCTTTCTTTCGTAAGGAAGAGAGTACTTTAATGCTACTCTAGTTCAATTCCTATAAACAGATTGGCGATAAATGGATCCGCGTGACCCAAACAAGCCGCAATCGCCTTCTCTCGCCCCTCGATCGAAAGTTCACCCGACTGAATTTTGTGATACAAGACGAGCGCCTCTTCGACACTTTTTGGCTCGAGAGAATATGCTGGAACGGACGCATCCGGACTCATGGAACGTATCCAGTCATGCACGAGTCGCACCCCTTCTTTGTCGAGCGTCTGAGCACCTACCATAGGCATGTGCCCAGCTCCTTTCGTCGCAACGCGATAGTAGAGAATTGACCGATACGGATTGCCCGGTTCGATTTGGGAAGCCTGATCCAGTCCAAAATAGCCCCGCTTCGGAGCATGCCCTATCAGCTCGAGCTGGCTGGTAGGAACGGCGATATTCATTTGAGCCGTTAATCCCGAACCTCCCGAGACCTTGTGGCAATGGGCACAATTCGAGTGGAGCCACGAACGAGCCCGTGATTCGATCGGTTCTTCACTTCTGTTCGGATTTACCAATGGCTGAGCCGCTGCCATTTCCACGAACTCCTTATCTACAAGCCCAAGGTCTTTGAATCGCTCGAGCTGGCCATCCCGGTTCATCTGACCTGGAAAAAATGCGAGCGGTCGATTGAAGTTGCTTCCGTGGCAACGAATACACTCGGATCGACTAGGGAATCGATAGGGTCGTCCTTGAATCTCAGTATCCAATCCTTCCTTATCAACGAGCGTTGCGTCGGTTTGGCTCTCATTCCACCGGTAACTATATCCCCTCCAGAACCCATCGAAATGGAGAATCTGTGTTTCTACTCGATGGCCGCCTTTGTGAATCGTCTTCGTGAGTACCATGTCGTCAGGCTTCAAGTAATTCATGACTGGGGACCCTCGACGCGCTTCAGCCGTAGTCTTCAGACCGCTACGATCCGGCATCCCCACCCAGTAGTCAGATTCATAACCATCTTGCCACATGGGTGTATTAATTTTGAATTCGTACACTCCCACCGAGGCAATTTGGTCGGCGGCATCCCTAAACAAGCCTGTCTCACTCAACTTTGTCGGGAACTGGCTCGTCTTCTCCAGGTTTGGGTTGGAAACCAGACGCTGTAGTGACGCGCTCGGACCCAACTCGAGAAAAAGGATATCGCCACTCTCATCTATTCCAAAAGTGACAATATCTTGTCGCGTATCCGCAATCTCACGATTTGCGGTCACTTTCCCGCCATCCCACGACAAAGCCCACACCTTTCCTGTTACGTAGTCACCATACACATACGATCCTTGCAAACGAGGAAGCCGGTCACTCGAAACGAAATAGCCTCCCGTTATCGACGCCCCCGAATAGTGATCGTAATTTGCGATTGGATGCGAAATCGGAGAGGGACCGGTATCCTGGTAGGGATTGGTCGGCATGGGGCCTTCCATCACGGACCAACCATAATTTCCTCCCTTTTCGATACGATGGACCATTTCCCATTGCTCCCATCCGACATCGCCTAGCCACAATTCACCGTTCTCAGGATGAAAAGCGATCTTCCATGGATTGCGCAGCCCGTAAGCCCAGACCTCGGGACGTGCTCCTTCGACACCAAGGAAGGGATTGTCTTTCGGGATACCGTAAGGCAACCCACGGTCTTTGCTATCAACATCGATACGAAGGATCTTACCCGCAATTTGCCCCAAGTCTTGGGCGGCCCTTTTTGGATCAGGAGGAGAAGGAGGGACCAAGTCACCAATCGGCACATATAGCATCCCATCCGGTCCAAACTGTACATCGCCTCCGGTGTGACCATCCGCGGGGAAATGCATCAGTCTTACTCGACTCCCCGGAACAATGTTCCCCTTCGCATCCACTTCAAACTGACTTA
>CALDFV010000095.1 GCA_937942145.1 uncultured Opitutaceae bacterium
TTCCAAACTGCTTCTTCCAACGATGGAAGGTCTGTTCGCTGATGCCTTTCTCACGGCATACCTCGATGATGGTTTTACCGGCCCGTTCAGCCTCCCGAAGGATACGGATCTTTTGTTCGGTGGTGTATCGTTTTGCTTTCATTATCTGGGTCCTTTCTAGGGGCCCAGACTAACTTTTCAAGTGGCACAGTTTAGGTCACCTCGACCAAGGGGATCCGTTACGACGTGGTTTTGAGCAATGACTATCGCATGACTCGTTTCGCGACCGGAGAGACCGAACTCTACCATCTCGACAGCGACCCTCACGAGTTCACTAACTTGCTTGCCCTGCATAGCTCGCAGAGCGACGAAGGGGCCGACAATCCTGAATACAAAGGCGTCATCGCGAAACTGAGCGAACACCTTAGCCTAAGACAGTCTGAACCCGACGCCGAGGGCTGGTGGGAAGCGGAGGACCTGCCTCATCAAAGCTCGTCCGACTTCGGGCAGCGCGGCAACTTTCACTACCCAAAACCTCAGGCCGAAGCTTCCCAGGGCAATGTGGTCTGTGCAGATCTGAACAAGGGTGCCGGCAGCTATATCGAGTTTGTGGTAGATGTTCCGACAACTGGAACCTACTCGCTAGGAGCGACGCTGTCATTGGAAGGATCCTCTACCGTGCTGGTTGACGATGTCAGGGACGATGCTAGCCAAGCGGACACTGGCTACCCAATGAAAACAGTTGGCAAGATAGAGCCGGGTAGCGATGGCCTCGAAGACGTTTCAATAGGGACCGTCACTTTTGATCAGCCCGGACTCAAACTCATTCGCGTTGTTTCCAACGTCCCAAAACAACGATTGCAGATCGATCGATTACAACTCAGCATCCTTTAATAACCCACAATCTCAAAGTCCCCATGAATCGTCGTCATTTTATAAAACGCCAAGTAGCCGGAACGGCCATCTTAGCGGCTTCCGGCTTGGTGCACAAAGCGAGCGCTCAAAACCTGCCTTCGCCCGATCCGCAGAACCCTGACATCCTGGATGTCGATGTGCTGATCGTGGGTGGTGGCTCAGCCGGCCATGTCGCTGCTATTCAAGCGGGGCGCCTGGGCGCGAAAACCGTCTTGCTGGAACGCAACTCTCAGCTCGGCGGAACGACTACCACCGGTGGCGTCAACTTCCCTGGCCTGTTTCACGCCTGGGGAAGGCAATACATTTCCGGGATCGGTTGGGAACTCGTCGCGAAGACGATGAAGGTCGATGGTAAAAAGCTGCAAGATTTTTCCAAAGTCCCCAAGAGACATCCTGAGCACCAAGTACGCGTTAATGCGCACTTGTATGCCTTGCTCGCGGAGGAGGCCTGTTTGGAAGCGGGCGTCTCTCTGGCTTACTATCAGTTTCCTCAAACGGTGGAAAAAACCTCAGACGGCTGGCTCGTCAGTGTAGTGGGACAAGGGGTACAGTACCAGTTACGTTGCCGCCAAATCGTCGATTGCACAGGCAGCGCTTCCGTAGTCGGCATGCTGGGCTTTGAGCGGATGTGGAGCGACGTTCGCCAACCCGGAACGCAAATGGTTGTCTTCACGGGCTTCGACCAAAAAGTTGTGCAAGAGAACAAGACGCTCATCCAGAAAATGTACGACGAAGCGATCGTAGAAGGTAGACTCCAGAAAGGGGATACGTGGAGAGGCAATGCGATGGGGCCGATCAGTGGATCGAGTGGTAGCAACCATATCTTCGGTGCCGACTCCTCCACAGCCGCCACCCAAACCCAAACCAACTTGGCCGGTCGGAAGCACGTCCTGCGCATGCTCAAGTTCATGAAGACCCTGCCCGGGGGCGCAAACGCAACTATCGATAGGATGATGAACGAAACCGCCAGCCGCGAAACCTATCGTATCAAAGGTGAAACCATTGTAACGGTCCACGATTACACCTCCGGCCGGATCTTCGACGACGCATTGAGTTACTCGTTTTACCCGATTGATTTACACGATGAACACGGCGTTAAACCCAAACCACTCCCCCATGGTAAAGTGCCGACCATCCCCAGGGGCGCGCTCATTCCCAAGGGCTCGAAAAACATCATGGTTGCCGGTCGTTGCTTATCCAGCGATCGACTGGCCAACTCGGCTGCCCGCGTGCAGGCCTCGTCCATGGGAATGGGGCAGGCCGCAGCCGTCACCGCGGTCCTAGCAAGTAGAATGAATACCACGCCTTCAAGCGTTCCTCTCAAAGAAATTCGCCAGAACTTGAAAGCCCACAATGCGATTGTTCCAGTCGTTTAGCTTAGTCAGGAACTTTAATTGCATACTCCTTTCGCTTCGCTCTCGGCTGAAGGCAGTGGAGCTATTTGGGATTATCAGTAGGTAGTTGGTGAATACTAAAAACAAGATCGTGATATTGATGGTGGCCATGACCTTTACGGTCACTGCCGTCTCCGGCTTGTTGGCCTTCTTTCAACCGTTTTCGATCCTAGTCGTCGGACTACATGCCCTGATGGGGTTTGTTTTTATAGGGCTCATCTTCGGTCATGTTAAACAAAACTTCAGAGGCATGCGGAGGAGCTTCAGAAGCCGCTATGTCATCGGCGCACTGCTCGTCACGATCTTGCTGGTTACGCTCTTCTTGAGACGCCCTAAGCCCATTCGAATGATTCAAGGCTTAAGCCACAATGTGGGGGCCGCCCTTGATCGCTTTGAAATGAGAGACAGTGGCATGCGTTACAACTACACACCGGCTCCCAACTACAAACTCCAACTGGATGTCAGAGCGGGTGAACGTTACGATACCGATACTCCTCCTGAGATCGCCATCTGGCTCGAAAACCAATCCGCTTATCATATTAAAACGCTCCATAGCAGTCAGTCTACAGAGGAGCTTCCCTACTGGAGTTGGAAAGTTGAAGAGTACGAAAACGCAAAACTCGAATGGGAAGCATTGGAGGAAGACGAACAAGAATTCCACGCAGTAGCGGGCGCCACGCCGAACAGTTCTTTTGATCCTGCAGATTACATCTTACCCGAAAGGAACACGGAACCTTTTTACCTAAACATTGAGGTCAATGAAGCCAACGACAGTAATGAATTCCACACGGATCAACCTTCTGTGATCTACAAGGTGGAAATCGACAACCAGTTTCCCAAATCCTTCCAGGTGCTCGATATCGTTGGCTATTCAAAGTACGATCCCGATGAAGAAGCTTGGTATGCCTACTATCCCGACGGAACACTAACCAGTTCCCTGAAGCTCATTGACAGCGCGCTTTTGACCATTGAGCGATGAAGACGCTAGAGAGAAGAGTATAAATAGGCACTGGCTAATAAATGTCTTTTGGAGCGCGTCTTGCTTCCCAAGTATATCCAGTCCTCTTCGCTTTGAACTCGAGATCGGAAGGGGTTTAACGAATGATACATCCTAGGGCTCGGGCTTGGTCGATGAGGGACCTAATGCGGACACCTCTCATCTCAAGCGGCCGCAGCAGACCTATTGCGCTGTGCGGGGGGAAATATTGCCCAAGGGTTGTTTGGAACTGAATCGAAATAGATACGAGACCCTCTCGCTCATCATTGTTTTGATGGCCAATTCGCAATCACTCAGCCGAGCCTTAAGCTTTTTCTTTCTCACAAAGATCTTCCTGCAGAGTTGTACGATCTCTCCAAGGGTCCCGGTGAAGAAGTGAGCCTACTTTAGAACTACCCAGAGATTGGGGTTTCTCTTAAGCAAAAGATCACTGTAATTGTGGTAGACGGATGCTCGAACTCAGGTGAGAAACAATCGAACGACAGAGTTTACTGGGATAGCCTGAAGTGGTTGATCGATAATCGATCGCGTTCGTCTAGAAAGTTCGTGAGTAATCCAAGTGTTTGGTAATTAAATTGTAGTCTTTTCAATCGCTCTATTTCCCATATTCCCATTTATCCTTTATGAGATCCCTGCAATACCTCCTTAGCGTCGTCGGTTTGGCTAGCAGCCTAATGGCGACGGAGAAGCGCAACATCCTTTTCATTGCGATTGACGATATGCGCCCGGAATTTGGTTGTTACGGATCGGAACTGGCGATTACTCCCAATTTGGACAAGCTTGCCGGAGAAGGCGTGCTGTTTGAGAGAGCTTATTGTCAGGAGGCCATCTGCAGCCCTTCACGGGCGAGCATTATGACGGGCGCGCGGCCCGATACGATTGGCGTCATCGAGAACTACACCTATTTCCGAGAGGTGAACCCGGACGTGGTTACGCTGCCGCAATACCTTATTACCCAGGGTTACGAGACGGTTCACGCGGGAAAGATATACCATGGCAGGTTCGATGATCAGGAAAGATCTTGGAGCCGTCAGCCGGTCTCGAATCTACCGGGCATCAAGCGTCCCATGCCGTATGCCAAGAAAGAAAATCTGGAAATCCAGAATAGGAATCGAGCGGAGGCTGCGGCCAAATACAAACCCGAAGCTCGTGGGGGCTTAGGAAACGGTCCGGCTTACGAAGCGGGCGACGTGCCCGACCATTTCTATTCAGATGGTTACGATACCTTGCGAGCGATTGCGACGATGAAGGAAATGGTGAAAGCGGGCGACCCTTCGACCGTCTCGGGACAGGCAAAGCCCTTTTTTCTGGGGCTTGGTTTCAAGCGACCGCACTTAAATTGGGTGGCGCCCAAACGCTATTGGGATCTCTACGATCCGAAAGACATTACATTGGCAGAACATCAAGTGGCTCCGAAAGACGGGGCGGCCATGGGCTTGCATGCCTCGTTCGAATTACGCGTTCGTCACGGTATTCCGAAAGAGGGTCCGATTGGCCCTGATTTGGCCCGCACGCTGAGACATGCTTACTTAGCCTGTACGAGTTACGTGGACGCTCAAATTGGATACATGATCGAAGCTCTCGAAGAGG
This sequence comes from uncultured Opitutaceae bacterium, assembly GCA_937942145.1. GTDB lineage: Bacteria > Verrucomicrobiota > Verrucomicrobiia > Opitutales > Opitutaceae > Pelagisphaera. The sequence continues at coordinate 4,876 of CALDFV010000095.1, forward strand.
CTGGGCTGCGTGATGATACGATTATCATCGTTTGGGCGGATCACGGCTGGCACCTAGGTGACATGGGAGTCTGGGGTAAAGCGACGAATTACGAAATAGCCACGCGGGTGCCTCTCATTGTCTGGACACCTGACCTGCCCAAGCGAAGCCGTGGAGCGAAGACAGAAGCCTTGGTGGAGCTTATAGATATGTATCCGACTTTATGTGACTTGATAGGTGTGGATGTCCCGGATCATTTGGAGGGAACCAGTTTTGCCCCTCTGCTTGAAAATCCGAAGCGTTCTTGGAAAACCGCTGCCTTCAGTCAGTACCCTAACCCAGCGTTGCGGGAATGGGCAGCTAATCCTTTGTCCCAAGGTGTGAGAGAGACCTTTTTTGGGCCGCTCATCGAAAAAGTGGAAGGACGCATCATCGAACAGCAAAAAGAAAAATGGGATCGTGAACTTTTCGAAAATGATCTGATGGGATATGCCATGCGCACGGATCGTTATAGATTGGTTGTGTGGAAAGATTACACGAAGCTAGACGCGGAGCTATTGTTCGTTGAGGTTTACGATCACAAGGAAGATCCCGCTGAGACGCGTAACATTGCGGGTCAGTCCCCCGAGCTCGTTGCGAAGCTTTTGAAGCAATTCGAATTGGGCTGGAAGGGCGCGTTGCCGAAGGGGTGAATGGTAAATAGTGAATAGCTAATTGGGAAGAGCTGATATGATTATACGCCGTTATAGTTTAATCACGAAGGATGCGAAAGTACGGAATTTTTATGAAGCGATTTCCTCCGTGTCCTTCGTGGTTTATGAAACGTTTTAGCTGGTTTGAATCGTGTGCACTAATTGGAAATTTGAGATGAAATGGGTTCTCGCAGTGGTCGTGTGTATTGGCGCTGGTTCGTGGACTTTGGGTACGGACTATTATCTTGATGCGGATGGTGGCAGCGATTTGAATTCGGGAACGGCTTCCGATCAAGCTTGGGCTACTTTGGCAAAAGCGAATACGGGTAGCTATGGTCCGGGAGATCGGATTTTGCTTCAGAGGGGAGATGCGTTCACTGGGAAGTTGTTCCTGGACGGAGTGAGTGGGACTGAAGATGATCCTATTGTGATCGCCACCTACGGAGAGGGCGCTAAGCCGCTAATTGATGCGGCGGGTTATCTCGCGGGCGTGCAGATACAAAATTCCCATTACGTGGAAGCGAGCGATTTGGAGATCACTGCCGATGGTGGAGTGACGGTGGACGGTTCGGCTCGCGATCAGCGTTATGGGGTGCTGGTGAGGGCCTTGGATGGCGGCTCGGTTAGTCACGTGACGATTCGGAATATGACGATTTACGAGGTGTATCCAGAAATAGATGCCGAACATGAAGGCAAGAACCCAACGACCTATTTGGGGACTGGTGTTCGTTTGTGGGGAATACAGAACACGACCTCCTCGCACTTTTTAGTTGAAGGATGCGATATACGGAGAGTGGGATTCAAGGCGATCGAGATGCAGCGTATTAGAAATGTTGAGATACTAGACAACTTTATGCAGCATATCGGGGGCCCTGCGATGCAGCCGAGTCGAGTGGACGATCTCGTTGTGCGGGGAAATACGGTCGATGGATCTGGAGATTATTCCGATCCGCGTATGCATGGAAGAGGTAGTGGGATTTGGCCGTGGAGCAGCAATCGAGTATTGATCGAGAAGAACCGATTCATGCATGCCCGCGGTCGGTACGATTCCTGTGGCGCTCACATCGACTTCAACTGTAACGACGTAGTCATTCAATACAACTTGAGCTGGGACAACGAGGGCGGGTTTGTGGAGATTTTGGGCAATAACAATAACTGCGCTTATCGGTACAATATCAGCATCGACGACGGTTCCCGCGTTGCCGGCGTAAACGGAGCGAGCGGCAATGGGGACCTGCTTTGGACCAGCGGGTTCGTAGGAAATGGCAATCCTCTGAACGGCCCTTTCAATAGCTATATCTACAACAACACGATCTACGTATCCGAGGGACAGCGGGTGGGATTTCGCTTCGAGGGGACGACGGGTGGATTGCTGATAGCCAACAATATCTTCTTCATCGAAGGGGATACTGTGGACGATACGACCGGGACATGGTCGCAGGAGAATATTGATCGCGTGATCTGGAAGAACAACCTTTACCAGAAAGCGGGCCTGCTACCCGACACGTTGCAAATTAATGATGTAGCTCCTTTGTTCGGCGATCCAGGCTTCGCAGATGAGGGCGGAACGGCCCCGGAAGACTATACTGCCTTCTTCTTCGAAAATATCAAGGATCGCGGCCTGCCGATCGAGAAAATCCCGGGCGATTCCGTGGGTTTAAGGATTGGCTTGGAAGTGACGGAAGACTTTTTTGGCAACCCCATCGTTGGGCTACCGGACTTGGGCGCAGTGGAGGCAGGTGATTCGCGACCGCCTTTGCCCAATGCGGCTTCCTTCGATGAACTACCTGTAGTGGATGGTCCCGGACAAACGTTCATGAAGGCGATCCGTACGTTCGAGCCGGTAGAATATTTCTTCAAGGAGGTTTCCGGAAACGCGGGTGGCGACGATTCGGGTTGGCAGAGTAACCGTGACTACGAGGATTCCGGTTTGCTGCCCAATACGGTTTACGAGTACAAGGTTTCCATGCGGGACGCCCAGGCTCAATCTTTAGCCGACAGCTCGATTGCAGAGGTCACCACTCATTCCATCAACCCCTTCGAAAACGTTTCCCTGTTCACGGAGACTTTTGCGTCTGCTAATTACGTGGGCAATCAGTCGATCCCCTTTCCGGCGAATTTTTGGTATTGCGATGACGCCACCAGTTGGCAGCGCGACAATTCGGGGACTTCGGTTGGTATCGAATCTTCAAATGCAGGGCCTGCCCTGCGCTTGGGCTGGGGCTTCGATGAGGTCGAGATTCGTCGCTACACCACGCAAGCGATCGGGCTGAATCGAAGCTATCGGTTTTCCGGGAACTGGCGGATAAAGAGCCTATTGGATAATTCGCTAGGCTTTATCGCTGGAATCAGCGAATTCGATGCCCAAACCGGAACGATGGTTCGACGTGTCAAAGAAGGGGTATTTGGGGAGCTAACGAACCCTCAGGTCGACCAAACGGGAAACTTTGAGATCGAAGTAAGCGCGGAAGAACTGGCCGAACTCGATGTGGATCCCTCGAATTATATCGGCGTTTATTTCCATCACGACGACAACGGCGTTCTGTTTCAGGAAGCGGCGGACAACAACGGACGAGGGGACGTCTATCTCGCGAGTGACTTGACTTTCATTCAGTTAAGGAGAGATGCGGATACAGATGGCGATGGAATGGGCGATCGATTTGAAAGCGTATTTGGTTTCGATTCTGACGATCCGAATGATGCGAACGAAGATCTCGACGCAGATGGGTTGTCCAATCGTGAGGAGTACGTATTTGGAAGTGATCCCTCCGTGGCTTCCGGTCGGTTTTTCCCGCCGTTTGAGTCGTCGCCCACGGGAGAGACCGTCGCAATACCTGGAAATGCAGTCCAGGAAGGGAGGATTTTCATTTTGGAACGATCAAGCGATTTGGGACGGGCAGATGCCTGGACAGCGATCGATTTCATTGTGCCGAACCCCGAGGACTTGGGCGAGTCCTTAGATTTCGAAGTGTCGGCCGTTGAAACGTCAGCATTTTTTCGTGTTCGAGTCGAATGGGCACGTTAGTGCTTCTGCTTCTACTGATTGCCACTTTTGGGGCGTGTCCACTTGTTGGTTTAGTATTGGGTGAATCCCATGCAAAAGGAGCGGCATTTTGCGATGCCGTCCCTGTTGACGCCTAGATTTAAGCAGTCCGTCAAATCTCTTAGCCCGCAGGGCATCCATTTGTTTCGAAGAAACAACTAGCAGCGCGTTGTTCAGAAATTGATTTGGTTGGAAGTTTCTAAAGATCGGCCTTCGGCAATGTGTTTCCGTTTCACGGACCCAATAGGGTCCCGCGTTGCGATAAGAAGGTTTTGTGTTGAGAGGGCTCGTATTTTAAATACTCTTAATGTCTACTAATTCAAAGCCTTCTCCAGTTTCCTAAATCGAATCACAATTATAGGAATCAGAATCAAGGGAACCGAAAGCGCGTATCCACCAACGTAACCGATATCGGGGTTGAGAAGCCAAGCGAGAAGAACGGAAATGAAGGCTGCCCCGCCTGCAGTGCTCCATATCGCTACCTGCTCGAGTGTTCTGAGAATTTCCAGTGAATTCAACTTTAGGGCCTCTCGCTCGTTTAGGGCGCGAAGATGCAATCCTGTGAACGCGAGAGCCAAAAACAATCCAGCCACGCTAAAGGCGAGTACGAGTCCTGTCATCTCGGCTGGCGATGTTATAGAAAATTCGGTAGGCAAACGTCCCCCGGAAAAGAAGTGACAGGTATAGGACATGATCAGTTTAAGCGGGTAGACGAATATCAGAATAATCACTACGACGCCTAAAGTCAAAAGCGTAGAAATCGGATCCTCCAGCCCGAATTGTTGACTCCATTTACGATGAGCGAGCCAGTAGGCCATGATCATCGAAAAGCTAAGAATGAATGTAGGAATACCTTTCATCGCTTCGACGAATTCAACATAGTTTCGGGGAATCGCGCTTAGTGAAATAACGAGCATGGTAACCGCGAAGGCGAAGGCCGCATCCGAGAAAACTTCGATGCGCGTCATCGACTCGCCTCTTAGACGAAAACCATTTTTGACAGGGAATTGGGCAAGCGATTCTTCGGTGTGATTCATTGGCTAAGAGTGTGCGTTTATAATGTTTAGTCTTGACTAAACAAATAAAACAAAGACTTTCAAGCGCAAATGACGAAGAAAGCGCAAGAGGTAATGGATCAGTTCATTGAGCAAAAAGGCATGGAGTATCAGGCCGAAGGACTTCCGCGCATTGCGGGCCGACTAATGGGGCTTATGCTGATTGAAGATGGACCGTTTGCCTTTGGATACCTGGCTGAAAGACTCATGGTAAGTCGAGGCAGCATAAGTACAAACACCAGACTACTGGAGAATCTTGGAGTTATCGAACGTGTTTCAAAACCTGGGGAGCGCGGAGACTACTTTCAGCTCAGTGCGGATCCCTATGTGAGTTTGCTATCGGGGATTAACCTCCGCTTGAAACGAGCATTGACGAATGCCAGGCAAGCGAGGGGCGGTCTCCCCAAGACCCTGAAGAACGCTCAGACTCGGCTGGCGGGATTGGAGGCCTTTTACGAAGGATTCATAGAAAACAACGAGCGACTGATCCAGTCGCTCGAGAGTTAGTTTCAACCATAGGTTCATTATGATTAAATATCTTCTAATAACTACAATCCCCTCCCTATTCGTTTTGGCATCTCTTGTTTGGCTAATAGTCGCGCTAATTCGCCGCTCTCGCTTTCGCAAAGTTGCCGCAAGTCTGGTTGTCGTGGAAGCTTTGATACTGATTGCTTTATATTTCCACTGGTTTTATCCGAAGGACTATCCCCGCAACTATCTGGATTATGGGCCACCGGCGGGGCTGACTTTAGCAGAGATAGCGGCTGCGAAGAATTTCTATATCGGAGCGGCGATCGGCAATGCTTCGGATCCAAGATATGGTGACCTTGTACCGAGCGAGTTTAATTCAGTTACACCAGAGAACGCTACTAAGTGGCGACAGTTGTTGGTTAATGGGAAGATTGGAGAATATGATTTTACTCAGGCGGATGCGATAATTGACTATGCAGTTTCTAAGGGAGTTCGCGTGCGTGGGCATACGCTGGTTTGGGGGAAGTTCTCTGGAAAAACGTACCCGAAGGAATTAGATGAACGCATTGCTTCAGCTGAGGACCCGGCCTCAGAGTTGCGTCAAATCATGCGGGATCACATTACGGCAGCGATGACGCATTTTAAAGGTCGGATCAAGACCTGGGATGTAGTAAATGAGCCCATGTCCATGGATGGGCCCTATCTGGACAAAAACATTTATTTGAATACATTGGGCAAGGAGTATATCGCCGAGGCTTTTCGGATTGCGCACGAGGTGGATCCTTCCGTTCAGCTATTCATCAATGAACAATTCGGAAACTATACGGGTGAAGGGGTTGAAGTGTTTTTCGATCTTCTCAAATGGCTAAAATCAGAAAACGTTCCGATCCATGGTGTGGGAATACAGGCACACGCGATTTTCAAGACCCACAACCTCGATGAGTTTCGGCAATTCGTAAATCGCGTTACCGAGCAAGGCTTGCTTTTTGAAGTAACCGAATTCGATGCTCGCATACGCCTATTCGATGCGGCGGAGGATCCCTATCAGGCACAGGCGGACTATATGACCGAGTATGCTCGGATTTGCATCGAAAATCCCTCGTGTACCGGATTTACTTTTTGGGGTTTAAGCGATGCCCGTACTTGGTTCGACTTCGTTCCGCCGTTCAAGTGGATGCCCCCCAACGATCCATTGCTTTTCGACCTAAACTCGCATCCCAAACCTGCGTACTTCCGAATTTTGGAACTGTTAGAGTCACGAAAGGGCGAATAGATTGCTAGACGGGGAAAACAGCTTCGAAATCTAACAGGATAGGGTTGAAAGTGCGTGAGGATTCTCAGGATTCTGGAATAACTCATTTGGAATGACTGACCTAGATTCCTCGGACAACTATGAGCAATTCGTAGAACTGTTTACTCAAAACGAACAGGCGCTGCGAACGTTTGTGCGTAGTTTGGTCCCGACCTGGCACGATGCGGACGAAATCATGCAAGAAGTCGCTCTAGTGGCTTGGCAGAAGTTTGGGGAGTTCGAGCTGGGAACTTCGTTTATTAAGTGGACCTGTGTGATCGCCCGGTTCAAGGCCTTGGCCTATCGTCGCAAATTCGCTCGTGAGCGTTTGGCCTTTAATGAGGCCTTGATTGAAGTGATGGCGGAAGAGGCGACTCGGGAGAGCGAGCAAAGAAAGCGCGAGATTGAAGCCCTTGAAAATTGTCTCAAGAAACTTCCTGAAAAGCAAAAGCGGTGGGTGACGCTGGCCCATACCCCCGGAGTATCTTCCAAGGAACTGGCGGAAGAAATTGGGATGAAGCCGGGCGCGTTCTACATGAGATTGAACCGGATTCGGGGGACCTTGCTATCCTGTATCAACAAGAACTTAAAACAGGAGGGAGTCGCATGAGCAACGAACCTATAACGGAGGCCGAGCAACGGTGGATTGAGGACTACTGTAACCAGACTATTTCCTCAGAAGACTTTGCCCGATTCGAAAAAGAGCTCGAACGTTCGCCGGGACTAAGAGTGGCGACCCGACAGTACCTCGCGTTGGATGCGAATCTGCGGCAAGGAGGGGAGTCATTGGCAGATATTGAAAACGCGTGGCGCGAGAGGAAAGAAAGCAAAGCCATTCGCTTTCCGAGTTGGATTTCTGTAGCCGCTGCGGCTGCGATCGCGTTTGTAGTTGGAATTGGTTACGATCGAATTTCCTCGGGTGATTCGGGCTTGGAGCAACCAACGAATGCCTCTCAATTGGAAGAACCAACCGCAAAGGGTTATGCGGTCGTGCAGGGATTGATCGATGTTGTCACGGAAGACGGTACCGAGCTTCGAGCGGGCGACATTTTAGGGGCGGATACGATTTCTCTGGCGAATGGAAGCGCTCGAATCGATTTTTTCTCAGGGGCGCAGGTCTACATCCAGGCGCCCGCCAGAATCGAAATCAAGTCTGCCTGGGAAGCGACTTTTCACTCTGGCAAATTGAGAGCGAAGGTTCCTCCGGCGGCGAGAGGGTTTGTCATTGAGTCTAATGGAAGACGTATTGTCGATCTAGGTACGGAGTTCGGGGTGGATACCTCTGCGGAGGAAGTTCGAGTGGAAGTGTTTTCTGGAAAAGTGGAACTCGAAGATCGAGAGCTCATTACAGGAGAGGCGGTGTCTTTGACCGGTGATGGGCTAACCGCATCGGTGTCTTCCAATATCGAGTCCTTTTCAAATCTATTTTCAATCGCTCATGGATTGGATGACTCGACTCGGCTCTCGTTTGAACGCTGGCAGACATTTAGCGAGACCCTGAGCCGCGATCCTCGTTTGATCGCGTACTTTCCCTTTGCCACCAAGCCAGTCAGTGAAAGTGACCGAGTGCCCAGCGCTTTGTATCCAGACAATGACGAACTGGATGGTGCGGTTGTTCTTGCGGAATGGGTGGACGGTCGTTGGGGCGGGTTGAAAGGAGCAATGGAATTCCGTCGACCCGGATCACGCATTCGAGTGAATATTCCGGGTCAATTCGAAGCCTACACGTTTTCCTGCTGGGCTCGTATCGACAGTTTGGATCGCCGTTACAATGCGCTCTTTCTGGCCGATAGCTATCAGAATGGGGAGCCCCACTGGCAGATTCGCAATGATGGGATGCTCATGATCGGCGTGATGATTGACGATCAGGCGATTCGGAAGGACCTGAAAACGGAGGACGGCGAACCCATGCGAGGACGTTCCCGGAATTACTATTCGCCTCCCATTTGGGATATGAGTATGAGCGGTCAGTGGCTTCACCTAGTGTCTGTTTACGACCCCTCTAAGCGAAGGGCGGCCCACTATGTCAATGGATCGATGATCAGTGAGCACGAAATTGAGGACGATTACGTTATCAACCGGTTGAAGATTGGAAACGCTGAGATAGGCAATTGGGGCGACCCCAACCGGAAAGACCCGGGCTATGCAATCCGCAACCTTAACGGGAGAATCGATGAATTGGCCATTTTCAACGCGGTCTTAAGCGATAGCGAGATCGCTGAGCTCTATCGTAGTGGCCTCAAGTAATTCACCGACCTGCGAAGCTTTCTTATGCTTCGCAGCATCGTAATTCTTAGATTTCGAATTCTGTAGGGCGAGGTCGCTGACCCGCCTCTATGGTAGGATAGCCGGGTCAGCGACCCGGCCTACATTACTAAGGTTTGTGACGATTCTGAGAATTGTTGGAAATAAGACAGAAGCAGTTAATCTCACCCAACCCAAATACAGCGATCAGCGAAGGCATCTATAGGGGCTAAGCTTTCTCGCGTCACAGGATTCAGTAGGGGACAGGGATCATTCATTCACTGGCTGGAGGACGCTCGACTCTTACGAGGATCTTTTCGATTAGGTTTCGAGCGGTGGTCAGTTGAGAAGAGTCGTAGTAGACTTCGCCGCTTTGTTGACTGCTGCTGCCGCCGTGGCCCACGAATTCCATGAGGTAGTATTTTTGAGGGCTCTCGGGATCGATGTAGGCGCTGTAGAAGACGGAAGGCTGCCCAATGCCGGGAAGGGTGTAGCCAGCCTCCGTTTCCGCCTGCTCCGAGTGGTAGAACTGGTTGGTGTCGTTGGGGACATTCGCTTCCACGCTGATGTAGAATCCGTTGGGATCTTCATGCAGATTGTTGGCGATGGAGAAGCTGTGTTCAGGAGTGGCGCCCGAGTAGGCGTCGATGTCGCCATCGGGCTCGATGCCTGACGCCAAAGTGAACTGGTGCCGCCAGATTGGAAGTATGTCGACGCGTCGCCGTTCGTTGCCCGCCCACTCGAAGGATTCGGAAAACGCGCTTTCCTCGGATACGAAAAAGGTCTCGATGAGAGCTCCTACCGAGGATTCCGCCCAGATGGCGATTTGCGGGCGCACTCCAGTGAAGGGTGTTGGAAATTCGGCTACGGGGTCGTAGGCGGGTCCCCATTCGATCTCGATGAAGACCGATGCCTCTTTATCGGTTCGCCGCTTGAGTTGGGTAAAATTTTCAAGGGGTCGAATCGCGGTGCCGGATTCCGGGCGAAAGATGGTCGCCCGGTTTCTCGCTTCGTAGCCAAGCGCTATCAAGTGGGGAACGGGCCACCAGTTGAGAAAACAGGCAGCGAGAAGGTAGGCACAGGTTATGAGGGGTAGCACGACTAGCCGTTTGGAGCTTAACGGTTCCCCGCTGGAGGCTTTCACACCTTTGAGTCTGCGGGAAAAGTAGCCTATCCGGGAGGAGAGATGCAGTCCAACTAACAGCAGGACAAAGGCGCCGAACAGGATGTGGATGCGGGTGGTTGCTAGGCTGAAGGGCTCGAAGAATCGTAGCAGGGCGCTCGCGATTAAAACGAGGAACGCGAACAGAAGGGCGAAATTGACGTAGTGCTTCATGCAGGAACTTACATTCCTACGAGCGCGGCGTTTGAGTCAATTCGCATAGAGCGCGGATCGAGCAAGTCGTTAGGAGATGGCCGAGGGCTCTAGAATCGTTTCGCCAGCACGATCGATAAGAGGTGGCAATTCTCCTTCGTGTCCGCAAAGGCGACGCAGCTCTGAAATGTGCTTCTTACCAACCTGCCTGGGATCGATCCCGTATTTCTTGCAAAGCCCCGCTGCGTATCCAGTCGCGACACCCATTTGGCCGCATGTATTCATAACACGTGGACCGCCGAGGCCGATGTGCGTGCAACTGAAACAGCGTCCCGCCATCTGAAGATTGGGGACATCTTTGGCATAGAGCGAACGGTAAGGAATGTAGTAATACGTATTTTTGATTCTCTGGAAAATCGCTTCGGAAAGAAAATCCACGGGTTTGCCAAGAAGTTTCTCCTGATAGTGGACATCGATCTTCCGCCTCTCGATTACTACTGCATCGGGGAATTCGATCGAGTCTCGAGCGTCAACGCCCGAGTAGATGTGGTCGCCCACAATGCGTCTGGACTCGCGCTTGCCGGCGAGGAAGGAAATCCAATCGAGTTCCAGATTGGCGTGCTGGCGGCGTTTAATGGCGTTGCTGTAGGAGCCGTAGATCGCCCGGAACATATGGTCCCGAATCGTTTCCGCGTCGTGAATCTGGTGCAGGTCGTTGTGGGAATACTCCCACTGCCATTCGCCCGCGGTTGCGACGTGGTTTTTCGCGACCGGTTTGGCCCAGGGGACTTCAGGGAAACGGACCCGTTTTTCGGTAGCGCGAGTGTACCACATGACGCTGGAGCCCATGACGCGATTGTCGGGCTTTTCTGGAGACCAGAGTTCGCCATGCTCCTCCCACTCTTCGCCAAACTCGTGTTTCGATTCACGCCCATAACGGTATTCGCAACCTGACATGTGGCCGAGCCAGCCGTCGCCGGTGCTGTCGAGAAATTGTGTTCCGGTAAACCGTTTGAGCGTACCGTTGGCCGTTTCCATGGCCTGCACGGCGTGGATACGTCCGTCTTTCATTTCCACCGAATTCATGGTGTGGCTCAGGTAGTAATCGACGTTCTTGAGCGCCATCATGTTTTTCATGCGGTGCTTGTCGGCTTCCAGAGCCTGTGGATCCGAATTCGGGTAGTGAGGCGTATCGATGAGATCCAGAATCTTGTTTGCCCGGCCATGGATTCCTTCGGTGTGGACCCGAATCTCTCCACTGGCATTGCCACCCAGTACAGGCCGGTTATGAATCATGGCAACCTTGACGCCTTGCGAGCTGGCGGCGATTGCGGCGGCGCAGCCAGAAATTCCACCCCCAACGATGACTAGATCATAGTGGCCTTGGTCTACTGAGGAGGAAGGGAGGCCGACTTTTTCGCGTCTCCATTGGGGCAAAGTTTTCTTGTCAATCGGAGGCGTGTCGTTGGCATCGAGGCTAAAGTAAACCGCGGAACAGCGTCCCTCAAATCCGGTCAGGTCTTCCAGGGCGATGGTTGTGGAGAGCTCACCTGCGGACACATCGAAGGTACCGCCTGATTGCCAGGTCCAGTCCGCTTTTGTCCCAAAGGTCTCTTTCAGGGCTTGGTCTCCCAGACGTATCTTGAATTTTCCTGGTGAATCCCACTCGCCGGGACACCAGTCTTTTGTCAGTGCCCAGACATGATAGCGTCCGGCTTTGGGGAATCGCATTTCCGCTTGAGCGTTCTCGACCGGTTTGCCCAGCCCATGGGCGATTAAGTAACTGAAGCCGAGGTGGGATTCGAACTGGTTGTCGAGCATCCACCCACCGAGGCTCGAAAAGTGGGCGGTCTCAACGAGGACGGATTTGCGGTCACCCGATTTCGCTGTTTTCCCGAAGAGCGGGTGAGTTGCGAGCAATGATAACGAAGCCAGGCTGAATTGGCTGATAAAATCTCTACGTGGTATTGTGTTCATACTATTTGTCTCTTTGGGTGTCTAAGAGGGTATCGTTTGAAACTTGTTTTTGTAATAGTGTCTCAAGTTGGACGCTAGGACTCGAAGCCTTTGTGGGTCAATCGTTGACCTAGGTTAAGGATGAACCCTTTTGGCATCGGGTGTTAGGCATTTTATGGAAGGGTAGAAGTTTTGTCAGGCGAGAAAGGCTAAAGAGCGTTGAAATTTAATTTAACCGAAAATAGCTTGAGATCCAATCCCCAAAAAAAGCTCTATCTATGCCCGTTCGTTTCATTAATTTAGTCACTCTCGCCGTCTCATTTTCAATTGTGAGCGCATCGTTTTTGAAGGCGCAGTCGCCCAATATCGTGCTCGTCTTGACGGATGACCAAGGCTGGGGAGCGACTTCGGTATTGATGGATGAAGACGTTCCTGAATCGAAAAGCGATTTCATCAAAACCCCTCATCTCGAAAAGCTAGCGAATCGCGGAGTCATATTTTCGCAAGGCTATGCCCCGCATCCGAATTGCTCGCCGTCTCGCTATTCGATCCTGACCGGGAAAAGCCCAGCATTGCTTCAGATGTCAGATATAGTCGACCGGCACGAGGGTCCGTTTTTTGAGGGAAACCGGATTACGCCACCACCGCATGTGAATGATATTGCGGATGAGGAGATCACAATCGCAGAGTGGATAAAGCAGCATCGCTCCGAATATGCTGCGGCTCATTTTGGAAAGTGGCATATCAACGGGGGCGGTCCGGAGAGGCATGGATTTGACGCTAGCTCGGGAGCTACGGGAAATCGGGAAGGTGGAAGCGACGATCCGGATCCGAAGCGCATTTTTTCCATTACAAAGAGTGGCAATGATTGGATGGAAAAGCAGGTGAAATCGGGCAAGCCGTTTTACTTGCAACTCTCGCACTACGCCAC
>CALDFV010000096.1 GCA_937942145.1 uncultured Opitutaceae bacterium
TTCGAAGTGGGCGAAGTCGAATCGAAGTCGCTGACTGTCTACGTACGATCCGGCTTGGCGTACATGGGTGCCGAGCACTTTTCGTAAGGCCCAGTGTAAAACATGGGTCGCTGAATGATGGCGCTCGATGGAGCGACGACGATCGTGGTCTACGATGAGGTTCGCTTCGATCCCGGAGGAAATGCTTGCGAGATCACCAGAAACCTTGTGGAGGAATCGCCCATGGTCATCCTTGATGGTGTCGAGTACATCAAAATGGGCTCCGTCGAATTCGAGTGCTCCGGTATCACCGACCTGGCCACCCATTTCAGCGTAGAAGGGCGTGTGGTTAAAAACCAGATACGCGGAATCTTCCGCTTTTACGATGTCGATGAGCTCAGCCTCGTCGGCCAGCGTGTCAAATCCAAGGAAGGTAGTGGCTTCGGTGTCGCCATCCGAATCGGCGACAAGTATATCGGTCTTTTTCTGGGATGCGCGTGCCCGTTCCCGTTGTTTCTCCATCTCGACATTGAATGCCTCAGTATCGACGGTAATGCCTTTTTGTTTGGCAAGTAACTGAGTCAAATCGATGGGGAATCCGAAGGTGTCGAATAGGCGAAACGCTTCTTCACCTGAAATGCTGCCGTCCTTAGCTAGAGTGTTCTCGAAAAGTTGGATCCCTCGGTCAAGGGTCCTCGAAAAACTGTCTTCTTCTGACTGGATTATCTTTTGAATAATACCCTGCTGTTTCTCCAACTCTGGAAATACCTGTCCCAGCTGTTTCACTACAGTAGGAACGAGTTGAGCGAAAAATCCATTCTCGAGCCCTAGCCTGCGACCGTACATAACGGCCCGACGGAGAATGCGGCGCAGGACATAGTTGCGACCTTCGTTGCCCGGCAGGATGCCGTCAGCGATTGAACAGGAGAGGCAGCGCGCGTGGTCGGCGAGGACACGGAAGATGACATCCTTCATCTCAATCTCGCTGATATTGTCCAGATCTTCAGGCAGCGTGCGCTGATACTCGTGACCGGAAAGCGAGGTGAGCTGGTCAAAGAGGGAAGTGAATAGATCCGAGTTGTAGTTGCTCGGTGGAGTCGAAAAATCGGTAAAGTTCTTCGAAGTCGCCATTATTCCCGCTACCCGTTCGAAGCCCATGCCGGTATCGACGTGCTTGGATTTAAGGGGCACAAAATCACCTTCGGGGGTAGCATTGAACTGAATGAACACCAGATTCCAGATTTCAATGCAGTAAGGCGAGTCGGCGTTGACCAGGCTTCCTTTGGTGCCTCCTTCTGGAGTGAGGTCGACGTGCAGTTCGGAGCAGGGGCCGCAAGGACCGGTGTCACCCATCATCCAGAAGTTGTCCTTCTTATTGCCATAAACGATATGGATGTCCGGATCGAGACCGGCCTTTTCGAAAATGCCTTTCCAGAAGTCGTAGGCTTCCTGGTCAAAGTGGGCTGGGTCACCGTCACTGGGCTTGTAGACGGAGGCGTATAGTCGCTCCTTGGGAAACTTCCATACTTCAGTGATGAGTTCCCAGGCCCATTCGATCGCCTCTTGCTTAAAGTAGTCTCCGAATGACCAGTTGCCAAGCATCTCGAAGAACGTGTGGTGGTAAGTATCCAAACCGACGTCTTCGAGGTCATTGTGTTTCCCTCCGGCTCGAATGCACTTCTGGGTGTCCGCGGCCCGCGGATACGGCGCTTCGCGTTCCCCTAGAAAGTAAGGGACAAACTGGTTCATTCCTGCGTTGGTGAATAGCAAGTTTGGTGCATCCGGCATCAAGGATGCGGAAGGAACGATAGCGTGCTTCTTGGACTCGAAAAAATCGAGGAAGGACTGGCGAATTTGTTCAGAGGTCATGTGTGAATGGGAACCACGGATGGATTGTTGATCGAAATTAGTTCGGGGATGTATCAACCCACTTCCTTGGTTCTGCAGAGGATTTAAAACTGTTTTTGCTGATCTACTTTTATGCCGTGCGAAGAAAGATCGAAAACCAAGGTGTTTTCACAGGATTTCCCGAGAAAGCCGATTCCTAGTTCATTGGACACCTCGAACGCTACACCGAGAGCTTTGTGTGTCAGATCACTGAATTTCCCAAGAAATCTGTGTGCATCCGTGCTCATCCGTGGGTCCAAACTCTAGATTCTTTCTTTGATAGCTTGGGCCATGGCATCGGTGCCGATTGGGTCGGTTCCGAAGGCGATGTCTCCGGTACGGTGTCCGTCCATGACCGCTTGCTTTACCGCGGATTCGATCTTCTCAGCGATGTCGTTCAGGCCAAAGCTGTATCGCAGCATGAGAGCCGCGCTCAGGATTTGGGCGCACGGATTGGCGATTCCTTGTCCGGCGATGTCAGGCGCGGTTCCTCCCGAGGGTTCATAAAGCCCGAACGGATGTCCATGCTGGTTGTTCTGAGTTCCCAGGCTTGCGGATGAAAGCATTCCGAGGCTGCCGCAGACGATTCCCATTTCATCCGAAAGGATGTCGCCGAACATGTTCTCGGTCACGATCACGTCGAATTGGTTCGGGTCGCGGGCCATCTGCATGGCAGCGTTGTCGACGTACATGTGGCTGAGCTCGAGTTCGGGCGCGTGTTTGGCGATGTATTCCGTTGCCGTCTTGCGCCAAAGAACTGAAGTCGTGAGAACATTGGCTTTGTCAACCGAGCAAATCTTGCCCGACCGGGACTTGGCCGAGGCGATCGCTACGTCGAGGATCCTTTCTATTTCGCTACGCTTGTAGACCATTGTGTCGCTGGCAACAACGTCGCCGTCATCGAGCGTATGGGTTTCCTTGGGCCCGAAGTAGATGCCACCGGTGAGTTCGCGGACACAGACGATGTCGATACCCTCCGGGATTCTCTCCGTCTTCAAGGGAGACGCGTCGGTGAGCTCTTTGTAGAGCAGCCCCGGGCGGAGGTTGGCGAAGAGGGAAAAATGTTTGCGAATGGGGAGCAGGGCGGCACGCTCTGGCTGTTCAGCGGGAGGGAGCGATTCCCATTTGGGGCCTCCTACCGAGCCGAAGAGGATGGCGTCGGACTTTTCGCAAACACCGATGGTGGACTCAGGAAGGGCGGACCCTTGGTTGTCGATGGCGATTCCGCCCACATCGGCCTCCTCGAAATCGAGAGCAAGGCCCGCGGGTTCAGTAGCGGCCTTGAGCACTTCGAGCGCGACTTTCATTACTTCGGGACCGATTCCGTCACCGGGGAGAACTGCGAATTTTAGCGTTTGCATGGAACTGGGGAGTTGAGGCGGATTTGTGGGTGATTTAAAGCAAAAACTCAGAAGGCCACTTTGCATTTGCCTTGATTGGCTCCTTTCCAACTATGGGGCCGTGTCCTTCGAACTAAAGATTTTCCCGGCTGGCTATATTCAAACGAACGCGTTTTTGCTATCCAAACTAGATACGAAAGAGTCGGTGCTCATCGACGCCCCGCACTTCGTCTGGGACGATGTAGACCCTGTATTGTCGGAAAATGGGTGTACTCTCAAAGCTCTTTTCCTGACTCACGGGCACTATGATCACATCGGTGACGCCGCTCGTATTCAGAAAATGGGGGTCCCCGTTTATGGACATAAGGACGACAAGATTTTCTATGAGACCCCAGAGGTGATGCGATCCTACTCGTATCCCCCTGACATGAAGCTTGAGCCTGTGATGATCGATCATTGGGTTGATCAGGGTGACGTGGTACCAATACTTGGGGAGCCCGTTGAGATCAGGCACGTACCCGGCCATTGTCCGGGAAACATTCTGTTCTACTTTAAAAATTTGAAGGCGGCATTCGTGGGCGACGCTCTGTTTGCAGGAAGCATTGGTCGAACCGACCTGCCCCGAGGCGATTTCCCCACTTTAGAGAAGTCTATTAAAGATCAGATATACACGCTGGATCACGACACGGTTGTCTACCCCGGGCATGGACCACAAACAACAGTGGGCCAAGAAAGGGCGAACAACCCATTTGTTCAGGCTTAGAAGAGATTGAAAACCGCTTTCTATAGCCTCTTTTTGAGGATTGTATGCTAAGCGAGACCTGTTCTAATCGAACATGTTACGAGTACACATGACCCGAACTGAAAAAGAATTCTTCATGAGAGCTGCCTTGGACGAGGCCCGCAAAGGTTGGGGTAAGACACATCCCCAACCGATGATCGGAGCGGTCCTAGTCGAAAAAGGGAAGATAGTGGCGAGCGAATACGTCGACCGATCAGGCGCACGAAGCCCTGAAGCGCGACTCTTAGAGAATCTTGGCCGCCTGCCGTTAAAGACAGCCAACCTGTTTCTGACCTTGGAACCAGGTCCGTCTTCCAATCGCTTAGAATCAGGTGTCAAAGCGATTCTCGAGTCTGGACTGAAGAACGTTTTCATCGGAGCGGGCGATCCGGTTTTGGAGCAGGAAAACAAGGGAGCGGACGCCCTGAAAGAAGCAGGTCTAAAGGTAGAGCGCCGTATTTTGATAGAGGATTGCACAGACTTGAACCTGATTTTCAATCACTGGGTCAATCACCAGACGCCTATTTTAGCAGCGAAGTCTGCCACGACAATGGATGGGAAGATCGCTTGTCGAACGGGCGAATCCAAATGGATTACAGGTGAAGCGTCACGTCAAAATGTCATGCGTTGGCGGCGTCTTTTTCCAGCGATTGGAGTGGGAGCAGGTACGCTAATCGAAGATGACCCTCGTTTGACGAGTCGAATCGATGGCGAGGAAGAGTGGTGCGGGGTTCGATTCGTGATGGACGGACTTTTACGCACAGCGATGGAGCGATTTCTTCCGTCCATTTATACGGACGACTTTCGCGACAACACCATTGTTGTCACCACGGATGCTGCGGGGACTGGCTACATCCGTCGCTTGGAAACGGAAGGGGTCAATGTTTGGGTCCTTCCAACCGCTAATATGAAGGTTCCTTTCCCCGAATTCCGGAAAAAGTGCTACGATGTCGGCATTACCGGGATCTACTTTGAAGGTGGCAGCAAATTGACGAGCGAGATGCTGCAGACGAGGGAGCTGGACTATCACTTCAATTACCGGGCTCCGCTATTGCTTGGTGACGACAAGGCAGTGCCGGTGTACAGAGGAATGAGAATCGAAAAACTATCCCACGCCATTCGGTTGGAGAATGTGCGGCATGAGACCTTTGGGGATGATCAAATGATGAGGGGCCACGTCTCTTATCCATCTCGTTTGGACGTCGATGAAACTGTATTTGGCAACGACTAATCTCCATAAAATCGAGGAGCTGAACGAGATGCTCCGAGAGGCCAAAATTGATGCCGAAGTACATACGCCTCTGGCGGTCGGCGGTATGCCCGAAGTGATTGAGGATCAGGATACGTTTTCGGGTAACGCCCTCAAAAAGGCTAGAGCCTTGGCTGCGCTTTTGCCCGATGATGGGCTCGCTTTGGCGGATGACAGTGGAATTTGCATAGACGCCTTCGATGGAGCGCCTGGCGTATTTTCAGCCCGCTATGCGGGAGAAGGGGCGAGTGACCAGGACAATCTGGATAAGCTCATTCGGGAAATGGAGCCCGTTCCTGAGGGCGGTCGTGGAGGGCGATTTACTTGCCATTTGGCAGTGGTGTCGCCTCACGGAGAAGAAAATGTCTTTGAAGGCGAGATCTTGGGTGAAATTCTTCGACAGCCACGCGGTAGCGCTGGGTTTGGCTATGATCCTGTATTTTTGCCGATGGGGAGGAACCGAACGACCGCGGAGATGAGTTCCTCGGAAAAAGCGGCCATTAGCCACCGGGGAAAGGCGATGAGACGGTTTCTGGATTGGTTTTCCAAGACGTATTCAAAGGCCAATTAGGGGTTCTTTCCTGACAATCTAGTAAGGAAACCGGACTCAGCGCCGTAATAATATGTAGAGTATATTACCTGTTTCCCTTGAGTGGAGCGTAGATTGGAAAGAGCACTGAGGTTTGGAGACTCCCACAATAAGAAAAGAAGACAAAAGATGAGCAACGACCTCAAACTAGCAATTTTCGATCTCGGACAGGTTTGTTTTAGAACTCACTTAGAGCGGTGCTATTTAGAATGGGAAGACATGGCAGGGATCCGGCCGGGTTCGGTTTCCCGAGATTTTCCTCTAGACGACCAGTATGAAGACTACGAGAGGGGCACGATGTCGGGGCGTTCCTACGGGGAGTACTTCTGTATGCTGAACGAACTCTCATTGGACTTTGAGGAATGGAAAGGGGGCTGGAATTCGATGTTTGGAGAAATAATCGAGCCAACCCGAAAAACCATCAAGTTGATGCAGGAGGCTGGCGTTACTGTAGTCGCCCTTTCGAATACCAATGCGACTCACGTGGAGTCCTGGAAAGGGCTGTATGATGAGCTTATCGAGTCATTTGACCATCTGTATTTATCAAATGAAATCGGAATGAGAAAACCGGAACCTCGGGTTTTCGAACACGTTCTCAACGCCCATGATGCAGAGGCTTCGCAAGCGATCTACTTTGATGACAAGCGGGAGAATATTAGAACCGCTGAAAGACTAGGTATTGAGTCGGTGTTGTTTGACGACGATTCGGTAGCGGCTCTTTGGTGGAAAAGGCGTCCGGTGCCAAGCCTATCATCGTAGTTCAGGTTTCAAAGCCAGGCAGATCCGCATTTCGAAATTTGACGGATCCTGGGGCATTTCTCCATGAGTGTTTAGAGTTGGGGGGGCGCAGTCCACCCCGGTTAAACGCTACTGCTCCTTTCGCCTCAGCCAAGCTTCCAAGCTCCATTTCCCTGGTTTGTAATTGAGGAGGAGGAGGCAGACGCCGAGAAGGCAAATATTCTTCACATAGTTGCTGCGCTGTAGAATCTGCCAGAGCCATTCGCTTTCCGGATTGATGAAATCAGGAGTACTTAGGATCGCGGGACCATGAACGATCGGGGTGACGATTATAAGAAAGGCGCCAAGAAGAATAGCGGCGAACCTCAGGTTGTAGCCGAGAGCAATCAGCCCGCCGCCTAAGAGCAAGATAAGTCCGCAGCCAATGGAGACGATTTTAGGGAGCGGAACCCAGCTAGGCATGAGTTTCTGTATTAGATCATCCTTTACGAGATGCTCGCCGCCGAGGGCGATGAAGATGAGGCAGAACAGAACTCGGAAGAGTAGGTCTGCGAAGTCCTGATTGATGAGCTTTACTTTCCCCATTGGCGAATTCCTGGCAGAAAGTGGTAAAGCAACCTATGGTATAGAAATCGAGGGAGAAGGCGTCTTACGAAGTAGAAGATTCGGGCGTCCGTGGTTCCGGGGACTCTAAGCCGAGGACGCTTTGCCCGGGCGACTTTGAATATTGCCTTCGCTACGCTTTCTGAATTGCAAGGGCTTCTTTGCATCAGCTTTTCGACGAATTGGGTCATGTTCTCATAGTGAGAATCATAGGGAGACGAACCTTGGGTTTCTTTTCGCTTTGATGAATAGAAGACTTTGCGAAACGCGAGCGAGTTGATGAATCCGGGCCGAACAAGAGTGACCTTGATATTCCGAGGCTTGAGCTCGTACCAGAGTGACTCGCTGGCTCCTTTTAGGGCAAACTTAGAAGCGGAATACGAAGCCATCGTTGGCATGGCCATCATGCCTCCTACCGAAGAGATGTTGATTATTCGACCCGATCTCCGTTCGCGCATAGCAGGAATACACTCTCGAATGAGATGCATGGGTCCGAAGTAGTTGATCTGCATTTGGGTTTGTTCGTCGTCGACCGTCATGTCTTCTACTACGGAACGATAGGATATGCCCGCGTTGTTTATGAGAATGTCTACCGCTCCCCATTTCTCCGTCGTTTCCGCTACGATTAGGGAGGCCTTCGGGTAGTCGACTACATCTAGACGCCGAATCCAAATGCGTTCACTGCCTGCAATCGGGTCCCTTTTCAGTTCGGCGAAAGACTCGGGAAGGGTAGTGGCGACGATTTTAAACGGGCTACGGTTGAAGATCGTGAGCAACTCTCTGCCGATGCCGGAACTACATCCGGTTATTAGTACAATCTGGCTCTTTTCCATGGGGTAGAATG
Organism: uncultured Opitutaceae bacterium; assembly: GCA_937942145.1. Classification (GTDB taxonomy): domain Bacteria; phylum Verrucomicrobiota; class Verrucomicrobiia; order Opitutales; family Opitutaceae; genus Pelagisphaera. Next base: position 8,011 of record CALDFV010000096.1, read on the forward strand.
CGGCAAAACCTTTTGTTCCCATTTTTTATACCCCGATTTACGTTGAGCGCAACTCTCTTAATGTAATTCGATTTCCACCACAATAAGCCAATTAAACTGCGATTTCGAATTTTGGCCGGGAATCGATTTTTTGAAGCCTAAGAAGTAGTTATCCCATGTGAATGCTTGTTTTGAATCGTTTTTTCTTGTATGGCGAATCAAATGTATTGGATCAATGAGTACGCGTTTCCCATCGAAAAAACGCTTTGCTGTTGGCCGTTGGATTCTAAGAAAATGTCCAATGAATTCAATTGCGTTCATCGAATAAAGCAGTAGGGCGGGTTGTCGAAAATCCTGAGCTATGTCGAAGGACTGATCCGCTACTTGTTCATCCACCGACTTGTCGGGGTCTCCGAAGAGACGACCTAAAATGAATGATCAAAGCGTGTGGAAAAGGGATTAAGACTCATTGGACACCTTCTTAGCGGTCTTTGGTAACGGGCGAATAGGCTTTCCAGTTTGGAAATGGGTAATTGTAAATAGAGTTAGGATACGATACGTTGGTTCAAAAACTTTTGCCTGATATGGAGGAGGTTCGGGATTCTCGGCTTCGTGCTTCTTATTGCCGTGACCAAGGGAAACGGGTTTCTGCTTCAAGTTAGCCCCAAACCGGTTCAGGGCTTCCCTGCGCAATCATCAACAAATGGGATTTGAAAAGGTTGTAAATTGTTGTCGCCACCCAGGGATTTATGTGCAAGATAAGGACGTTCATTAAAATCCAAGTCTTCATGAAAAAGCTCGTTTCTATTTTTGCAGTGTTGGTGGTTGTGGGAGTTGTTCTGCTTTTCGTTTCCTCCAAAATCATTGGTTCCGGTATTAAGGCGGGGGTTGAGACCTTTGGTCCTGAGGTGACTCAGACAACAATAAATCTGGATTCCGTCGAGCTGTCTGCGTTTTCGGGAGCCGGTTCGATAAAAGGCCTCGTGGTGGGAAATCCTGAAGGTTTTAATACTCCGCACGCGATCAAACTCGATGGTTTTAGCATGAAATTGCAGCCCATGTCGGTTTTGTCAGACAAGATTGTCATCAACGAGATTATCATCGACGCGCCTGAGTTCATATTTGAATCAGGACTGAACCCAACAAATAGCAACATTAGCGCGATTCTCGCGAATATCGAAGCTTTCACGGGCGAAAGCGAAGCGGAAGCTGAAGTTGAAGAGGAAGTTTCCTCCAAAAATGTGCAGATTGACTTGCTTCGCATCACCGGTGGCAAGGTTAAGGTGTCGAACAAGTTACTCGGAGGACAGGCGCTTATGATTCCTTTGCCGGATATCGAATTAAAGGATATCGGAGCGGATGATGATGGGAGTACGTTTGGTGAGACGATGAAGATTGTCTTCCAGGCGATCAATCAGGGGATCGTCTCCTCTGTCGGCCAGTCAGGGAGCGTCATTGGTGATCAGCTGAAGAACATTGGTGAGGGCTCTCAAAAGGGTTTGGGCGGATTGTTGAAAGGGCTCAAAGATAAAGTGGACGGCGATAACTAATTGAGGCGTACAGTTAGACCGTCTTGGTTTGCCTCCAAGTCGGTAGGGCTGGTGCTTGTGCTATGCCGCGTAGGCAACTCAAAATCAGCTAGTGTATTTTTTGAAAAGTCGCGTAGGTAGGGCTCGGCAGCCCGGCGAGGCGCGGAGATCGAGCGTCGCCAAGTCAAAAGCTCTAACGTATCTTGACGGTAGCGGGCGATCCACTCCTTCGCTGAAGCTACGGCGGCGCAAACCGAGTGCCCCTCTGCAGTAGAACAGGCATCCTGCCTGTTTTACGATTTTGTTGTGCGTGTTCGGTGATAGCCCGCTAACTCAACTCGGAGAACCCCCGCGATGCTTCATGGTCACCGCTTCCAGCGTCTTTCCTTTTTCTTTAGCTCGACAGGCGCGGTTTGTATTACGCAGCCAACGACAGCAGTTGAACTGCGAAGTTTACTCCACTCTTCCGGATTGACCTTCCAGCGAAGAGAGGAAGCGGTGGGCGCAGTGACGATCGACTCCGAATCCATTCGGAAAGCGATATCGCTCGTTGTGCTGCCTCGAGTTGTGTCGAGAGCCTCCCGATAGTCGTAGAAAAATCGTTCGGTGTCACCCTTTGGGTCGAGAATCCAAGTGATATGCTTTACCTGGTCAGCCAGGCTGGTTTCCAGCGGGTAGATTTCCGACACGCTTAAGCGAACGCCTTCTTCGTTGCGAAACACGCTCCCTTTGACGAGCACGAGTTTTTCATTCTCGAGATTGTGCCCGTATTCGCCGAATGCGTCCGCGTAGCAATTCATCAGGACGGTGCCTTTGAGAGTTCCCACATTGAAAAAGGCCCAAGGCCGATTGTCCTTTCGGGCCAGTTTTTTGGTTACGCCCGATGCCACCCCGCAGATTTGAAACTCAACCCGGTCGCCGAGTTGGTCCATCTTGTCGATTTCGAAATTGGTAAGCGCTTCCGCGATCCCTTTGTAGTCGTCGAGTGGATGCCCGGAAACGTAGAACCCGAGCAACTCCTTTTCGTATGTGAGCATCTCGTGCTGCGGAAACTGTTTGCTCATGTCGATTTCGCGTGGTCCATCGGCATCCCCATTTCCGTTTTGCGTGGTGTCTTCCTGCAAAATATCGAAAAACGAGTTTTGTCCGGCCTCTTTGTCCCGTTGGCGGGCGGCGGCGTAGTTGATCGCCTCTTCCAGCCGATGGAAGATGGCTCCGCGAGGCTCGAGCGAAAAGTCAAAGGCTCCGGTTTTTACGAGGCATTCCAGTACGCGACGATTGACGGCTTTCGAATCCATGCGTTCAAGGAATTCATCGAAGTCCTGGAAGCTGCCGTTGGCTTCCCGCTCTTCAATGATCTTGATCGCGGCGGCATCGCCCACTCCTTTGATGGCCCCCAGTCCGAAGCGGATCGAGCCGGGCCGTCCCTCCGCTGCATCTACGGGATCGTCCACCACGGGGGTGAACGATTGGAGTGAGGTGTTGATGTCGGGCGAAAGCACGCGAATGTCCATCGCCTCGGCTTCGTCGATGAAGTGGGCGACTTTGTCGGCATTTCCTTGCTCGCTGGAAAGGACCGCCGCCATGAACTCTACTGGGTAGTTCGCCTTTAGATACGCCGTCCGATAAGACAACATGGCGTAGGCCGCGGAGTGGGATTTGTTGAATCCGTAGGCCGCGAATTTCTCAAGGATAGTGAAAATGCCGAGTGCCATCTTGCGGCTCATCCCGTGCGTTTTGTCGGCCCCCTCCACGAAGACTTCTTTTTGGGCTTCCATAACCGAAGCGATCTTCTTGCCCATGGCTCGACGCAAAATATCTGCACCCCCCAGCGTATACCCTGCGATGATACGGGCCGCTTCCATAACTTGTTCCTGGTAAACCATCACGCCGTACGTTTCGCCGACCAGTTCCTTGAGCAGCGGATGAGGAATCTCGATCGTTTTGGCGTCTTTCTTGCCGCGAATGAACTGAGGGATGAATTGCATCGGCCCGGGGCGATAGAGGGCTACGAGAGCGATAATCTCTTCGAAGGAGGAAAGTCCGATCTGTTTGCACAAAGATTGCATGCCAGGGGACTCCAACTGGAAGACTCCGACCGTTTTACCCTGATTCAAAATCTCGAAGGTCTTTTCGTCTTCGAGAGTGATCTTCTCGATGTCGAAATCGGCCATCCCTTCCAGTCTCCGGACACTGGTCTCGGCATCTGAAATAACGGTAAGCGTTTTGAGACCGAGGAAGTCCATCTTGAGCAGGCCAAGATCTTCCGCCGGTCCCTTAGCGTAGTGCGTGGTGAGGTCGCCTTCTTGCAGGGTGACGGGAACGAGGTTGTGGATGGGCTGGTCGCCGATGATGATACCGCACGCGTGTTTGCCCGTGTTGCGG
>CALDFV010000097.1 GCA_937942145.1 uncultured Opitutaceae bacterium
GAAATTCTGGGGGCGGGAGTCAGCGTCTCAAACCGGTTTTGAAGTCGGTCGACGGTTGCATTGATTCGTTCCATGCCTCGGTTAAACGCCCGAATATCAAAAGCTTTAAGGGGTGTGGATCAGATTTGGTAATCGAATCTACTCGGTTCCTGAAGGCTTCTCGTAATAAGCTTATCGCAGATAGGCAGTTTACCCTAGGGCGGGTGAAACTATAGCTCAGTCGATTTCGATTTTGTGATGTCTGAGAGTCGATTGGGGGAACCGGGAATCGACCAGGAATCAAAAAGTCGGATAATAAGCCACTATATCTTGTTTTTGTCGTCTGGTTCAAGTGAGTTGAAAACTGCTTAAGCCCAACGCTATCAATCGCTTAAGGTTCGAATTGAATTCAATCGTTGATTTTTTGTGGGCATTTGCTTTCGTTAAGATCAACGTGAGTCCTCCGACGTCGGGATTTCGCGTTTTTTATTGACATGGATGTAACCTCTTCAGCGATTCTTGCTCTTGTTGGCGGGTTTGTGGGTGCGTACGGCTTTACCTGGCTTGTTACGCGTCACGCTCGAAATCGAGCGAAAGCGGATGCCGAATCCATCGTTGAATTGGCAAAGAGAGAAGCTGAAGTTTCTGGAAAGGAAATGCGATCAAGACTGCAACTCGAGATGGATGAGAAACGCGGTGATCTCGAACGTGAAGCCAAACAAATGGAGATGGAGATTGAGGTGAAGCTAAATGAAATCCGCTCCCATGAAGAAAGCTTAGCGGCCCTTGATCATGAGTTAAGGCTGAGAGAAAAGAACATAGAAGACGGTCTCGAAGAGGTTAAGGCGAGCAAGCGTAGCTTTGAAGAAATGTCCGCAAATGTCCGTCACACAATGGCCAACTTGGCTTCTATGGATGTCGAGGAGATCAAGCGGGAGCTGCAGCAACAGGTAAAAGTTGAGTGCAACGATGAACTCCTTCGGATGCGAAAAGACATTCTCGAACGTTCGGAGACAGATCTTACCAGACAGGCGAATCGAACGCTGCTAGCGACCATGCAACGTATCGCAAGCAAGCCAAACAGTGAAATTAGCGCCACAGTCGTTCAATTGCCCAATGACGACATGAAAGGTCGCATCATTGGCCGAGAAGGTCGCAACATCAAATGCTTCGAAACCGCAACTGGAACCACTTTGCTAATCGACGAGTCGCCTCAAATGGTGCTTATTTCATCGTTTGATCCGGTAAGACGGGAAATTGCGAAAAACGCTTTGGAACGTCTTGTTAAGGACGGGAGAATTCATCCGGCAACCATTGAGGAGTTCGTGAGTGAATCTCGTTCGGATGTAGACAAGATCGTTGAGAATGCTGGCGACGCCGCAATCAGCCAGCTCAAGATATCCCGATTGCATCCGGAAATCATAACCCTGCTGGGGAAACTGAAATTTCGGACCTCATACTCGCAAAACGTGCTTGAGCATTCTGTGGAGGTCGGACTGCTATGCTCAATAATCGCATCGGAATTAGGACTGGATCCAAATGTCGCTAAGCGAGCTGGTTTGCTCCATGACTTGGGCAAGGCCATCGATGGCGAATACGAGGGAAGCCATGCGGCAGTCGGAGCGGATTTCGTCAAAGCCCGGGGAGAAAACGATGTGGTAGTCAATGCGATCGCTGCTCATCATGAGGAAGTCCCAGCTGAATCGCTCTATGCCGGAGTGGTCATTTTGGCGGACACAATCTCTGCGGTCAGGCCTGGCGCGAGGGCGGAGTCCATCGCTGCGTACATTGATCGTTTAAAAACTCTCGAAAACTTAGCTCACACGTTTCCGGGTGTAAAGTCGGCCTATGCTATCCAGGCAGGTCGGGAGGTTAGAGTGGTGGTGGATCCCGAATCTATCTCTGATCTGGAAGCAAAGAACTTGTCCCGGGAAATGCGCCAGCGCATTGAGGACGAACTGGAGTACCCTAGTACGATTCGCGTTACTATCATTCGTGAACAGCGCTTTACAGATACCGCTAAGTAAAGACTGGATTGGTGACGCCCCAGGCTCTCTCTTAGGAGCCGATTTCTTTTTCAAACCAGCAAACATCGTGGTATCTGCCAAATTTGAACCCGACTTCCCTGTATATTCCAACTTCCCTAAAACCAAAATTTTTGTGTAAGGCGACTGATCCTGCGTTCGGCAACGTAACACCCCCATAGGCGCGGTGAGCACTTGTCCCGATGAGGGAGGCGAAGAGGGCATTATAGAGCTTCGATCCAATTCCTCTTCCGAAGTATTCCTTGTCCAAATAAACGCTTGTTTCGACTGACGTGGCGTAGGCAGCTTTTACTCTAAATTGGCTGCTTGTACAATATCCAACAACGAGTCCATCGAGCTCGGCAACGAATATTCTATAAATGCCGGCTGATGAGTACTTGGAAAACCAGGACGTGACACGATCAGCAGCGCAGTGCTTTTCCAAGTCGAAGCTTGTTGCGGTCTCTTCGACATAGTAGTTATATATCTCTGTCAGACGCGGCACATCTTCAACTCTCCCGGGTCTTATGCCAACATTGCTCATGGATCCTTGTTTTCGGACGAAAATTATTTGCTGCAGTGCAGAGGGGTCGCGCTAATTTGCGTTCAGATTCTTCTGCAGCCTCTGGAGTTGATCCTGCAGAGTCTTATTGAGAGTGCCCGCCATGGACTTATTTTGATCGTGACCTGCCCCGTGGATTTTCACCGCAACGACTTTGAGTGTATCCAAATTTGATTTGGCGGTAGCAGGGGCTATTGCCTCTAGAGCATTGAGCGCCTTGGTAAGAGCGATCTCAATATGGTGCATTTCCACGTAGAGTCCATTTTCCGCAGCGAGATTCATTTCCGCCGCCAAAAGGTTAAGATGCTGCATCAATTCTGCTTGATCCATGTTTTCAATCGGAGCGGATTCGTAGTCCTTTGTTTCGCGGTCCATGGAGTGAATGTCTGCCTGTTGCCCACCGCAAGCGGACAAAAATAAAGAAATAGCGATTAGAGAAATTCGAATGTTCATTGTATGCAATATCTGGTTATGCAAAGAGAGGGCGAAAAGGAGCTAGGAATTTAATATTGCGACAACTTCGCTGTGCAGATCTGTGTTGGCAGCGACGATGGAGTTGCCTTGGGCGGGGTTATTGCCGAACCAGTCGGTGATGGTGGCTCCTGAACCGCGAATTATAGGAACAAGAGCCATAATATCCCACGGATTCGCTATCGGATCAATCATGATGTCTGCGTTTCCAGTGGCCAATAGGTAGTAGCCGTAGCAATCGCCCCATGTGCGAGTCATTTTAGTTTTGGAGACGAGCTCTTCGAAGGCCCGGCCATTCTGGCGCTTGGCAACTTCGGAATAGTCCGTGGTTAGGAGCAAGGCCTCATGGAGTGGCTTGTCCGCCTTCGCCCTTACGGGATCGCCATTGACGAATGTGGAATGACAATCACTGCTGATCCGCTTTCCCAAGGCGGGGAAATTGATACAGCCAAAGATGGGCTCACCCTCCAAGAGTAAAGCTATCATCGTCCCGTATAGCGGGCAGCCAGCGGTAAAAGTCTTGGTTCCGTCGATGGGATCTATGATCCAGGTAAAGGCTGCGTTTGGGTTTAAGTCTTCATATTCTTCGCCCTTGATCCCGTGTTCCGGATACAACACCTGGATGGCTTCACGGATTTCTCGCTCTGTTTCTTTGTCGGCAAAGGTCACGGGTGACAGATCGCTTTTCGTTTCGACCACCATGTCGGGATTCTCGTAGAAGGAGAGTATAGTCTTCTGCGTTTCTAGGCAGAGCTTTCGCGTAAACTCGTCAAATTCGTCAAAATTCATAGGATCGGAAATCTTAGATTGCGCGGAAGGACTCCGGGGATAAAGCTTTTTACCTAACGAGATGGAACTCTACTGGGACGAAGCCCCGATTCACGTGATCGATTTTGAAGGCGGACTACAATGCGGCATTGTAGAGTATGGAATAGTCACGATCAAAGGGAGCTCAATCGAATCGGTAGCGACACGATTTTGTCAGCCTAAAGCCCCGATCCCAAAAAATGAATGGTCGATTCACAAAATCACGACTGCTGAAGCCTCATTGGAAATGCCCTTCGAGGAAGAATGGGAGCGATTCGCATCCATTAGAGAGTCGGGACCTCTAGCGGCGCATTTCGCCTCGGCGGAAAATACCATGCTCAAATCTGTATTCCCTTATCCTAGGAAGTCCCCGAGTTGGCTGGATGACGGAAAATCACTCGTAAGCTGGGGGCCTTGGCTGGATACGGGTACCTTGTATCGCAGCATGAGAGGTGCCGTGGACTCCCTAAAATTGGCGGATTTGGTACGCCGCTACCATCTGCAGCCAGAACTTGACGATCTAAGTGCCATACATTGCCCCGTGGGTAGGCAGAATTATCATTGCGCTCTCTATGACGCGATTGCTTCTGCTCTTTTGCTGATCTACTACTGCAAGGAGCTTAGCAAATACCGTCTTTTGCTTTCTGAGGTCATTGGCCGCAGCCAAGGAAGCCCGGCCAAGCGGCAAAAGATTGAGCAGAGAGAATTGTTTTAGGGCTATGCCTGTTCCGCTGCAAGTGGATCTTGAGAGGCACTTTTATCCAGAGAATTCGTCAAGTTCTTGCTCTTTGGCCGCGATCCGATCTGAGAGTCCACTCCACTCTTCATAGTTCTTCTCTAGAGCAATCCGATCCCGCTCGTGAGCAACCATAGCCTCTCTGGCGTCGCCCGTCTTGAAGAAAGCGGGATCGGCCATCTTGGATTCCCGCAACTCCTGGCTAGTTTCGAGCTGGGAGATTAGCGCCTCGAGCTCTGAACTCCTCTTTTTTAATGGACTCAATGCAGTAACCAATGCCGCCCTTTTCTGGCGCCTTTCTTTCGGGGAAATTTTCGAAACGCTTTTCGATGACTGTGAACTGGCGATGTTGGCTTTTGGCTGGCTGCCATTATCCAATTTTTCAAGATGTCTTAGGTAATCGGATACGTTACCAGGAAATAGAGAAAGGCCATCCTTACGAACTTCGAGCGTTTTGTTTACGATGCGATCCACAAAAGCGCGGTTGTGCGAGACAATGATAAAGGCTCCTTCGTAATTCTCGAGCGCTCTCTGCAATGCCTCTTGCGAACGCATATCGAGGTGATTCGTTGGTTCGTCGAGAATTAGGAAATTGGCTTGTTGGGTAAGAATCTTTGCTAGGGCGAGACGATTTCGTTCACCGCCCGAAAGTACGCTTGTTTTTTTGAATACGTCGTCACCATGAAAGAGAAAGGCCCCGAGGGCGGAACGTAGCTGAGTGGTGTTTTGGCTGGAATTTGTTCTTTCGAGTGTTTCGAGGACGGTATAGCTGGGGTCCAGTTCGTCGGCCTGGTGCTGAGCGAAGTAGGAAATGATCGTATTGTGCCCTGGCTTACGGATACCACTTTGAAATGGTTCGACTGCGGCAATGACCTTTGCCAAGGTAGACTTCCCAGCTCCATTTGCTCCAACCACTGCAAGCCGATCGCCCCTTTCGATTCGAATGGTCGCATTCTCGATCACTTTCAAGTCGCCATAGGACTTGCATAGATTTTCGAGTTCCATGATCGTTTGCCCACTTCGGGGAGCTGGGGGAAAGGAAAAGGCAATCGAGTTCTCTTCGGTCTCGATCTCGATTCGGTCGACCTTATCCAGAGCCTTGATACGGCTTTGGACTTGGCTGGCTTTGGATGCTTTGTAGCGAAAGCGGTCTATGAATTTCTCGGTTCGCTCGATCTCCTTTTGCTGATTCTTGAACGAGCGAATCAACTGGTCTTTCCTGATTTTGCTCTGTTCCTCAAAATAGGAGTAACCACCTTGGTAGACATTCAGATTTCCTTGGGTAAGTTCAAAGGTCTGCTTACAAAGCTCGTCTAAGAAGGCACGGTCATGGGAGACCATAAGAATAGCCCCTTCGTACCGTTTGAGGTAGTTTTCAAGCCAGCGCTGGGAGATGATGTCCAAGTGATTGGTCGGTTCATCTAGAAGAAGCAGGGAAGGGGAGGCAAGGAGGAGCTTCGCGAGAGCGATTCGCATTTGCCAGCCGCCGCTGAATTCGCTGGTTTGCCTTTTCATATCGGACTGTTCGAATCCGAGACCGTGCAAAACGGATTCAATACGGGAGGGGAGTTTTTCCACATCATGGTTTTCCAATTCCCGCTCCCATGTCCCAATGAGCTCGAGTATTTCGTGGTAGTCCTTGGAGTCTGTATTTAAGGAATGGAGTTGTGTGCTGGCTTCGTCGATCTTCGAGGTTAGCGTTAAGACATTCTCGAAGGCTGATTCGGCTTCCTCGTACAAGGACCTATCTGCTGCAATTATCCCGTCTTGAGGCAGGTAGCCAATGGTAACGTACTTTGCCTTGTCGACAAACCCACCGTCGAGTTCCTCTTGATCGGCGAGAATTTTCAATAACGTGGTTTTTCCTGCGCCATTGGAGCCGACGAGTCCGATTCGATCCTTGTTGCCAATAGAGGCGGTGGCATCTCGAAAGATGAAACGCTCACCGTACTGGAGCTTCAGGTTGCGGAGCTGAATCATCTTAGTCGAGAGACTGCTCCTTTGAAGGCTTCCCAAGGAAGCGTCGCGCATCTAATGCGACTGGGAAAGGATTTCACTCCTGCCAGCGACTGTATGTCCTCATTTTCAAGGGTAGCGATTGAAATACCTGGTTGCAAAAGCGATTCGATTAGCGAGTCGGCGAAGTCGACTCCCTCCTCGATGTCGGATTGAGTAATCTGCTCGGTCAACATAGAGGCCGAAGCCATGCAGATGGAACAGCACTGCGCCTCGAACGTAGCCTTTGATACCATCTTTTGGGAAACCTTAAGGTAAAGTGTGATGAGGTCGCCGCAAAGAGGATTCTTTAGTTCAAAGTAGGCATCCACATCCTTCAAGACACTTTTATTCTTTGGCTCGCGACTGTGCTTCAAAAGCGTATCACGGTAGAGCGCTTTCAGTTCCGGATTCATCAGGCCGCTACCCGAATAGCTGATGGACTCTGCCGAGTGATTCAACGAGAGCGTCGATATCTTCGTGATTGTTGTAAAGAGCGATAGATGCACGGGCCGTCGCTGAAATACCAAAACGCTTCATCAATGGCTCACAGCAATGATGACCGGACCGCACGGCAATTCCTTCAGTATCGAGGATGGTGCCAATATCATGGGCATGGGCGGAATCCATGACAAATGATATGGCTCCAGAACGATGTGATGGCTCGCCGATTAGCCTTACCCCGGCAGTAGATTTCAAACGGTTGGCAGCGTAGTCAATAAGCTGAGTCTCGTAGTCGTGGATCAGATCTCTCCCTATGGATTCGATGTAGTCAATGCCGGCCGAGATACCAATGCCTCCTGCAATGTGAGGAGTTCCCGCTTCGAACCTGTATGGCGGTTCTTTATAGGTGGTTCCATCGAAAGAAACGTGCGCAATCATGTCTCCACCACCTTGATACGGTCGCATGCTATCGAGTTTGGCGCGTTTTCCGTATAAGCCGCCAATGCCCGTTGGCATGAACATCTTGTGCGCGGAAAAAACAAGAAAATCACAGTCGAGCGCCTGGACGTCCAGCTTCATGTGCTGAATTGACTGGGCTGAGTCTATTAGTGTGTGAATGCCCCTGTCCTTGGCGGCCTCGATAATTCTTTCTATTGGATTTACAGTCCCGATCGCATTGGAAACATGGACAATCGCTGCCAGTTTGGTCCGAGGTCCCATAAGGGAAAGATAGGCATCCGTGTCCAGATCACCGTTATCAAAAATCGGTGCTACTTTGAGGACCGCCCCTGTTCGTTCGCAAAGGAGCTGCCAGGGAACTATGTTGGCGTGATGCTCCATGTGGGAAATCAGGATTTCGTCGCCCGCTGAAACAAGAGGCGCCAGAAAAGAGTGAGCGACGAGGTTTATCGATTCAGTAGCCCCTCGAGTAAAAACGATTTCCGATTCATCGTTGGCGTTAAGGTAGGCCGCGAGTTTGGTTCGAGCATTTTCGTAGGCTGCGGTGGCCTCGGTACTCAGTAAGTGGACGCCCCGATGGATATTCGAGTTTTCGTAGGCGTAGTATTGCGTGATGGCATCGATCACTGATTGCGGCTTCTGGGTTGAGGCGGCATTATCTAAGTAGATAAGTGGCTTCCCGTTGACTTCTCGCTTCAAGATAGGGAAATCGTCGCGAGCCTTTTTCAGGGCTTCAGGAATTGGCGGTGGTGTGGGTCGATCGGTCATCGGATGGCGTGAAATGTGTCTACAAGGACAAGACGAGCACGAGGTCTGTGTCGAATTAATTTGGTGTCATCCAGGATTGAGAGAGGCTCTGAACAAGTTAGAGTTTTTTTGAAAGCAGACAGCAGTTTGTCGAAGGGAGGGCTTGCGTAGAAGGAATTGGGTAATCATACACCCGAAATGCCCTTTAACGGTCTAGGCCTTTCAGATTCTCTATTACAAGCAATTGGTGAACTCGGATTCGAGAAACCAACACCCGTACAAGCGAAAGCGATCCCCTTGATCCTTCAGGGGAAAGACATTATCGCATCTGCACAGACAGGAACGGGAAAAACAGCTGCATTCGGACTGCCAACACTCGATCGGCTTGAGCCGGGTAAGCGCATCCAATGTCTAGTACTCGAGCCGACTCGAGAGCTGGCTCAGCAGGTGGTAGACGCATTGGAAAGCTATTCTAAACACCTAAAGACCAGAGTGGGAGTAGTTTATGGAGGCGTAAAGTACGGGCGGCAGAAGGAGATGCTCGAGAAAGGAGTGGATATTCTCGTCGCTACGCCAGGACGATTGTTAGACCACATAGGCCAAGGGAATATTTCGTTGAAAAATGTTCAGGTGCTGATTCTAGACGAGGTCGACCGAATGCTGGACATGGGTTTTCTACCGGATGTGAGCCGCCTCATCAAGATGTGCCCGAAGGAAAGGCAAACCCTGTTTTTCTCTGCGACCATTCCAGCGGCGATTCAATCGATGATGAAATGGGTTCTGAACGATCCGGAAGTGATTGAGATTGGGCGAAACCGTTCGGCTGCGGAAACGGTGACCCACGCGTTCTACCCCGTCGTGGAGCAGCAAAAGTACGATTTGTTGATCAAGCTGCTAGAGCAGACGCAATTTGAGAGCGTGTTGATTTTCACCCGAACGAAACTAAACGCTGACCTAATTTCAAGACGTTTAGAGCGGCTGAAACACTCAGTTGGGGTGCTGCATTCTGACCGGGCGCAGGGTGAGCGCACAGCGGCATTAAAGGGATTCAAGTCGGGCAAGTTCGAAGTCTTGGTGGCAACTGATATCGCTGCCCGCGGTCTAGATATCGCAGGGGTGACACATGTCATCAATTACGATGTGCCCCTAAACGCTGAGGATTATGTTCACCGAATTGGTCGAACGGGCCGTGCAGAAAAGGAAGGGGATGCCTTCACGCTATTGACTGAGGACGAATTGAAAAACGCCGGTGCGATCGAGCATTATGTGGGGCAAAAAATAGCGCGAAAGAAAATTGAAGGCTTCAATTACATGTATTCGCGTTTGTTTGAAGAGGAAGAGAAGAACGCGTCTCGCAAGGCGAAGAGTCGGGCTTACGGCCGCCTTTCACGGTAGTCCAACCAACTTTACTTCCGAAGATCGACAATCGGTAGGTTGATTGCTCGGTAGAATTGGTCGCGAATCAGGCCGAGGGCCGCTTTTGCTGCGACTGAACTCTCGCTTACGATTTTGATATTCCAGCACGGAGCGTTATCGAGCTTGCTTGATCCACTAAAAAGGGTGGGAGTTTGCTGTTCGTGGATGAACTGAAAAAACTCGTCGTTTTTAACTAGTTCAGGAGCTGATACGTATAGAGAATACGTATACGGTTTTTCGTGGGCGGCTTGCCAGCCGGATTGAGATCCGGAAGTTGGAGAAATGTCACTCTTCTCAAGGGCAATAAGTCTGCTGTCGAAGTGGACTTCCAGGCGATTTTGTAACCGGTCAAATGCGAAGTCTTCCCCTGAGGCCACGCGGCCAGGAGCTAGCGCTTCTATAAAAAAAGCCTGCTGTTCGTATCTACTTCTAGGCGTGTATGCTGTTCGAAACGACTTTGCGCCTGAGGAATAATCCATTCAGGATGGGTTTCTAGGAACCCTTGGCTGGCAACTCTGAAAGTCTGCTTCCATACAGCTTTACCCGTATTCATTCTATGAATTCTAAGAGCCGTTGGATTGGAAACTACCAAGTTCGCGTTCGATTCGACAGAAATATCCATTACAACTCTGTCCCCTTCAAGCATTCCTGCGGTGGGGCTCATAACGTTGAGAAGCAAAGAGGATCCGTTCCAGTAGGGTTTGCTAACGTGGATCGGAGTTCGATGGGCTTTTCGCACAAGGACCGTTCGCCCGATTCCGTCATGGGATGCGGTAACTCTAAGGAATCCGTGTAGGCGTTTCCCCGATACGGCTTGTGGCGATTCAGTTTTCAGTGGAAAAGCGCTTCCTTTTTGAGCCAATCGCACACGTCTGAGAGCCCTTTGCTGGATTTAAGGTCGCAAAAGAGAAACGGGCGCGAACCTCGCATTTTTTTGCTGTCGCGATCCATGACATCCAGATCTGCTCCTACATGAGGCGCTAGCTCGGTCTTGTTGATGATCATAAGATCCGAGTACTGAATTGCGGGACCGCCTTTTCTCGGTATTTTGTCTCCTTCGGCCACGTCGATTACGTAGATGAAGGCATCCACCAACTCCGGTGAGAATGTCGCGGACAAATTGTCACCGCCGCTTTCGATCAGTATCACTTCGGTTTCAGGGTTGCGCTCAATCAAATCATTGATGGCTGCCATGTTCATGCTCGTGTCATCACGAATGGCAGTGTGAGGACATCCGCCAGTTTCCACTCCAAGTACTTTTTCTGATTCCAGGGCTTCGTTTCGGACCAAAAATTCGGCGTCTTCGCGAGTGTAGATGTCGTTAGTAATAACGGCGAGATTGAATGAGTTACGCAGCTCCTGGCACAGTCTAAGAACGAGCATTGTTTTACCGGATCCAACGGGTCCACCAATTCCAATGCGTACGGGTCTAGAGAAGTTAGATTGGGTCATATCGTTTTTTCGAATGGGTTATTAGGAAATAAATAGGCGAGCAAATGCTCTCTCGTGACGGGCAGACGCGATGTCTATCACCGGGTTGAATGCCCCTGCCCATTCCTGCTCAACATTGAGAGAATCTTCTACGAGTTCTGGCAACGTGTCTAGGGCCCTGGTTAGGGTCCTTTGAGCTGCTTCCTGCCCGATACGCATAATTTTCAAAGCGGCAGAGCAGGGTGCCGCGAGCCCTTGATAGGCCCAAGAAACGAGAGTTGCCTTAAGGGGAGTTGCTTGATGGATACGTTCTGCGGCAAAAGCGGTAAGGTGGTGGGGGACGATCTCGCCGGATACTCGAAGATCCTCCAGCAGGGCAGTTTCTTTACAAGGCCACAGTTTGTTCAATAGCTGAAGGCGCTGTTTCCCTTGAGCGGCGCTGGCAGAACGAATTTCGGAACTGAGGAGAGACGCTCCAATTTCATCGTCAATTCTAGCAATATCCGATATGCAACCTTCTTGCTGGGCCCTGTAAGTGTACCTTAAGTAGGGCAATTCAAACTGAGACAAATTAAGTTGCACAACCGACTGAAGGTAGAAACTGAGCTGTTCTTCGGTTGTGACAATTCCGCTCGCTACCATTTCTTCCAGTCCATAGGAGTGGGCGTAGGAACCTATGGGAAACAATGGATCGACTGTTTGCAGCATCGACGACAACCAGGGGAACTCGTCCACAGAGTCGGATTTGCTAGTGATGGTGCCCATGGGATACTATAACCGGTTCAAAAACAGCCTCGATTTCTGAAAACGGAATATGATTCCTGTCGAGCATTTGGCGAACGGCTGGATCGTCTTCCGCGATCACGGCCGATTCCTGAAAGTCAGCGGAAAAATGAAGATTGCCGACCATCCATCCATAATAGGCTGCTTGCTTCATCTCCGTAAATGGAATTTTAAGCACGTTCTCGCCGGTTTGCTCGATTTCATAGCGGGTCTCGTTCGTTGCAAAGAAGGGCGTGCGGTTTTTAAGTGGGTGCGGGAGGTCGAATCCGAATTCTTTACCGTCGTCAGCTTTGCCCCGCCAGCGACGTTTTGCGAGGGTGCGGCGATCGGTTTTTAGGACTACGGTAGCTTTTGTCGTTTCCCCACTAGGGAGGTGGTTGGTGATAAGTTCCATCTTTCGTTTAGAAAAGAAAATACCTTTGGGCGAGTGGCACTTCGGTGGCTGGTTCGCAGGTTAGAACTTTGCCATCGGCTTTTACGGTATAGGTTTCTGGATCCACTTCGATCTTCGGTGTCGAGTCATTGAATACGAGATCCTTTTTTGAGATGTTTCGGGTATTTTTCACTGCGACGAGCCGCTTGCCGAGATTAAGATCGCGGTTGCGACCCTCTTTGAGAAAACTCTCACTGACAAAGGTTACGGAAGTGCTTAGCTTAGCTTTGCCGTGCGACGCGAATTGGGGACGATAGTAAGTCGGTTGAGGAGTGGGAATAGAGGCGTTAGGATCGCCCATATTCGCTAGCGCGATAAGGCCACCTTTCAGGATTAGTTCAGGTTTAGCTCCAAAAAATGCGGGCTTCCAGACAACCACATCTGCGAGTTTGCCTAGTTCCAGAGACCCCACTTCATGGGAAACGCCGCAAGCGATGGCAGGATTGATGGTGTATTTGGCTATGTATCGAAGGGCTCTAAAATTATCCGCTGCGGGATGAATCTCGGATTCAAGCTTACCGAATTGAGTCTTCATCTTGTGAGCTGTTTGCCAGGTTCGAGAGATCACTTCGCCGACCCGGCCCATGGCTTGGCTGTCGCTCGACATAATCGAAAAGGCCCCAAGATCATGGAGCAGGTCTTCGGCGGCGATTGTCTCAGGACGAATGCGCGATTCAGCAAAGGCAACATCCTCTGGAATTTTCGAATCCAAGTGATGGCAAACCATAAGCATGTCAAGGTGCTCATCGATTGTATTCACCGTATAGGGACGAGTTGGGTTGGTCGATGAAGGTAGTACGTTGAGCTCGCCGCATACCTTGATGATGTCAGGAGCATGCCCCCCTCCGGCTCCCTCCGAGTGAAACGTATGTATCACTCGGTCTTTGAAGGCCTTAATGGTATGCTCAACAAACCCTGATTCGTTAAGCGTGTCAGTATGAATGGCAACCTGCACGTCCATTTCGTCTGCTACAGAAAGGCATGTATCAATTGCGCTCGGGGTTGTTCCCCAATCCTCATGTAGCTTTAGCCCCATCGCACCCGCTCTCACCTGTTCCCGTAGGGCTTCTGGGTTCGAAGAATTCCCTTTTCCCATGAAACCGAGATTCATCGGATACTCGTCTGCCGCTTCTAGCATACGAGATATATTCCAAGCCCCAGGAGTACAGGTTGTTGCATTCGTACCTGTCGCGGGTCCTGTCCCTCCGCCTGTCATGGAGGTGACCCCACTTGCGAGAGCTTCGTCAATTTGCTGAGGACATATGAAGTGGATGTGGGAATCGAAACCACCTGCCGTAACAATATGGCCTTCGCCGGCGATTACCTCTGTAGAGGCTCCGACTATCATATTTTCGCCGATTCCGTCCTGAATTCCAGGATTACCACCGTGACCAATTCCGGAAATTCGACCATTTTTGATTCCTATGTCGGCCTTTATCACGCCCAGTTTGGCATCAAGAATCGTAGCATTGGTTATGATGAGATCCAAGACCTCCTTGTCTTTTGCGATCGGCGATTGTCCCATTCCGTCGCGAATGACTTTGCCTCCCCCAAACTTGATTTCGTTTCCGTAACCACCGTTTTCGGCGATCAGGTCGCGTTCCACCTCGATGAAAATTTCGGTGTCCCCAAGACGGACTTGGTCACCCACCGTAGGGCCGAACATCTCGGCGTACTGGGTTCTATCAAATTCTAAGCTCATCTTTTGTCGTCTAATTCCAGTTGGTCGATTTTTAGGCGGGCATGGATCTTTATAGATCCCCGTCGACTTTGTTGTTTAAACCGAAAACCTGCCTGGTTCCTGCCAGAGCTACTAGTTCAACTTCCTTTGTGTCTCCGGGTTCAAATCTAACCGCAGTTCCAGCGGCTATGTTGAGGCGGAATCCCCTCGATTTCGGCCGATCGAAGTCGAGAGCTTCATTCACCTCGAAGAAATGAAAGTGACTTCCTACTTGGATGGGTCGGTCACCCTTGTTGCTTACGATAATTCTGAAGGTCTCAAGTCCGATGTTCGCCTTTAGCTTCTCGTTCGTAGGTTTAGGGATAATTTCTCCTGGGATCATTGGATGGGGTTGTGGACGGTTACAAGTTTGGTTCCGTCAGGAAAGGTGGCTTCGACCTGAACTTCATGGATCATCTCGCCGATTCCGTCCATTACGTCGTTTTTCTTAAGAATAGTCGCCCCATATTCCATCAGCTCGGCAACGGACTTTCCGTCTCTCGCACCTTCGAAAATTTCGTATGTTATTATGGATACTGCCTCTGGGTAGTTAAGCTTTAGTCCTCTTTGTTGGCGGCGTCTGGCGAGATCGGCAGCGACCACAACCATCAATTTGTCTCGTTCTCTAGGAGTTAAATGCATCAGCAGTATGTGAAGGTAGTAAGAGCATGGCAGAGCTTCTATCGTTTGGGCGAGTGGATATTTGCGTTTTTAAAAAATCGGCCCTCTGTTTTAGCAGAAAGCAAGCCAATCAGTTTGTTTTGCTCGTTTGATATGGAAGTGGATCGAATCCCTGACAGAATCTTATCTAGGTGATTAAATTTGATCAGACTTTGTCTAGCATAGTGGATTTGTGATCCAAGTCGGTCTTTTTTTGGGGTCCGGGGAATGTTGGCCCGAGTGATGCTAATGAGCATTGGTCAACGATTTGATGAAGGTCTGATTCACAGGCCATCCTGAACCTTCGTGTAGTGAACCTGCACGTCTATTAAATACAAAAATACAACCATGATTCCCTTGAAAAAACTAATCGCGCTATTGGCGCTTTTCTCATCAGTCTCCGCTGCATGGGCTGCGGACACAGTAAAAGTTGGCATCTTGCACTCTCTGAGTGGAACGATGGCGATCAGCGAAACTTCGCTTAGAGATATCCTGCTCTTCACCTTTGATGAAATTAACGCTAGTGGTGGCGTCCTCGGTAAAAAGATTGAGCCGGTTGTGGTCGATGGAGCTTCGGATTGGCCTACTTTCGCTGAGAAGGCAGAGCAGCTTCTTGCTCAAGATAAGGTGTCTGCTACATTCGGTTGCTGGACTTCGGTTAGTCGCAAGTTCGTCCTTCCTGTTTACGAGAAGTACAATGGCTTGCTTTTCTATCCGGTACAGTATGAGGGCGAAGAACTATCTCCGAACATCTTCTATACTGCTGAGGCGGTTAACCAACAGGCGATACCTGCGGTGGATTACTTGTTGAAAGAGGGTTATAAGAAATTTTATCTGATTGGTACTGACTACGTATATCCTCAGACAACGAATCTTGTATTGTTTGAGTACCTACAGTCCAAAGGAATTCCTGTGGAGAACATAGGAGGTGGATTGCGTAAAGATGCGAGTGGAACGGTGATTTCAGCCGGAAAGTACACTCCGTTTAGCCATTCAGACTACCAGCAGATCGTTGCTGAAATTAAGGCGTTTGCAGCTAGTGGTGACGCTTGTGTGATCAATACGGTAAATGGCGACTCAAATGTCTCTCTTTTCAAGGAAATTGCGGCCTCTGGTCTCACCGCTGATGATTGCCCCATCGTCTCTTATAGCCTTTCGGAGGACGAGTTCCGCAGTCTACCCACTAAGGACTTGGTCGGACACTTGGGATGCTGGACATATTTCCAGTCTTTGGATACACCTGCCAACGAGAAGTTCGTTAGTAATTTCCAGAAATGGTTGAAGACCGCTCCTGTGGGTGTGCAACGCGAAGGCCGCGTGACCTGCTCACCGATGGTACTTTCCTACAATGGAGTTTACCTTTGGAAAGCTGCTGTTGAGAAAGCTGGAACCTTTGATGTAGACAAGGTAATTGCGGAATTGCGCAAGGGTATCTCTTTTGATGGACCAGGCGGTACGGTTACTTCGCAAGAGAACCACCATCTTACAAAGAACGTTTACATCGGCGAAACGCTGGAAGACGGGCAATTCGAAATACTCGAGTCGTTCGAAAACGTTTATGGTGAGCCTTTCCTCAAAGGCACATTCCAATAGCCCGAGATAGGGGCTACCTTTTCAGTCGTCTGGCGAAGCCCCTCTTCGCCAGGCGATTTTCCCAATTTTCCCTCCTGTAATGAAAAAAGTTCTACTTCTTGTATCACTGCTTGTTGTGG
>CALDFV010000098.1 GCA_937942145.1 uncultured Opitutaceae bacterium
GCCCAAGTGGCGAGTTTATTGCATGCCCAAGGCGTTGACCTGTTGGCAGCCGATTTTAGAAAAGCGTTGAGGACGGCTCCGGACTCAGCTAGAGAGGGCATCCAGGCGTTTGTCGAGACGCTGCGGTAGAAGTTCAGGAACGATTACTCGAAAGCCGTCCGGTTGAGTTTGCGGCTGACAGTTGGAATTCCCTGTTGCCAGCGAGAGCGAGGGCGGCGCAGAATGGGTGCATCATGAACCCCGTAACGCGTCGGAACTTTTTGAAAACCTCTGCCATGGCCGGTATCGGAGGATTGGTTCTTCCCCGGTTTGCGGCGGCGCCTTATCCAATCGTTCCTGGTGAACGACCCAAGCAGGCGAGATCGGTTAGCGTCCTCAATCCGTATGGACAGGTGCCGGTTTCCTTCATTATCGACGACTCCACGACGTTGGTGAACATGGGGCACTTTTGCCTGCCCCAATTTGCCGAAGCCTGGAGTAGTACCAAAGGCCCGGAACGCTTCAATGTTCCCTGGCAGACCTGGCCGAAAGAAATTCCGGATTCGTTTGTTCGGGAGTTTGGTGAATTCTGTCGCGAGCAAGGCGTGAAAGGCAAGTACTCCATCGTTCCGTATCCCGCTTGCGTCGGCTGGATCGACCGTGTCCTGCCAGGATGGAGTCGCAGTGAATTGCGTGACAGCCTCAAACTGGTTCGCGATTTCATGATGCCGGACTGGGACATCCATCCTGAAATGATCAGCCACACCCGGGTGATCGATCTCAAGACGGGACGACCGCTGCCGCAAAAGACTGACGGAGGCTACTGGATGGAGAATGGAGGCTGGTGCGAGGGAAAGAGCGCGGACGAAATTGGCGACTACATTGCCTACGCATTGCAGATATTGAAAAACGTTGATCTGCCGTGTGAGGGATTTACCACGCCGGGTGGCTTCGGAAGTCCCGCCATGGAAAATCTCGAAATCGGCGGGATGCAAGCGCTCCGATCTGTATTCAAGGTTGAGGTACCTCACTATTTCAAATACGTGGCTTCGGGTTCGGATGAGAGCACCCTGCCGCAGGTTGAGTTCGCCAGTGGGATTGACACCGATTCCCCAGATTTCATCGTCAATATTCCGTCCTGTACCGGTGACTGGTTTGGCGACTGGCACGGTGGCAATCCGGGCCCTATGGACGAAGTGGTCGACCGTCATATAACGGCAGATTTCCAGCAGGGCCGCATGGTGGAGGTGATCAGAAAAGGCGAACCCGCCTGCTTCCTGACTCATTGGCCAAATATGTATGCCAATGGCGCCGGGCAAAACTTCAAGAGCTTCCAGGCAATCGTCAAACGCATCAACGCCGCCTACGGAGATCGGATTCGCTGGATGAAGCTCAGTGAAATCGCCCGGTATTGGGCAGCGAAGGAACTGACCGCGATCGAGCACGTCGGAAACTCCGTAACACTCAATGCGCCGGTCGGCACAACGGGCTTCATGCTGAAAATTGATACACCGGGAAATGCGATGCCCCGTATCGTCGCCGGTCCTGCCAATACCTTAGATCAAATGAAAGAAGCCAAACAAACCAGAGGACCGTTATCATCCGGAGAATGGCGCCACAGTAAAACAGGTATCGAGCTGTGTATCGAACTACGAAAAGGTAAATCGGTTCTCCAGCTTTCCTGAAGGGAGTTTAAGAGGGTTAGCGCTTGAGGGGGTAACCATCATTCCGACGACGACCTGATAAGCAACCGCAGTTTAACCGCTGTGGCATTTGGATTGATGTCGGGCAATTCTTTGACTTTAATCTCTCCCGTTATGAACGCAGCGCGATCGGCTATTCTCTTATTTCTTCTCCTTGCTCCGGGTTTTTTGGTTGCCAGCGAAAAAGGGGAGGATGGCTGGACGGAGCAATTTCCGAGGGATGAGATCGCCCCGGTATTTTCGAGGACGGCAGAAGGGCATCTGGTCCTTGCTTCGGAGCGGTCCGGCACCAATGGCCACTGGCTTCGGAGCTACGCGGTCGAGGGCGGCAAGAGCTACGAATTTTCAGCACGGAGACTGGCAGAGGATATCGAGTACGAACGACGCAGCTGCCTGGTTCGGATCGAGTGGTACGGGCCGGACGGTATGCTTGTTGAGAGTCCGCACAAGGTGAATCCGGCGTATTTTGGAGTGGATACGGACAAGGCGCGACCCGATTTCCCGAGGGATTGGGATCAGCTCGATGATGGATCCGTTCTCGTGAGAGACATTTATATGGCGCCCCGCGATGCGGTAGAAGCGCAGGTCCAGCTTCACCTTCGATGGACGGGTAAGGGAAAAGTCACCTGGAAGGATGTGGCCTTCTCCGAAACTGAGCCCCTCATGCCACGAAGGGTAAAGTTGGCTGCGGTGCACCACAAACTCTCGGACGGTGGAAAGAACACTATTGAGTCGAACCGAAGGAAGATGGTTCCCTTGATCGAAAAAGCGGCCCGCAATGGGGCTGACCTCATCGTCCTAGGGGAAATGGTTTCCTGCAAGGGAGTGACGAATATTTTCTCCGAGGTGGCGGAGCCAATACCCGGTCCGACCACGGATTTCTATGGCAAGCTGGCCCAGCAGAATGACTGCTACATTGTCGTCGGTCTACCCGAGCGAGATGGACGGGAAGTGTATAATGTATCCGTTTTAATGGGACCCGATGGATCGGTCGCTGGCAAGTACCGCAAAGTGACCTTGCCGCGGGAGGAGATCCAGCAGGGCATTTCGCCGGGCACTGAGTATCCTGTTTTCGAGACACGCTTCGGTAAGGTGGGGATGATGATTTGCTACGACGTGTTTTTTCCTGAAGTCGCCCGAGAGCTGGCGATGAACGGGGCGGAAGTCATCGCGCTTCCCATTTGGGGAGGGAATCCCTTGCTGGCTGCAGCCCGCTGTGCGGAGAATGGAGTGTTTCTGGTTTCCTCCACTTACAGCGACCATGAATCCAATTGGATGAAGACTGCGGTATGGGACCGAGAAGGAGCTCGTGTTGCGGAGGCAGACGAGTGGGGCACCGTTGTCATGGCGGAAGTAGATCTCAACCAGCCGACCCACTGGCAATTCCTGGGAGATTTTCGATCCCGCATCAAGCGTGAGGCCCCCATTCGGAAAGCCGAGATGAAGCGCTGAGCTATTTGCGGCCCATTGATGGGAGAGTAGGGGCAACGCCTGCGACAGGCGTTCGGCGGGTTGCACGGACAAGAATGGGAGCGATGGCCTAGTAATGGATACTCAAAAACTGCGATTTCGCAACTTGCCAAGGAGGGATTGCTTCGCCAACTTCAAGTTTCTCAGTTACGTTTTACTCTCTTTCACGGTATTAAAGCGGACCCATTAAACTTTCTAACAACCCAAACTGCATCCACCCATGAGCAAATTAACGCGTCGTCAATTCATCAAAACTTCAACTGCAGCCGGCGTAGGGATACTCGGCGCACCCGCCATTCTCAGCGCTGAGGCCAAGGGCGACAAGCTGCGCGTCGCGTTTATCGGCGTAGGGGGCATCAACAATCGCCATATCACCGATACCATTAGCCATGGCGATATTTGCGGGGCGTACTGCGATGTCGATTCCAGCCGCTACACTAATATCCCGAAGGGCATTGAAGCGATGGAAAAGGACGGCAAGAGCTGGCTAGCCAAGCAGTGGAAAGCGGCGAAGGGCTTCCAGGACTACCGCGAGATGTTTGACAAGGCAGCCGACAGTTTTGATGCGGTCATGATCGGCACCCCCGACCATAGCCACTATCCAGCGACCGTCCTGGCGCTCGAGCATGGCAAGCACGTTTTCACTCAGAAGCCACTGACTCACACGGTCTGGGAGGCTCGCCAGCTAGCGGATGCCTGTGACCGCTACCAGCTAGCGACGCAGATGGGCAACCAAGGTCACGCCAACGAAGGCAATCGCCAGATCGCGGCCTATGTACAAGGGGGACACCTGGGTGACATTAAAGAAATTCATTGTTTCACCAACCGTCCCGTTTGGCCCCAGGGATTTGAGCTTCCTAAGGGTGGGGATCCGGTACCGGAAACGCTTGACTGGCAAAACTGGCTCGGCCCAGCTGCTGACCGACCCTACCTGGGCGATCGCGGACTTGACGCGGGGCGGGCCAGGAAGCGCGGCGGCGCTTATCTCCCCTTTAACTGGCGCGGCTGGCTCGACTTTGGCGGTGGCGCCTTGGCCGACATGGCGTGCCATACGATGGACTCGATTTTCATGTCGCTCGATCCGGGCTATCCGACCCACGTTGAGGCGCTCAATGTCGACACCTTGACTGATGCCGCCTTTCCGAAGGGCTCCACTTTGAGGTGGACCTTTGGGCCCACGGACAAGCGTCCTGGCTTCGACGTCTACTGGTACGACGGAACGGACAATGCTTACACGGACAAGAACGGTAAGCCGCGCCGCCATGAGCGGCTGGAGGAAATCGCTCAAGGAGCGGAGCTTGCGAACTCGGGTAACCTGTACGTCGGGACGAAGAACACGCTGTTGGTCACGGGTGACTACGGTGATAGCTCTCGCATCATTCCAAACGAAGCTCATCGCGCCGTCGCCATGGAGCTCAAGGAAAAGACTGGCGACCATCGTCCCGCTCGTGTTTATGAGCCTTCGATCGGCCACCATACGGAATTCCGCGAGGCTGCCATTGGCAACAAACCTTACGACTACCCCGGCTCGAACTTCAAGTACGCCGGCCCATTCACCGAGACGATTCAGCTGGGCAATGTCTGCCTGCGTTTCCCTGGAAAGAAGCTCGCTTGGGATGGTCCGAACCTGCGCTTCAAGAACAGCCGGAAAGCGAATAGTCTCATCAACAAAGAATACCGTAAAGACTGGGACTTCAAATTGAGTAAAGCGTAATTGCCAAGGTAGGAGCCTAAAGGCTGAATGTATCATTTTTTGAACCACGAATTACACGTAGGTACAAAGAATCACTGCCCACGTGAATCCACTAAACAAATAAGTCATGCCAACCATTGTTGCTCATCATAATGTAAAGGACACGAATCACTGGCTCGCGTCGACTAAACGCCAGGAGTTCTTTGGCGCCCTCGGGGTCACCAACATTCGGACATTTGTGGATCCGGGGAATCCCAACCACGTCGCCCTCATCATGGACGTTCCCGACTTGGATGCGCTGAATAAAGCAATGCAAGGTCAAGAAGGCGCAGAGGCGATGGCTTTTGATGGTGTCGAGCCGGAGTCCGTTGTACTGCTAGTTGAGTC
>CALDFV010000099.1 GCA_937942145.1 uncultured Opitutaceae bacterium
TGAAAGGTCAACGGTACTCAGAGCATCGACCTATTTATCCTGATTGGCGCAATTTGGTGGATCCGAATGACTAGCAAAGAGTAGCCTTTCGCGAATGACCGGATAACTGGTTTTCTAAAGGCCACCCGCTCCTCACATCTGTGACCAATAAATTTAATCTCGTAAAACTCAGACTCCTCAGCCGGGGCTCGGCGTTCCAGGGCCATCCTCGATTAACAAGACAATTAACCTAGTAGATTCTCAATCCTCCACCTGTTCCCAAACAAAAATGAAATTTACCGCTCTCATTCTATTTGCACTCATTTTCACCGTTTTCTTGCAGGCGAAGGACCGGCCAAACATCATTGTTATCTATACCGACGACCAGGGTTTTGGCGATGTTAGCGCTCTGAATCCAGACGCGAAATTCAAAACCCCTAATCTGGATCGCTTAGCGAAAGAGGGTGTCTCCTTCACTAATGGCCACTCGTCCGATACGGTTTGCACTCCCTCTCGCTACGGGTTGTTGACCGGACGCTACAGTTGGCGTACGCGTCTAAAGACGGGCGTTCAAGGAGCGGATACCCCTGCTTTGATATCGAAAGATCGCATGACTCTCGCGTCCTTGCTAAAGGATAACGGCTACCAAACTGCGATGGTGGGCAAATGGCATCTCGGTATGGATATCCCTGGAACGATGGGCAATCGCGATTTCAGCCAGCCGATCAAAGACATGCCGCTGGATGTGGGTTTCGACTATTTTTATGGAATACCCGCTTCCTTGAACTATGGATACCTCGCTTGGATCGAGGGACGATACACGAAAGTGCCGCCGACGCAGTATACGGCCAAGAAGCCGAATGATCGGCACATGGACTACCGTATCATGCCTCCATACTTCGAGACGGCGAAGGAGGCGAAAGCCCTGCACGGAGCAGTGCCTATCGAAGTCGCACCCGACTTTGTGGATACGGAGTGTCTACAACGGTTTGTCGACAAATCGATTGAATGGATGTCAGGAAAGGCAGAATCTGCCAAAGCGGGGAAGCCGTTCTTCTTGTATTTGCCCTTTACTTCTCCGCACTATCCAGTGGCGCCTCGCCCGGAATTCTGGGGGCAGGGCGATGCAGGTGGGTATGGCGAATTCATGGTGGAGACAGATCACCATGTAGGACGCGTATTGGACTATCTTGAGAAGTCAGGGCTGGACGCGAATACGATGATCTTCTTTAGCAGCGACAATGGTCCAGAGCGGTCGTGGGTCGAAAGAATTGAAGAGTTCGACCACGATAGTAGTGGAATCTACAAAGAAGGAAAGCGTTCCATTTACGAAGGCGGTCATCGCGTCCCTTTCTTCGTCCGCTGGCCAGGAGGGATCAAGGAGCCGGGAAGGTCCTGGGATGGCCTGGTCGGTCAAATCGATCTTCTTTCCACCGTAGCAGATATGATTGGAGCGAAACTGCCGGGCTATGCAGGAGAAGACAGTCAGAGTTTCTACTCGGTGCTGCAAAAACCCAATTCCTCCCACAAGAGACTTCCACTGCTTAATCACGCTATCGGAGGCCGCTTGTCTATAACGGAGGGAAGTTGGAAGCTGATTATGCCGCATGAGAAATTGGGCTATGAATTGTACAATCTTGCTCGCGATCCCGGTGAAGAATCGAATGTGTTTGATGGGAATCCCGAAATTGCGAAGAAGCTCGAAAAGAAGATAACGCAAATTGTGTGTCGTGGTCGAACGACAAAAGGTCGTCCCCAGTCAAACGACACGGGGTATTGGGATGACCTTGCCTGGCTGACTGAATCAGAGTATAACAAGATCGCTACCAAAAATTAGTACACGCATCCTGGTTGATGTGATTGGATGGCACGATCGATTATCGCTTCTCATCATGAAACCTTTTCCCCATTTTCTTTGCTCGTTTCTCTTTAGCTCCGTTGCTTTCTCGGACGAGCGTCCCAATATCCTATTCGCCTTCGCCGACGACTGGGGTCACTACGCGAGCGCTTATGCGGCTTTAGAAGATCGACCCGGACCAAACTCGGTATTGAAGACGACGAACTTTGATCGGATTGCGAACGAAGGAATTCTATTTACGAACGCGTTTGTGAACTCGCCTTCGTGCACGCCGTGCCGGAGTTCACTGTTGTCGGGGCAGTATTTTTTCCGCACGGGCCAGGGGGCGATTTTGCAGGGCGCAGTATGGGATGATACAATACCTTCCTTCCCATTGCTCCTAAGGGATTCAGGATATCACATTGGGCAGACTTACAAGGTATGGTCGCCGGGTTCGGTTGGGGATGCTCCGTATGGAGCGAGAGAATATGAGTACGAGTCTGCTGGCGTACGTTTCAATCAATTTTCTCAGACGGCTACCCGGTTGATGGAGGGAGGAGCTTCTTTGATGCAGGCTAAGAGGGAGCTTTACGATGAGGTGCTAGGGAATTTTGAGAGTTTTCTGGATGCCAGGCCGGAGGATGCTCCGTTTTGCTATTGGTTTGGCCCAACTAATGTGCATAGAAAATGGATACGTGGATCAGGAAAAAAGCTATGGGGATTGGAGCCCGACGATTTGAAAGGGAAGCTTCCCGCGTTTCTGCCCGACGTGCATACGGTGCGCGAAGACATGGTGGATTATTTGGGAGAGGTGATGGCATTCGATACTGCGTTGGGTGTATTGCTTGATCGACTCGCATCAGCGGGTGAACTGGAAAATACGATCGTCGTAGTGAGTGGTGATCACGGAATACCGGGTTTTACGCATTCGAAAACGGACCTATACGATTCTGGAACGCATGTGTCTCTTGCAATTCGTTGGCCGGGTGAAGGAGCGAAAGGGCGAGCGGTGACTGACTTTGTGAATTTGATGGATTTAGCTCCAACCTTTCTCGAAGCCGGAAAAACAGACATCCCTGATGTGATGACTGGAAAAAGCTTGGTCGGGATATTGAAATCGGAACAAGGGGGCCGCGTTGATGCCAGTCGCGACTTCGTGGTTACTGGTCGTGAACGACATGTCTGGATGTCTCGAGAAGGGAACCTTCCCTATCCGCATCGCGCGATTCGAACAGACGACTTTCTCTACATTCGCAACTTCAAGCCAGACCGGTATCCAGGAGGGGATCCTCTGCTGCCTAAAAACGGAAGTGCGTTTTCTGAGGATATGCTTACCAACAACACCTTCGTGACCTTTGCCGATATTGATGCGGGGCCAACCAAGGCGTGGCTTGTCTTGAATGGAGAGACTGAATACGGTAAGAAATACTACGATTGGGCATTTGGAAGAAGACCTGGCGAAGAACTTTACGATTTAAGGAAAGACCCGGATCAAGTCGTCAATCTGGCTTCAGAAACGAGATATGGGGCAAAGCGTGACGAGTTAAGGACGAGGCTTCTGAAAATATTAAGAGAGAATGGGGACCCGCGTGTTTTGGGAGATGGATCGACCTTTGATAAAATGCCGTATACCGTGGAATTTACGAGGTAGGGATTTCCTCAGAAGGATATGAAGATTGCAGGAAATAAAAGGGTAGATTCTTAATATCGCTCGCGTTGTTCTCTAGTTCCCTCGGTAGTCGGGAAATGGGTTTCAGCTGTGCTGGGAACGGGTTTTCTATCATTTGTTTATCTAGCGCGTATGGGCTCCTAGGATACGCCTAGTCTCGATTATGCGAGTCTAGCTCGGGGATGTCTGAAAATGATCTTTATACGCGGCCCGGCGCAAACGTCAGTCCTGCATTTTAGGTATCATGTACTCAGCTGTTATGCTGCGTTTGGAGGTCATGAGCCCTTTCAGATCGCCTTGGTATAGAATCTTCCCGCCCTTCGGCCCACCCTCGGGACCGACTTCGACGATGTAGTCAGCCTCTGCCAACAGGTCGAGGTGATGTTCGATAACGACAACGGTATGGCCCGCATTAACGAGTTTGTGGAGAAGTTGTATCAGCTTTTCACAGTCACTGAGATGGAGCCCAATGGTAGGTTCTTCCAGTATGTACAAATTGGTCCTTTGAATTCCGCGGCTTCTCTCAGTGTAGTTTTGCAATCCTTTTGCTAGCTCGGTAACCAGTTTCAAACGTTGGGCTTCCCCGCCGGATAGTGTAGGACTGCTTTGCCCAAGCGTTAGGTATCCGAGACCGGTTTCGACCATGAGCTGCATAATCTCTCCCAGTTGAGAGTGGAAGCTGAAGAAGTCGGCGGCTTCTTCAAAGGTCATGGCCAATACGTCGGCGATGTTTTTTCCTTTCCAATGGAGATCGAGAAGTTCGGATCCATAGCGAGAACCATTGCAATCATCGCAAATCACATAAGTGTCAGGCATGAAGCTCATCTCGAGTTTTACACGCCCAGCTCCTGAGCAAGTGTCGCATCTTCCGTGGGGGGTGTTGAAAGAAAAACGGCCGGGTTTGTATCCCCGCATTTTCGACTCGGGCAAATTTGAGAAAAAGAGACGTATCGTATCGAATACACCGAGATAGGTAGCGGGAGTAGATCGAGGGGTTTTGCCGATCGGAGATTGGTCCACTTCGATGACGGATCGAAAGGAGTGGGCTCCGGAGAGGGATCTAAACAAAACGTTTCCTTCTTCGCCTTCAATCGCCTTCCCGTTTTTGGCGAACATCTTTCCCGTGACAGTTTTTTTCTTCGATTTAATGGAGTAGGCTGCGGCCTGACCCAGCAGGTCTCGTACGAGCGAAGACTTTCCCGCACCCGATGCGCCGCAAACCATCGTGAGTCGTTGATGGGGAAGCTTAAGGTTCTGGTTCTTAAGGTTGCGGAAATTTGCCTCTTTTAGCTCAAGCCAAGTAGCTTTCCCCGAAGTTGGCTTTAGAATCTTGCGGTACGCGCCATTCAGTGGATGACAGATACCGTTTTTCAGGAATTTACCGGTGAGAGAGTTCTTGTTTCGTTTTAGTTGTGATAGGGTGCCTTCGGCGATGAGTTCCCCCCCTTGGGTTCCCGCTCCGGGACCTAAATCGATTATGCAATCGGCTTGCTCCATCATGGTGTCATCGTGCTCCACAACGATCAGGGTGTTCCCTTTTTCCCGAAGTTCTTTGAGGGTTTCGATCAGTCGATCGCTGTCACGGGCGTGAAGGCCAATGCTGGGTTCATCAAGAACGTAAAGAACCCCGGCCAGATTGGATCCGAGCTGCGCAGCTAGACGGATACGTTGGGCCTCACCTCCGGAAAGGGTTTGGGTCGCTCGATCCATGGAAAGGTACTCAAGACCCACTTTATCCATGAATTGGAGACGCTCTTGGATCTGATCAACAATGTCGCGAGCAATAATACGCCCCCGCTCGTCGAGATTTAGCGTGCTAAGAGTTTTGAGGAGTTTTTTCGGTGTTTGTTCGAGAAGAATGGGAAGTGATATTTTACTATTACCTTTCAGCCGCAGGAAGACGTTACGACTCGTGCGGTTTAAGCGCTGACCGTCGCAATCGGGGCAAATCGTAACTTCGTCGCTGTCGTCATCTTCGCTGGAATCAGCTCCGATAGACTTTGCGAGAAGTTCATCATCTTCGAGACGCTCACGCATCCAAGGGAAAATGCGACCATGTCCGCGACAGGTGGGGCACCAGCCTTTGTGTGAGTTAAAGGAAAAGTCCTTCGGGTCGAGTTCTGGCAAGGCCACACCGGTTGCCGGATCCATACGAAGCGTGGAAAGCCAGGAGACGATATTCTCATCCTGATCCAAAAGCAACGCAGTGCCATGACCCCGTTTTAGCGCTTCCTTGAGTGCATTTGAGATTTCAGAGGGAGACCCTGAAATCGATTTGAGATCAGTAATGACCACTTCGATGTTGTGCTCCTTATAACGGTCCAGTTTTTTGAAATCCTCGGTAAAGATAATCGACCCATCGACCCGCATCATTTCGTAGCCATGGTCTGCGATCCAGTTGGCTATGGGCTGATGATGGCCCTTTCGATTTCGTACGAGTGGAGCGCAAAGTAGCAATTGTTTGAATTTGCGGGAATTCGAAGCGCGGAGTATCGCGAGAACTCGCTTCAAAAGCTGTGCCTGGGTTTGTGAGACAAGCACGTTGCCCGTATCCGGATTGTGGGGTATGCCCAATCGAGAGTAAAGAAGTCGGAGGTACTGGGCGACTTCGGTAATCGTGGCGACGGTCGATTTTCGGCTCCCGCGGGTGACTCTTTGCTCGATCGCGACGGTTGGCTGGATTCCTGAAAGCTGATCCAAGTCAGGCCGAGGTAGTTGTTCGACAAACTGGCGGGCGTAAGGCGACATGGATTCCATAAATCGCCGTTGTCCTTCACCAAAGATAATGTCGAATGCCAACGTGGACTTGCCTGAGCCCGAAACGCCAGTAACGACAGAGAGCTGATAGTGGGGAATCGAAACGTTGAGATTCTTGAGATTGTGCTCCCGCGCTCCAGTGACGGTTAAGGCGGAACTGGAATTTCTATAAGGGCTGGGGTCTTCCGCAGCCAAGAGACGTTCCTGACCGGATTGATGCTTCATCCCTCTGCCTTCATTCTGAAGATACCTTCCCGTTTCCGTTTTGCGGTGGATAGCGCAATCGGAGGGGGTCCCTTGGAACACAATTCTGCCGCCATCGGAGCCGGCTTCCGGGCCGAGTTCGATGATCCAGTCAGCGGACTTTAATACATCCAAATTGTGCTCGATGACGATCAGACTGTGACCATGGTCGACGATTTTTTGAAGGACTGCGAGGAGACGCTTTACATCGTGTTTGTGAAGTCCCGTAGTGGGCTCATCCAGCAATATGAAGCTGCTTTCTGAAGATTGTAGCGTTTCACCCGTATTCTTGGCCGATAGGTATTTAACGAGTTTAAGACGCTGGGACTCTCCACCCGACAAGGTGTTTAGAGGCTGACCCATTTTCAGGTATCCCAATCCCACTTGATCAAGGGCTTCCAATTTGTCGTATAATTTTGGGTACTCGTGAAAGAGGTGCAACGCTTGGGAAATGGTAAGATCCAGTATGTCGGCGATGGAGTGGTTCAGGAATCGGATTTCGAGCAGTCCACTCTTGAAGCGCTTGGCATTGCAATGAGGGCAGGGCACGAATACGTCGCTGAGAAACTGCATCTCAACCTTCTCGTATCCAAGCCCACTGCAATGTTCACACCGACCGTCTCCTGCATTGAAAGAAAAGCTTGAGGCCGTGTAGCCTTCAGCCTTCGCCTCTGGCAGGTCTCCGAATATTTTGCGAATTTGGTCCCAGGCGTTTACGAAGACCGCGGGATTGGATCGAGGAGTGCGACTGACCGGCGCTTGATCCACCATGACTATTTCACTGGGCTCGATGCCGCACTTGAGGCTCTTTAAAGAAGCGGGGTCTTCAGCCAGCTTCCCTCTTTGGGATAGCAGTGTTTGATAGAACACATTGTTCATGAGTGTGCTCTTTCCCGATCCGGATACACCACTGAAACAGACGAACCGGTTTAGAGGAATGTCCACATCCAGATTTTGGATATTGTGTTTACTCGCGCCACGGATCCGAATTCTCGGAGGCTCGTTCCCTTTTCCAGATAATTTAAAGGGACGAGTATTGTGCGGTGGGTCGATGGATCGCTCCCCTGAAAAATAGTTGCCTGTGATGCTCTCTGAACAGGTGAGCAGCTCTGTCGAGTTGCCTTCGAATACGACGTGACCCCCCTTTGCTCCGGGTTCGGGACCGATCTCCAGAATGTGGTCAGCAGCGAGAATCATGGCGTCGTCATGTTCAACGACGACTACGGTGTTTCCCGAGTCCGTCAGTGTGCGAACGATCTGGATGAGCCGATCGATGTCGCGGGCATGTAAGCCGACGGAAGGCTCATCGAGAACGAAAAGTGTATCTACGAGTGATGTTCCCAAACAGGAAGTCAGCGTCACTCTTTCAACCTCGCCTCCGCTGAGCGTTCGGGCGGGACGGTTCAGAGTGAGGTATCCCAGTCCTACGTGATTTAAGTACCGAAGTCGCGAGAGAATAGCCTCGAAAGCGATGTCTGACTGGCGATTATTGAGACCGGGCGGAACCGGCTCTTTGTGATTGGATACGATCTCGTACAGTTGCTTGATGGGAAGTTCGTACAGGTCCGGAAGCCGGTAGCCGTTCCAAAGCCAACATAGGGCTTCGGGTTGGAGGCGAGTGCCGTCGCAATGCGGACATTTAATGTAGGCTCGGAAACGGGAGAGGAAGATGCGAACATGCATCTTGTAGGTGTTCTTTTCCAGCCAGTCGAAGAAGCCTTTGACCCCGTACCAGGAATTGCCGTCCCAATCTTCGGAGTCGCGCTTTTTCCGGAAGTCAGGCTCGCCGTTGATGACTATGTTCTGATGCTTCTTAGGGAGTTGATTGAAGGGAGTCTTGGTGGATATTTTTAGGCGCCGGCAAGCCCGTTCGAGGTCCCTTTTGCTTTCACCGTATACTTGTCCTTCAAACGGGCGAATAACCCCCTCGGAGATACTCAGCTTTGTATCCGGTAGGGCGAGACGATAATCGATTTCTATGACGCGTCCGAAACCTCTACATTCCGGGCAGGCTCCGATGGGTGAATTGAAAGAGAAAAGAGCGGGGATAGCAGGGCGAAATCGTTTTCCGCTTTTCGTGGAATGGAGGCCACTGGAAAACCGATCGAGAAGCGTTGGCTTATCGTTGAAGAGAACCAGTTCGCCTTGGCCGAACTCAAGAGCAGTTTCGGCGGCCTCAAGAAAACGTCCCAGGTGCTTCGTTTCTAAACGCATCCGGTCCTGGACAACGTAGGCAACCGTGTCCTTTTTACCGGAAAGAGCTTTTATGGCGTTGTTGTCATCTACTCGGTGAAAGATTCCTGATTCGGTTATGAAACGTGAATACCCTTGGGCTTTGACGTTCTGGAACATTTCCACCCAATCGAGCTTTTCGGGGCGGTGAATTTCGAAAGCAATGACTACAGCTTGCGAAGACCATCGCTTCAGAGATTTTTCCCATATCGTTTTCGGATTGTCGTCCTGTATTTCCTCTCCGGTTACGGGATCGAAGAGGGTCGCCACATGGCTGAACCAGATTTTGAAAAAGTCGGTCAGCTCGGTCATCGTTCCCACGGTGGAACGAGAGGTTTTGATTGTATTCTTCTGCTCGATCGCGATCGATGGACGGACGTTCTCAGCTTCGTCCAGGTCGGGTTTTTCGAGTAGGTCGAGAAACTGTCGCGTGTAGGCACTGAAGGTTTCAACATAGCGACGTTGGCCCTCCGCATGGAGTGTTTCAAAAACGAGCGAGGACTTGCCCGCGCCGCTCAGGCCGGTCACGGCGATGTATTTCCCCAGCGGAATATCGACATCAATATTCTTGAGGTTGTTCTGTCGAACCCCTCGCAGGCGAATGGACTTAAGATCGGAAAGCGTTTTGGGCATTAAAATAGTGATTCCTACGAAGAGCACGAAGTGATTCGTTCATAGCGGGCAAAGATTAGATTAGTTGCTTCAGTAGATCGATGTAGGCGTTGATTTGCGCTTCCGGAGCAAAATGGCGGTGGGCATATTCCCGTGCGGCCTGGGATATTTGCAGTCTCAGGTCCTCGGATTCGATCAACAACTGGAGTTTTTCTACGAATTGCGATTGATTTCCATGGTCGATTAAAAATCCGGATTTCCCGTTCTCGAAGGTTTCTCCGACTCCATCAACGTTGTAAGCGACCACGGGCAAGCCGAAGCTCTGGGCCTCAACGAGAAAGTTTGGGAGGGACTCCTTGGATGAAGCGTGAATTGCGATGTGGCTGGATTGATAAAGATCGGTTGGATTGGGAAGGAGTCCGGGAAATTCGATTCGATCCGTGATTCCTAGCCGATCGGCCTCCTGGATACAGAAATCCCGTTGTGGACCATCACCGGCCAGCGTTAAATGCCAGTCGATCTGGGCAGGCAGCTGGCTACAGATTCTCAATAGCCTGACTTGTTTTTTCTCCGGTCGGAACATGCTCGCGCTGATCAGCCGGACGGGTTTATCTACAGATCGAGGTGCAGCAGATTGGAGCGAAGTCGTATCACGAATACAGCCATTGTAGATTACAAACGAGTTTGGGTTCTCAATGCCGTAGGTTCTCTTAATCCGCTCAAGTGCTTCGTGGCTGTTGGCGACTAGTCCGTCGGCGAGCCGCAGGGCCCGTCTCTGGAGGAAAGGGATGCGCTTGCCCGTGCGAAACGTGGCAATGACTTTATAGGGGCGTTTCCGATTAGAAAGGAGGCCGGCGTGACAATTGGCCATGCGGCCCATCGAAATAATGGCTTCGGCTTTTAGCGATTGAAGAAGTGAATCAAGACCGGGCGCGAACCAATCCGTTTTCAGGAGGCCTTGATTCAGAAAATGGAGGGTGAAATCCGATGAAGCCGCTTTTTCGTCGAGGACCCCTCCCTGACGAAAGATGATCACATGGACTTCCAGGCCGCTTTTTGCCAGACCGTTTGCGATGTGCAGGGTCTGGTTTTCGGTTCCGCCATTACGAAGATGGTCCTGGATGAGAGCAATTCGCATAAAAGAGGGCTATTCAGGACAATGAAGAGACTAGGGCAAGGTTGTTTAAGGATGAACGATTGGCAGTTGAGGATTGGCGAAAAGAGATTTGGGACGGAGGATAAAGGGAATAAAGGGCTGGCAATGGAACGTGGCCCGCGATTGATTGGTCGGGTTCAATATGGCTATGGCTGTTTTTTTTAAGCGAGCTCTCGTGAGCGCGATGGGTGTTCTTCTCGGCAGTTGGATGTTGCCGGGCATTCAATACGTTGACTATCAAACCTTAGTCGTCGCAGTTTGCTTGCTGGCGTTATTTTCGGCAGTGCTGAGACCTTTGCTTATCTTGTTCGCATTGCCATTCGTCGTTCTGACCATGGGTATCGGACTACTGGTCATCAATGCCCTGTTGTACTCCTTCGTCGCCTACTTGGTGGATGGATTTTATGTGGACGGCTTTTGGTATGCGTTTCTCGGAGCATTGATAATTACGGTGCTGAATCTGTTTTTTAATTCCTGGATCAACGGAGCCCAAAACCGAGTACGAGTCGAGGTTTCCCAGAACGGGCGAGTAGAGGGTTCTCTCGACCCGAAAGTGAGAAAGCAGACATTCTCGGAAAAACGCGCCCTTCATCACGACGACGACGTGATCGATATCTAGGCAAACTGAAGTAGGATAGGACAGCTCTTCTTTCACGCCCTGGCTCGTCGAATCCTGCGTTGGGGTGATCATTGTCCTAGACATGACGTTAGATGTTACCTACTGGGTTGGCCTTCATTATTTCGGATATGTCAGAAGCAAAATACGATCTCATTGTCATTGGAGGAGGGCCGGGAGGCTACGCAGCTGCGATACGCGCAGGACAACTCGGCAAGAAAGTGGCCTGTGTTGAAATGGAACGGGCAGGAGGTACCTGCCTGAACTGGGGCTGTATTCCCAGCAAGGCTTTGCTAAAAAGCGCTGAGCTGATGGCGAGTTTACAGAAGGCGGAGACCTTCGGCATAACCGTCGGATCGGTAGAGTACGACTTTGCCAAGGTGATCGAGCGCTCTCGGGGTGTTGCCGATCAAATGGCTAAGGGAATCGAATTTCTCTTCAAGAAGAACAAGGTAGATTACATCGTAGCGAAGGCTCAAGTGACTGAAGCGGGTGCGATTACGTTAACCGAAGGGGATCGAAAAGGGGAGAGCCTGAAAGCGAATAATATCCTAATCGCGACCGGTTGCCGGGCCAAGGTACTGCCATTTCTTCCGATCCAAGACGAACGGGTGATGACCTCACGCGAAGCGCTGGTCATGAAAAAACAGCCCAAATCGGTGGCGATCATAGGATCCGGCGCGATCGGGGTGGAGTTTGCCTATTTTCTGAATGCGTTTGGAACCGAGGTGACGATCCTCGAAATTTTGCCCCAGCTCGTTCCCGTCGAAGACGAGGAAGTGGCTAAAGTGCTGGAGCGCTCCTTTAAAAAGCAGAAGATCCATTGTGAACTTGGGATCGAGATCAAGGAAGCGAAGGTCGGTAAGAACTCGGTCACCATCGACTATGTGAAAAAGGGCAAGCCCGTGAAGCTTGAGGTGGAATCAGTAATTCAAGCGGTGGGAGTCCAAGCGAAT
>CALDFV010000100.1 GCA_937942145.1 uncultured Opitutaceae bacterium
AGGAATCAATCCAACATACCAGAAAAGGACCGAGACCGTGCCATAAGTTGATACCGCAAAAACGTCCCACAGAAGTGCCGACCGAAAGTTAGGCCAAATGGCGTTTGCATTCGGTATAGGGAAAAGGAACCAGGCCATCCACACACGTCCTACGTGGAATACCGGAAAGATGCCCGCGCAAACCACCGCGAAAATCGTCATCGCCTCGGCCGCTCGATTGATGGAAGTCCGCCATTTTTGGCGAAGGAGGCAGAGGATCGCGGAAATAAGAGTACCCGCGTGACCAATACCGATCCAGAAAACAAAGTTTACAATCGCCCATCCCCAGTTCGCGGGATTTGCCAGTCCCCAGACACCTGTTCCAGTGGCGACCAAGTAGACGAGCCCCATAACTGTGAACGAAGCCGTCGCGCAAGCCATAATGAAACACACCCACCACCAGGTAGGCGTCTTCTCTTCCACGATTCCGCAGATCTTGTCGGTTATCCAGCTAAAGCTCCGGTTATTGTCGACAAGAGCGGGACGCGGGATGTCGACCGGATCAACTTCTTGGAGAATGGCCGGCTTAACTTCGTCGGAAATAGGATGTGCGCTAGCCATTAGTGCGACCCTCCTTGCTCGGAGTGTGAATCAGAATGTGCTGCTTCATGACCGTGATCATCATGTGAATCGTGATCATCACCGTGATGCGGCGTGGCCGCATCGTATTCTCCCTTGGAGAGCGGTTGATCGAAATAGTCAGGCATCTCTGGATTTGGATTTCGGAGTTTTGCGAGATAGGTCGTACGTGGACGAGCATTGGTGTATCCAAGAACCGCGTAGTTACGCTCGTTAGCCTGTAGCTCTGAAACCTTGCTGTTAGGATCACTGACATCCCCAAATTCAATCGCATCCATCGGACAAACCTGCTGACAGGCTACCTTGATCGTTCCGTCAGGAATCCGGATGTCGTTGCTATCCCTAGCCTTTACTTTCTGGGCAATCTTCGCTTGCTGGATACGCTGTACGCAATAGGTGCACTTTTCCATCACCCCACGCATGCGAACCGAAACATCTGGATTCTGGGCCATCTGGACCAACTCCGGCATCCCCTTTGGCGCTAGCGGTCCTTCGTACAGACGGTCCAAAGGACGCTGCTGGTAATCCATAAAATTGAAGCGGCGCACTTTGTACGGACAATTGTTCGCACAGTAGCGAGTTCCAATACAGCGATTGTAAGCCATCGTGTTGAGGCCGTCTTCATCGTGTACCGTCGCATTAACCGGACAAACCGTTTCGCAAGGCGCGGTTTCACAATGCATGCAGCCAATCGGCTGGAGTGAAACTTGCGGATCCTCCGGAATCGCTGCTAGATCGAGCTGCGTTTCTCCATGGCTATCTAAAATCGGATTTCCGTCTTTGTCGCGCTTGACAACATTCGAAGAGAAGTAGCGATCCAACCGGATCCAGTGCATTTCCCGACCACGACGTACTTGGTCTCTCCCTACGATTGGAATATTATTTTCACTTTGGCAGGCAACGACGCAGGCATTACAACCCGAGCAGACGTTCAAGTCGATCGACATTCCCCACTGATGGATACCGGTGTGGTTGGGATGCTCGTAAGCGGATCCTCCACGAGGAGTGGACATCGAACGCTCCTGTACAGACATTCCCTTGTCCTTCCCGAGTACCGGAGGCGAGTGGCTTTCCATACCCATCTTGTCCACCCAATGCGGATCCGACGCGTAGTCGTCGATATTGGACTCGCGAATGATCGCCCGCCCTTCCATCGACCAGTGTTCTTGTGTATTCGCGAGCTGGATGACTTCACCCGTCAGCTCGATCGAAGCGCCGGAAGCGAAATGAGCGGTATCCGATGTCCGTACTGGGTAGGAACTGTAGCCAGAATTGGTACCCACTCTACCCGTGCGGGCACGACCGTATCCAAGAGGAAGAATGATCGAATAATTATCTAGGCCTGGAAGGATCTGAATGCCTCCTGTAACCTCGCGCCCTCCCACCGAGACCTTGCCAACAGGAGAGTAAGACCGTCCGTCTTTGACTACGTTTGGATTCTTGCGGGTAATTTGCAGCAATGAATCCGCAGCCACGATGTCCAGCTCATTGGCTAGTCGCGGGCTTACGTAAATAGCGTTGTCCCACGTCATCTTCGTCATGGGATCCGGACACTCTTGAAGCCATCCGTTGTTCAAATAACGCCCATCGTCGACGCAAGAGTCCACCGTGAATACGACTTCTAAATTGTCTTTACCGGTTGGCGAAACCGGAGCCTCCGCATCTGCAAGTACATTCGCCAGTTTCATTCCTGAAATCAGGGACCGGTTCACTTTGAAACCCGAATCGCTCAGGAAGCCGTCATGGAGGAACTTGTCGAATGCCCGTTTCCCCTTGGAACCAATATTCTGGAAAGTTCCGTAAACAAGACTATGCCCATCTACGTTTTCGCCACCAACCAATCGTCCGAGCATCTCAATCTCCGAGATGCCATCGAACAGAGGCAAGATCATTGGCTGCTGGGTGAGGATATCACCATTGTAAGTACGGCCATCCCCCCAAGACTCTAGGTAGTGGGACTGAACAAAGTGGTAATTGGATTTCTCCGACGTTTCATCGTCATAGTAACCCAGCCGGAGAACCGATTCAATCTTCCCTAGCTTGGAACCAAAATCAAGATCAGCGGGCGCGTTATAGACAGGATTGCCGCCAGCGATAATCAACGTTTCAATTGAGCCGGAGTCGATTGCCTCGCTCAGCTCTTGGATGCTTGCTGAATTATCCGCTTCAACTTCAACCAGCTTGAGCGTTTTACCCAGATTTCCCAGTTTCTCGTTTATCAGCAACGCGATCCCCTGGGCCTCCTTGCTCAATTGCGGGCCAGCGTAAACCAGGCTTTTGCCTTTGAAGTGGTCTAGGTCGGCCATGGCCTTGCTGATCCATTCTTTCGTATCCGAATCGAGACCACTGACAAGTTTCTCAAAAATCGGCTGAAGGGCTTCGCCTTCCACTCCGAGATTGATTTCGAGGGCAGCCGCCGCGAGCAGAGCCGTCATATGGCTGCTTGCGAGACGCTTGCGGTGATCCGCCATCGCTCCGGTCAAGCTGAAACCACTTTCGGCAACATATAACCGGTTCATCTGATCTTCCGCTGAACGCACCCGTCGGCCATCGGCAAACTGCTTGCTCAGGCTAAGGCTCCCTGGATTGTCTCCTAGAAAATCGCCCTCAACGCTGAGAATGCGCTCTGCGTCCGTAAGGTCGTACTTCGGCTCGAGATTGGCGCCGGCAATTAAAGCCGCTGCTTCCTTCGAGTTTTCTGTCGCAACCGGCTCATACTCAGACCAGATCGCATTAGGATAGGCCTTAAGAAAGGCCTTCTTCAGGCGGAGGCGAGTGAGTGACGAAGACTTTTCGGTTAAAACGGCGACGCCTTTTCCTTTGGAAGCGCTAAACGCTCCATTTAAATTCTTGAGGGTATCGAGCGCTTCCTCTTTTGAAAGGTTCGCGCCGTCTTTGGTGTAGCGGGTCGAGCGATCAGGATCGTAGAGCTCGAGCAATGACGCCTGGGCTTTGAGACTGGTTCCGCCGCTGTAGCCTTTGTAATCGGAGTTGCCCTCGATTTTTGTGGGACGACCCGCGTGAGTCTCGACGAGCAAAGGGATCCCTTCACCCCGCAGAGAAAATTGGGACGCATAGTAAAGCGGCTGGCCGGGCACCTGGTACTCAGGAGCCTTCGAATGCGGCAAAATATGGGACTCCGGACGACGGCAACCGGTAAAGCCTACTCCGCCCAATGCGAAAGATGCGGCCATTATCTTGAAGAAATGACGGCGGTCGACCTCGTTCATCTCCGATGCCTCGGGCCCGAATTCACGGTGCACTTGCTCGATGAATTCAGGAGACTGGGACAACTCGTCAAGGCTTCGCCAGTAGCGAGGCCCCGTTTGCTCTGCCTTGGTGGAAGGTGTGGAATTAATCGGTTTCATCGGTGGCAGCCTGAGCAACTTTGAGGAGGGTTAATGTTCCACTCTTCGACGAACTTCATGCCGTCTTCGATCTGGCCTTTCTTGCCGCCCGGGTGCACCCAATCAAGATCGGTAACCAGGTCGACAGGACGAATATGCTCTTCTGGATTGCGGTGACAGTCCAAGCACCAACCCATGCTGAGAGACTGGTCATGGGTCACGACTTCCATCTCGTTCACCTTGCCATGGCATTCCACACAGGAGACGCCGCGGTTTACGTGTACCGAGTGGTTAAAATAGACATAGTCCGGTGTTTCGTGGACGCGAACCCAAGGAACCGGGTCTCCAGATGCATAGCTCGCTCTGATCGGCTCCAGCAACTCGCTGTCTGTTTTTATCTGGCTATGGCAGGACATGCAGGTGCTAGCGGAGGGGATGTTCGCGTGTCCTGACTCCTCAACCTTGCTGTGGCAGTAACGGCAATCCAACCCGAGTTCCCCCACATGAAAACTGTGATCATAGGGCACTGGCTGCGCGGGCTGGTAGCCGACGCGTGTGTAGTTTGGAGTTGCGTAGTAAGTTACTCCGGAAACAACGGCCGCCGCTAAGATAAAAAGAAAGACGATTATCTTTAAAGGAAGCGCGTTAGACCACTTTGGAAACACTTTTGACATGACGTGATATTCGTTGTCGCTCTATTATAAACAGAAGCGGTCTAGACTGATCCCGATTCGCTTCTCGAAATTGCGTTAGGATCGCTTCGCAGATTGAAGGCGATCGCGATTTTATCTGGATTCGATGGTTTGGACCGCTTTCGACTTAGCAGTGTTGGCAGTGCAGCTAATCCTGAGATAGCAGCCAGCGACCTTAGAATAAATGATTTGCGGGAATTTTCGGAACTCACTGTTCGGAGGATGGTCAGTTTCAGTTTCGGGAGTGAAGGAAAGCCTGTTTAAATAGCAAATAAAATTTAGCGAGTTGCTGCTTCAGTGTGGGAAGTTATTAGAACGGCCTTTGAATCGGAACTGAAAATCTAATGACAAGCCATTAGTTGGAACGGATCTCTCGGATCCTGCAGCCCACTGCATGGGGATCGATTGATCAGATGAACTGTCCGTCTTGCATCCTCAAAATCCGATCGCACTTCTCGGCCAAGTCGGGATTGTGAGTAACGATCAGAACAGCTTGACCTTTCTCTTTTGCAAGACGAGTTAGCGACTCGAACACCATTAGCGAGTTTTTGACATCCAAGTTGCCGGTCGGCTCATCCGCGAGCAACACACCTGGCGTATTCGCCAATGACCGGGCGATCGCAACTCTCTGCTGCTCGCCTCCAGAAAGCTGGGACGGCAAGCGATGTGTCTTATCACCAAGCCCGACTTCATTTAGCAAAGCATGGGCACGCGATTTCATCTCTTTCGGACTGAGCCGCCCTAGCTTCCGCATCGGCAACATCACGTTCTCCGCTGCGCTAAACTCAGGCAACAGGAAGTGAAACTGGAATACAAACCCGATGTTTTCTCCACGGATGCGCGTGTGCTCTCCATCATTGTTTGGCGGCACTTCCTCCCCTTGGATCAAAATAGAGCCCGAGTCCTGCAAATCCAACAGCCCAAGAAGATAGAGCAGAGTGCTCTTTCCACAACCCGAGGGCCCAACAATCGCTGAAACCTCGCCGCGATAGAGCTTCAAGTTCACCCCTCGCAG
The DNA here is from genome assembly GCA_937942145.1 of uncultured Opitutaceae bacterium. GTDB lineage: Bacteria > Verrucomicrobiota > Verrucomicrobiia > Opitutales > Opitutaceae > Pelagisphaera. The sequence continues at coordinate 5,673 of CALDFV010000100.1, forward strand.
CACATGCACTTGAGTTTCGCCCTCCCCTAAGTGCTTGTGGAGCTCGCGACATTCCAGAGCGACTTCCTTTTGCCCTCCCACATCAATCTCACTCATGCCGCCGTTCCCCTAATCACGTCTCCCGGCACAAGTTTCCCCGCCTTCCGGGAAGGAGCGAAACAGGCAATCATCACAATAATAATCGCCGCGATCACTGCTTGGACATAGTGCCATGCCGTCGAATTGACCACAAAGTACTCAGTGGCGAAAATTCCTGAAAGGGGCATCGGCAGATAGGAGATAGCAAAGGTAATAAGGTAACCCATTCCACAACCAAGAATCGTGCCACAGATGAGAACGATCACCCCCTGCCAAAGAAAAATATTCGAAATGTCATTACGGGTGTAGCCCATAGAGCGGAGAATCGCGATCTCTCGAGTCTTATCCATGACGATCATGAACAACGTGCTAAACATACCCAGTCCTGAAATGATGATTATCGTCGAAACAGTAATCGCTGCCGAAATCTGGAGGGTCTTGAACAGCTGCATCCATGACTTTTCCCGCTCCTGCCAAGGAGCCGAGAAATGCTTGGCAACCCGCTCGATCGCCTCCGCATCCACCATGGCGTGATCCCTGTCGTAGATGCTAACCTGAATGAAGCTGACACCGTGCGGCTTCTTCAATAACGATCGCGCCGCGCTCAGGTGCATAAATACACGGGTCTTGTCGATGTCCGATACCCCTGTCTCGAAAATCGCTGTGATTCGATACCTTCGCTGCTGATCCACTGCCCGAATGATAATCGAGTCACCCACCGTCACATCCAGGCGCGCCGCCATCTTGTGCCCCATAATGATTCCCGTGGGGGCGCCCCTGAAATCCTCGATTGACCCCAACTGGATCTGGTCCTCAAGGGCGGAAACCGCGATATGCTCATCAACCATTATCCCGTAAACTTGACCATTGTCTTTTCGAAGAGGACTCTGCAGCTGGATGCTCCCCTTGATTACCGGAGATGCCGCTTCGAAATTCTCCAATTCGCTGATGGCTTCGATTACGTTATCAGGATGCTCGATACCCTCGACAAAACGCCGGTTGTTCTTGTCGGTGATGAAGAAATTCGTGCTGGTGTTTTTCGTTGTTGAAGCAGCCACAAAGACATTCGCGTCTTGGATGCGATCTTCGATTCTTATCGCTCCATCGGTTCCAAGGATCGTTTCGATAAATAGCTCCTGATAACCGCTCAGTTGAGCTTGGGTAGAAATGAAAAAGCCCACTCCAAAAACAATTCCTGCCAAGCTCATCAACATCGAGCGCTTTTTAGCGAGCAAGAACCGGATAGCTATTCTGATTGTGGGTGACATTAAGGTGTATTTCCAAAAACTGAATCGACAGATAAGAAGCCATTGCGCGATTCCTTTAACCACAAGATTATTTTGATCCACGAGCAGAAGGAACCTAACTAAACAAATGATTAGCTATTTGGTTCTCCAATTAAGATTTCTTTTTCTAGGTCTAGCTGAGAAACTAGGACCGAAAAAAGAAAAGGCTCCAGCAGTTCCATCCCCAAGACTCAGATATCGAGTACACGGATCGACAGAGCCTCATGGCTATATTGAAGTGGGAAGACTGTCATGGGGAAGTATCGAGAAGATTCTGGCCAACCTCAATCGTCCGATCGATGGATTTGAAAACATACTCGATTTTGGATGTGGAACCGGCCGCGTCCTAAGGAATATAACAAACAGCGATCAAACAAACCTATGGGGCATTGATATCGACTCCGCTGCGATACGCTGGTGTCAGAAGCGTCTTCACGGCCCTCGATTTGAGCATATAGATCCCAATCCTCCTACACATTTCAATAGGGAATCGTTCGATCTGATATTCTCAATTTCTGTTTTCACCCATCTCGATGAACGTCGCCAAAACCAATGGCTGGAAGAAATGAGCCGCCTGCTTCAGCCCGGCGGGATCCTCATTGCTTCGGTCCATGGTGACCACCATCGAGAGCTCCATTCCCGGGAGGTCGACATGATGAGTGGATTTGTTTTCAATGACTCCAAACAACGATTCTTCAAGAAGGACGGTTTGCCTAAGTTCTATCAAGACGCTCACCATACAAAGCAGTACGTCCTGGAAAACTGGTCACGATTTTTCACCATCATTGACTATGTCGAAAGAGGCATCGTCGATCACCATGACGCGGTAGTACTCACCAAAAAGCGCTCCCACTAACGCCAACTTGATTCGCCCACCTTCGACTACCCTGCCGAAAGCGAACTGGAAAGCTGGAACACTGCAGAGATTATGCCAAACGCGATCATCCCAACCATCGCGAATACGCCAAGCAATACGCCCGTTGAGACAAATCCAAGAAGCGTCTTAACAAACTTGTCTATCATCTCTGAATACTGGCGAGACATCTGCCTAAGCCCGGGTACGACATCCCCTGTGTTTTCTCCCACGGTAAATACGTCCAGAGCCATATCTTCGAAATACCCGGTCGACTTGAACGCGGTCGAAAGGGCAACCCCTTCGACCACCTTCGTGCGCGCTTCAGAAAAGGCGCTACGCATGGAATAGTTTGAAAGCGACCGCTCCGCCATGGCCAGAGCTTGGACCATGATGATTCCGTTTTCCAACAAAAGGGAAAGCGTTTGCGTGAATTGCAGGATTTGAGTATCCCTCACGATTCGCCCTGCTCCCGGAATGCGGAGAAGTAAGGCGTCGAATTTGAAACGGCCGGCAGGGGATTTGCGCCAGGAAACCAGCAGCGCTACGACAAGGGCAATCCCTATTGCCGCGATCCAACCGTAGTTGAGAAGTCCATCCGCAGTTGCTATCAGAATCTTCGTTGATGCAGGCAAATTACCGCCCAAAGACGCCAGCAATCCTTCAATACGAGGAAGTAAACTGAAGAGAAAAAGAAACACTAGCCCGATAGCGACAAGTATCAGAAAGCAAGGATACGACAAAGCAGCGACGAGCTTGCCTCGAATCGCTTTTTGCTCCTCCATGCTTTCCACAATTCGCGTAAGCACGTTCTTCAGGTTTCCGGTCGCCTCGCCTGCCTCAACTAGACTAACAACGCTTTCATGAAAGACTTTTGGCTGCTTTCTAAAGGCCTCCGACAGGGAACGGCCCTGACGCAGCTCATCCCACAGATTGGTAGCCAATAGTTTCTGTTGAGGATCACTCAAACGGGTACTCATCATCCTCAACGCATCCGCAGACTGAATACCGCAATTAAGCAATTCACGAATGCCGGTCAAAAACGGGAGGGCCACACTTCGGTTCAGCGCCTTCACCTTTGGCTTGGAGCTATTCGAACTAAACAGGGAGCTAAACCCAGATAAGCCCCCTTTCCCCACCCGCAACTCATTAGTCTCATTTACCGACAACGGCCTGAGCTTCTGTGCAGTCAACTTCTGCAGCGCCACTTTTCGATTCACGGCATCGATTGACCCTCTTACAGAATCGCCGTTTAAATCTTTTGCGCTGTAGGTGAAACTTGGCATGGACTAAATCAGGAATGCAGAAGGAAGATAGACATTTTTTAAAGCAAACTATCCTTCTTTAACGGAAATCGTGCGTACGACTTCGTCCAAAGTAGTCAGATTTTTCAGGGCGAGATTCCATCCGGACTCTCCCAGTGTGACCAAACCGCCTTTACGGCCGATCTCACGCATCAGCGGCGCTGCCTCACGATTCACGATAGGATCATGCAAAGCCTCCGTAACTCTTAAGATCTCGTAAATCCCAATTCTCCCTTTGTAACCAATATTCCGGCACCGTTCACAACCCTTTGCCACGGGCAATTCGACAACGCCATCCATCGCTGAATCAGGCATATCCAATACACGGAGGGAATCCGATACAACCGTTCGTTCAAACGGTTTCAATTCGTAGCAATCCTGACAAAGCCTCCGCAAGAGTCGCTGCGCAATAACAAGCTCCACACCGGATGCGATGAGAAAAGGCTCAATCCCCATATCCGTCAATCGCGTGATCGCCCCTGCTGAGTCATTCGTATGGAGCGTGCTGAAAACAAGGTGCCCCGTAAGGGAGGCTCGAATCGCGATATCTGCCGTTTCCCGGTCGCGAATTTCCCCTACCATAATGACGTTAGGGTCTTGTCTCAAGACGTGCCTCAGCGCCTCGGCAAACCCAAAGCCAATCTCTTGTTTGACTTGAATCTGATTCACACCCGGAACCTCATACTCGATGGGATCCTCAACCGTGATGATGCGACGGTCTTCGGAATTGATTTTCCGAATAAACGCGTTAAGCGATGTCGACTTACCAGAGCCCGTCGGACCCGTAACCAAAATAATGCCGTGGGGTAGTCCAAGCACGCGGTCCACTTTCTGCTGATCCGCATCCGACATGCCGAGTTGCTGAAGGCTCAGAGGAGAGCTTTTTTTGTTCAGCAAACGCAAACTAATGCTCTCGCCATACATCACCGGCATGGTTGACAGGCGGATGTCCAAAGTAGTATCCGCCGTTTTCAGATTGATTCTTCCATCCTGAGGGAGGCGACGCTCAGAAATATTGAGCTTCGCCATAATCTTCAGTCGGGAGACGATCGCGTCCTGGAACTTTCTGAGGTTGTCAGGAACGGGAACGGAGACTAGCAGCCCATCAATCCGATAGCGAATGCGAAGCTCGTCTTCCATGGGCTCGAAATGGATGTCAGTCGCTCCATCTTCAACTGCTTGGTGGAACACCTCGTTAACAAAGCGAATGATCGCCGCGTCCTCATCCTCTTCTTCCGCGACTTCAGCAGAGACTAGGTCATCATCGATATCAAACGACTCGTCTAAACTTTCAGCGCCTACCCCTAAATTTTGCGTAATAAATTTAGAAATACGGTCCGGATTCGCCAATCTCCAAATGGGGCGTTGACCGCAGGTCGCGTAAACCCAGTCGTCCATAATACCTTCAACTGGCCAACCGGTCGCGAGGGCTAATTGGTCCTCTTCCCACTCCCCATCCAATGGCTTGATAGGAACACAATGAAACTCGTGCAGAATGCGAAGCGGAATCGCGCTCAATCGATCGAGATCAAAATGCTCGTGGGAAACAACCGCCATTCCAGTCTCATCTCCCAGCCAATCAACCATTTCGCTCAGGTTTTTATTCTGCCACTCGGCGAGTTGCTCGAGCCGTTCCGAGCGTCTCAATCCTTCCAACTCAGTCAGTTGATCCTGGCTCAGTTTGAGTGTATCCAAAAAATTTAGCTCAGCAACCGTCATTACTGGTTTCCGTCATTTATAATATTGCTGCGGAGCGCCCGGCGACGGCGGATTTCTTCAGCGACTCGCTGCATTCGTTCGCGAACCTCCTCATCACTAGCCGCTTCCATGTTCTGATTTCCATTCGGCGTCGGCCTCCTCACCGGAGCGGCAGGAGTTGGCTGCACATTCTCGGCCGCCCGCTGCGGAGACTGCCGAGGCGTTTCCTTCAGAGTGATGATGTCGGCGTCTTTAAGACTCAACTGCTTGGTTAGACCATTCTGCCGAATCACGATCGTTTCTTCACCCGGTTTTCCACCGGTATTGTAATTAACCAAGCTAAACCCGTCCTCTCCCAATTCGTCCTTGGTGAGCCGATAACTCTTCTTGGTTTTGGGATCGTAAACACTTACCCAAGCAGTCCCACCAATTTCGATAATGCCTCGAAATTCGATAGAATCCAATGCGGTCGCCGGCGCTACTTTCGGGGGAGCGGCTACGGGCTTTTTAGCCGAAGGAGGAGCAAAGGGTGACCGAGGTTCGCTATCCTGAGCGTGGACCACCCCCCCCAAAGAAAGGAAAGCTAGCAAGACTCCTACTTTTACCGCCATGTTCATTATCGATTCCTTACCGTTTATATGGTTTTCTGGCAACGGAATCTTTCGACTCTTTCTTTTTGGAATTCGAATCTTTCGTTAAGTCTTTAGTGAGGTCAAATCGGCCTTCATCTAAAAACTCTCCAAGCTTACTGTCCATTGGATGGCCGAGCATCTTTTCCCGCGCATCTAAATCCGCCTCATCGGAATCGCGAATGACTTTGGGACGGATAAATACGAGTAGCTCTCTTTTCTCATAATCAGTTCCCCGGCTGCGAAAAACATTTCCTAAAACGGGGATATCGCCGAGTACTGCCATCTTGTTCAGCGTTTTCGTTTCCTTACTTCGCTGCATACCGCCAAGCACCACCAAACCGTTGCTTTTTACGCTCACAAACGAAACCATTTGACGGCGGCCGATAATGGGCTGCTGGTTTCCATTAATTTCTACAGATCCATCAATGTCATTCACCGATTGATCGATTTCCAGCTGAATGATGTCATTCGGACCGATTAGCGGCTTCACTTTCAGCTCAATGGCGATATCCTGGTATTGCACCGTTTCCCGAACCGACGTACTCAGCGTATTGTCGGTTGTCGTGCCCGTTACAATCGGACGTTGCTGGCCGACAGTAAAGGTCGCTTCCTGATTATGCGTGGTCAGCAATGTCGGTATTGAGAGAATACGGACATTGCTATTCGTTTGAGCAGCGGATAGAATTGCATCGAAACTCAGGTTAGAAATGATACCGGTCGTTGCATCCAAATTTAATGACACATTGTTCGCACCGATCCCCAAAAGGTCCAGGCCTTGCAGGTTCGTTATATTGGGCTCACCCGCCACTTCGTTTTGAACATAGGAGCCTGTGATTTGATCCATTCCGCGATTCGAATCTTTGTCTAAGTTCACCTCAGCAATGATCACTTCAATCCGTACCTGTGGGAGCAATACATCGATTTTCGCAATCAGCTCTGTCATCAAGTCCAAATCACTTCGAGTACCTGAAATTATCAGTGAGTTACTTCGCTCGTCTGCCTCGATCGTCATGAATTCGCTGAATTGGCTGTCCCGCTCTTCCAAAGTCGCATTGACGGCATTCCTTACCTGCTGCTGCAAAGGCTGATTTTGCTGCAACAGTTGACGACCATTCTGACTTACGCTCTGGTTGCCTCTCTGATTTTGTTGCTGCGTGTTCTGGTTGGCATTAGCCTGAGACCGGTCACCTGTTTCTGCGGAAGTGGAGCCACTGACAAAACTGCTTAACAGTCCCGCGACTTCCGTTGCTTGAGCGTGGTTTAGGATGATAACCTCGATACGCGTGGCAGGGTCAGACTTGATATCCAGCTTTTCGATTATCTCGTCGAAAAACACGATATTCGACGGTTCCGTCATTATTATGATCTGATTCGTGCGATCATCAGAGGCGATCGCCGTATTTGATCCAAACAGGATTTGGCTAGGAATGGCGCCCTCTCCCGCCGGTACCGCATTTACCGTGGGGCGCGCAGGTTGGTCCCCACCGGTGTTTTGACCTCCCCTCGTTTGGTTTCGATTGTTAGGGTTCGACCCAGAATTAGACTGTTCCCCGAAATTTGCCCTCGCAGCATCAATCAGGCTCTGTATTTGCTCCGCCACTTCACTGGCTTGAGCGTATTGCAAAGTGTAGAACTCTGTCTTCACATTGAGACGACTCGGCTTGTCTACTTCAGAGACCACATATTCCAGCCGCTGAAGATTGCTAATCGTATCCGTCACCAGCACCGCATTTGAATTCTGAAACGGAATAATCGTGCTAAATCCAGGGCTCAGGAATTGCTGTATTTGGGACTGGAACGTCTGGGAATCCAGATACTGCAAGCGAAACAGCTTGCTCACTACCTTCCCGCTCGGCTGGCGATCTAAAAGCGTATCCACTTCCAACTCAGGAGCCTCGGTCCGGATTGTGTTGATGGAAACTACCTTGAGAAACTTATCCCCGAGAGGAGTCACTCCAATGCCATTAATGCTAAGTAAACTCTCAATCGCCAGAATGGCTTCATCAAGGGTCATATCTCCGCGACTGTCGAACGTGAACTCCGGAGTCGGCAACGCTTGAGGGCGAATAACAGATCTCCCCGTCAAAGTCTCCAGAGAATGGAGAACGCTTACTAGCGGCTCACCTCGCCAGAGGATCCTCACCGGATCGTCTTCCGCCGCGTTCACCACAGGGGCATTTGCGTCTTGCGCCTGTCCAACTTGGGACAACGCTCCCCAGGCAAACATTAGAGCCAGGGTGACAAAATTCGCTTTTCGTATCCAATAATTCATGGTGTGTATTCGATGGATTTCAATTCAAGCTTCACATCGAGAAATTCTGGTGTCCGCCGCTGCGCTTGAATCGTAATCTGACGCAGACTGACATAGGGTAAATTCGTTTTGATCTCATTCGTAAATTCGATGAGCCGATTGTAGTTCGCTTTCCCAAGATCGATGGTAAAGGTATGAAAAGTAAGCGGATTGCCCGCACTCGATTTAGGAGAATTGATTTTGAAGTCACCAAAACCGTACTTTCGAATCAGATCGTCTATGCGAGCATTGACCTCATTCACCGAGGGAAGTTCGCCGAGATTGATATCCTGGATGAGATAGTTGTATTGTTCCTCCGTGCTCGCCTCGTCTGCCAGTTGGTCTCCCTGGTCTTTGGCCGCATTGTTCGCAACCTTGATATCATACTGGGCGGCGCCATGTCGCTCAATTTGAAACGAAAACCATACTCCCAACAAAGCGCCGACAAACAGGACCGTCAGTACCTTCTCCCGCATCGAAAGCCGGAAGAAGCGGACGCGTAAAAAGGCGACCCAATACTGGAAGTCGTTCTTGATATTCGAGCTAGCCATTGTTCGCGACCTCCTCACTCACACTTCTACTTGAAAAGGATCCGGTCTTGAAATTGAGAAACGCAGTGAAGGTCGCCCCACCTGGCCGACTCTGGATATTCTCCAGCTCTACGGTATCAATTTTAACAAAACGTTCCAACCTCGCCTTGAACTGGTTGACCTGCCCATTGCTGGTTGCGTTGGCGAAAACCTTAAGGCTATTCGTTCCGTTCGTTTCCACCTTGGTAAACCAGACGGCATCGGTCAGAAAAGGCTGTATGGCCACCAGCATGTCGAAAGGCACCAAGTCGGAGTCCTCAAAGCTCACAAGTTCATTGATTGTAGTTTTCTGGGAGATGATGCGTTCCACGATCGGGGCCTGTTCCGTATTCCAATCCTCCCGCAGTTTCAAATAGGCTCGCTCCCCGAACCACAGTAACTCACCGAACACAAGAAGCGCGAGAGTGGCCGCGATACCGAGCACCACTCTCCAGATCAGCACATTTCGCTGCTCCTCCTGCCTCGCCTGTTCAACGCTATCAGGATCTCGCAGATCCATGTTCCACAGAACTTCACGTTCTACCTGAACCGCAATCGATTTCCCAGCTTCCGTAGCTTGAAGCTCAAATTTTTTCTGTTCAATCGTGATATTCGTAATCGCATTCCAGATACGCGGGCTCTCTTCACCTATGCGATTTTTTAAACGGTCTGTGACAACCTCCAAATCCCCGCTGGCGGGCCGAACGGCTCCATCTCCACCTAAATTTCTGGGAAAGGACTCAAAGTAGCACGGTATCTCCGACAGGTCGTCGAACTCGAAGTAGCTGATTGACGAATCAGAAACCAGTAACAGAGGAGACCCTTCTTCGCCTTTTCCAGCCAGAACCCCTACACTAAATTCGGGAATCACCACTTCCTGTTTGGACCATTCAGACATCTCAGTACTGTCGAACGACCGCCTGTATCCAGAATATATAAACGCATATCGCTTGGCGTTATCAACGCAAAAACCAAACTGAAGATGCTCCAAGGGAAAGGGCGACATACCTTCCAGCTGAAGCTGTAAATAGCTCTCCCGTTCACTATCTTCAACATCCTCTGGGATTTCCACTCTACGACAGAAGAAAACATGACCTGGCGCAGCAGAGACCTGCATCGTCATCATTCTATCGTTTTCTGGATTGGTCGGTGTTTCTGGCACAACTGTAAACTTGTCGGTCAAGTGGGATTGGCGTTATTCATACCGGGCTCTTCCCTAAGCTCAAGGAAAACGAACGGATATTCGAGATCCCCGGTTTCACCATTTTCTGTGGTTTCAGTATCTGTACTGAATGTTCCAATCAGACTGTACGAGCTTCCTTTTTCCTGCACTGTCACTTTGACTGTTAAGACACTGATTTGTTGCGTAATCGGAACACCCCGCTCGATTTCGCCAATGACATCAGTCATTTCACCCGCATTGGCGAAGTAGTTGTCATCCGATGTCCCCGACTCCCCATCAAGACCTGCCAAATAGTCCTGGATAGTCTCAACCTGGATTTCGTTCAATCCCGCCAAGGACTGGAGAGCAAGCGGAGATGCGGAGTTTACGTTCATTTGCAGCACGGGATGGTACGTCACCACTTCGGACAATCGTTTAAAATTGTCATTGGGAAATCCATTCTCGTCGAAGAAATGGTCCTTAAATCCGATCACCGAGGAAAGTTCATCCAAAGAACGGAGCGGTCCATTGGCCGGGTGCATCTCTAATTCGGTCGTGCTGTACTCTCTCGACTCCGCTCCATCTATTCGGGCGTCGTCGTCCTCGTCGATCCAATCGAGGAGCGTGTTCGTCAAAGTCTGGCTCACATCCAAATCAAAGTCCATTTCGTCGAATAGCAGAAAGAGCGACCCTTCATCCAGCTCGTTGATACTGAGCTTCGAAGACTCGTCTATGAACTCGAAGGTCACATTCATTCCATCCGGAATCTCAATCTTCGAGTAGTCAATCGGATCGCCCCAGCCTTGGGCCGGAGCGTAAATGGCTTCGTCTATCGCTTTCACATCCGCCAGTACCGCAACCGCAACTTCGAGCATCGACCAAGCTTGGAGCCTTAAACGCGCTCGCTCGACATAGTAGCCCTCGCCTTGGACCTCGACCTGGGCTCGCTCGACGAATTTTGTCAACACGTAGCTCACGACAATGATTAGCACCAGCACCATTAGCAAAATGGAGCCCTTTTTAGAGCGGCATCGGTTTGAATCCAGGCGGCGCATCATCAGAAAAAGGGAACCCCCTCGAAAAGGACAGGCAGCACGATCTGTCGCTTTTCTTCTCTGCCTTCATATTCGAAGGTTATTTCAATTCGCTGCGGCAAGAGAAACTGGCCATCTGCTTCCTTAGTGGGATCGTCTTCAATTTCCCATTCCGCTTCCTCATCCTCAGCGTCTAGGTAATAGTATTTTATTTCCGTAACGAAAGGTGAGATGAGCGTTTTGCGCGGTTCTTCCTCTTCAAAGTCTGTTTCAAGCCGCGACCGCCAAAGCAAATAGAGCCCATCCTCCCGGTCCAGCTCTAGCGAGCAGACAACATGCGGCAAGGGCGTTTCCGGCCAAACCAGCACACCCGGGCTTTTGTCTAGTTCGAACGTTAGCAATTGCTCATTCTCATATGCCCGACCTCCACGACTTGACCAATAGACAGGGGTCTGCGCTTCGCCCGCAGGCGTCTTCCAGCCGGATTTTTGTATGGACTGTTCCAAAAATCTGGATACGCCTCGCACGTGTTTCTGAAATAGCCAAACGTTTGCCCCTTTACCCCACAGCTCTCCCAGGGCGAACACAAATGCGGTCGCGGCGACCAGCAAGGCGGAACCCATGAACACCGCAAACATCACCTCGAGCAAAGTGAATCCTTTGCTCGAACGGAGAGATCGGTTTCGCTGTTTTCTTAGACTCATGCTTATTCCAAGCCGCTTTGCTTTGCAAGCAGCCGGTCCCTTGTTTCTGCCCGCAGCTCCGCCCTCTCCACAGGGTCCGACCAAGTCGGTCGTGTCAGATAATGAACCTCTTCCACTTCCTTCATCTCGTCTTTTTCCTTGTCCAGGATTTCCATGAGAAGACGAACCCGAAAAAGGTCAGCAACCAAAGTGGGCTCGTACTCAACTCTCCAAGACGCCTCACCATGGCTTCCAGTGAAAACCTCCCCACCCTCTTCCAAGTCTTCGACTAACACGCTCGAAAACACGTCTAACCGGATCATGGACATGTCTTGCTCGTAAGCCTGGTCGACCTGTATCGCAGCGATGGCATTGATAATATTTAGATAGGCCGCAGTAAAGGTCGTTACGGCCACTCCAAACAAAGCGAGGGCGAGCATCACCTCTATAATAGTAAAACCCCGCCTTCTCTTCCTTTTCGCCCTAACCCTCATGCGTCTTCCTCGGGAGCCGTTAATTGGGACCCCGTCCATGGATCGATTTGGTATCCACTTTCATATTCACCAATTTTCAAATCTACAGAGAATGGCGTGCAAGTCCCGTCGGGAAAAAACGTAACCGATTCGATTTCGCGATGGGTGACCAATTCGCCCCGTACCAGACGATAACCATCTCTGGGAAGAATCATTTTAAACAAGACCTCGATTTCGACTTCTTCGCCAAATCCACTAGTATCCACTTTGAAGGCGATCTCTTCGCCGCCCGACGAAACCATGAACGACTGAAGCTTTTCGTCAAAGCGGACCTTGTGAGGCTGACGACTAAACACGGCCGCCTGTTTCGCCTTTTCTACTGCTCCCCACAACTCGTTCTGCAGGGCTTCCAGTTCTCCTTGCTTCAAAAGCGCATTGATATTCCAAATAAACAGCGACGACAAAAGGGCGATCAAGGCCATCGTGAGCATCAGCTCAATCAAAGTGAACGCGCGACGCCAACCACGATCGCCAACTCTAACTTTCATCGCTTGATTGCTCATACCCTAGGACTGCCCGGCAGAATGCCAACCGGACTAAGCTCGCAACTTAAACCCTCCTCAAAAACGATTACCAGTTGGTAATATCGTCGCCCGACTCAGTGCCGTCCGGTCCGAGGGAGTAAAGGTCGTACGATGAAGTATTGTGCGTGCCGGGATACCGGTATTGAAGATCGCGGCCCCAGGGATCCTTCAGATTTTCTTCACCCTCGATGTACGGGCCTCTCCATCTGCCGCCGTCACCTTCCGGGCGAACCGCCAACGCCTTCAAGCCTTGCTGGGTCGAGGGGAAACTGCCCATGTGAATTCGATAGCTAGTCAAAGGTGTCTTGAAGGACTCTTTAACCTTAAAGCGAACCAACTCCGCCTGGTTTGTCCCGAAGAGATTGTCGACATTCGTTACGACAAGTCCGACCAGGAGAACCATCAACCCTATCACGAGCATTATCTCTATCAGGGTAAAACCACGTTTATTCGAAAGTGACCGTCTTCTTTTCATTTGCTCTGTAATCATACTGTCAAAAAGGGCTCTGCAAGCTTTAGGATTATTGTAGGAAATGCTACTGCACATTGGACGACTGATGCAATCCTCAGGTTTCAATTTTGGATTTCTGTTGCCGCTTTTGCCGAGAGTCAACGTCCGCATAGACATCAGTTGTCTAAAATCCATCCGGTTTTGGGTCTGAATACCGGCCAATTTTTGCCGCAACCACTAGGCAAAAAACGCTTCAATCACGGAATTCTTCGCTAAGCCTTTAGGTTTTTATATTGTTTATCAAATACTTACGGATTTGGCACGCGGTTAGCTTTGCAAGCGACCACCAATCCATGATCGCATCGAGCAAAGTTACAGAACAAGCGGAAAGTCGTTGGACACTCATCGTCGAACGTTTTCGCGCCGCCTGTATACTCCACCGGGAGAACCGTGATGCCGAATCGCGACAGATCATCAAAGGGGAACTTCCCGTCCTGATCAAATCGTGGATCAAACTTTTGCCGACCTCGCTGAAGGAAGACGCCAAAGCAGATCTCAGAGACATGTTCACAAAAGAGCAGTCCCTCGTTGACCAGGGAATGCGTCTGCAAAACGTTTTTCGAGAAACACTCGTCCAGCAGATCATTCCTCAAGTGGAGGAACAAGTTGCGGCAAAATACCGGGCGATCTATTTAAGAGAGCAACAAAAGCGAGCTCACGACCTCGAAGCTGTACGCAAGCGGCCATGGGTTAAGCTATCTTCGCCCGAAGTCGCTTCCTTGGAATCTTCACAGGAAAGGCGCGTCTCGATCAACGATGTTAGAAGCATGATCGACGCCGTACAAAAAAATGACTCTGAAATAATAGCAAACTCCATGCTTCCTCTCGACGAAATCGTGGGGACCCTGGACCGAGCGAGAGTAGACACTATTCTTTCCGAATCCTGATCGCTCCCTGACCCGCCACGCCATCTAACCTTTTTCTGCCAAAGCCATGCCACAAAAGACTGTCACTCAAAATCCGGATAGCCTCTATGCCGAATCTCAGGACAACGCGTTTCTGGGCTATCCGTCCTCACCATCTCTCATTTCTACAGCTGATCCTGATTTTGAGGAAACTCCAGTATCCGTAGCCAAGGTTTCACTCTTCAAGAAGGCGACGGATAAGAGCACTCGGAAATCTCAGCCTAAACGCTCGAACATAGAGACGCTCTTGGTGGGACTCGATCTCGGAACGAACTCAACCTATGTCCAGATCGCAGAACCCGGAGCACAGGCTGTAGAAGCTTCAGCCTTAATTCCTACCGTAGTTGGCTACTCCCGTCCGGGAATACTGCCAGACGTCTTGCCCGGCAACCAAACCACCTTTTTCGGCGACGAAGCAATCGCCCATAAACTCCACCTCGATTTGGTTCCGCCACTGAAAGACGGCGTAATCGAAGACTTGGAAACAGCCCGTGACTTTCTTGCCCATGTGAAGGAACGTATCGGCGACTCCAAAGACACGGAATACCGGGCGGTCATAGGCACTCCAGCTAATGCCGGTTCCCAGGCGAAGGAGAACATTCGCTTAGCCTTAACCCAGCTTTTTGACAAAGTCATACTTATCCCGGAGCCTTTCCTAGCTGCTCTCGGCAGTCGCAAGGAATCAACCGGCACAGATCCCGTCGCAAATTCGATTTTCGTAGATATTGGAGCCGGATCTTCGGACGTCTGCCTCATTCAAGGATACTATCCATCCAGTGACGACCAAATCAGCCTCCCATTCGCAGGGGACACGGTCGACCGGATCATCCAAAAAGCCATTCTAGCAAAGTACCCAGATTGCGGAATCTCGGTCGCCAAATGCCGCGAGATCAAGGAAACCTATAGTTTCGTCAACGGATCCAAGAATTCGGTCCTCGCCCCTGTAATGATACGTGGGAAGGTGCGACGCCTCGAAGTAGCCGATGCAATCGATACCGCGTGCAACGCCCTTCTAGAAAAAATTTACCAGGCAGTCCGCACCCTAATCATGCGTGCCGACCCTGAAAGCATCCCTTCTCTTTTGGAAAACATCATCATCACCGGGGGAGGAAGCATGATCCCCGGGCTAGATGAAGCGCTTGAGTCGCTCCTATTAGAAGAGGGGTTCGAGGGATGCCAAGTTACTTGTGTAGGCGATTCGTACAAATCGAAAGTCGCAGCGGGAGCCTTGATCGCGGCTAACCAAGCGGACGAACGCCAATGGCAAAATCTTTTACGTTAGTGTAGTTTGTAGATAGTATAAACCTAGGGGTAGGTTTGATAAATCGACCACTTTGTGGTGCAGGAATAAGATGGCGGGCTCCAGTTTTTACTGGGGCTCGTCTTTTTTGCCTAACCAATCGAGTTGAAG
>CALDFV010000101.1 GCA_937942145.1 uncultured Opitutaceae bacterium
AGATCTGCCTTCAGATCGAATGTGAGAGGTGAACTCTCGGCGCTTTTCTTTGCTGCCATTGCTATAGTGTGGTTATAATGTTTTAACAGTATTGTTTTAAGGACGTAATTCCCGCCCTACCCTAATCTGGATACTACCATCCCGTATAATTTCAATAACATTCGTGTTATAATAATTTGGTTACACCCATTTTTCCCCAAAACGTCGAGTTTGGGTACATTGTATTCAAAATATTTGTCAAAACCGAAGAGCAAAGAGCCTAATCTAGATGAATTCACCCTATTTCCGCTTACAGTCAGAGGTACCCAACCTCGAAATACAGCCAAAACCGCCATTTTTACAGTTCAGAATCTTGAGAAAGCATGAATCTAAAGCGCGTATTGCGCATTACCCTACTCCATTTCTCAGTTCTGGATCGAATTCCAGGGCTAGCCAATCGTATCCAGACATTGGCAACCTCACAATCTCCTCTGGTATAGCAACTTGGATACGATCCCTATTTCACTTACGTTTACATTAGGAAAATTTCAATGCTCAAAATATGCGGCAACACTTGCCTTGCATTCTCAATGCCAAGGCACTTGATGCCCAATCTCTCTTCCGGTGGCTCCTTCAACGAGGTCGAGAAAATCTGTCACTAGAAAGGTTTGGTCCAATCACGCCTTCCACCATGGGTGGCTGAAGGTTAATTGCCTCTTCCTTAAATGGGGTCCACGTATCATAATACCATGGACAGTAACTCGGTCAGCCCACCGAAAGGTTAATTTCAATGATCAAGACCATTTAAGCATCTCGATCCTAGAACAGAAGGTATTCAACCGGTATTGGAGATATTCGAATACGTTGGTGAGCCTCAAAAAAAGCGCCGAACTACTGGACGGATTCAAACGTCTCTTGCCTGACAATCGGGATCGTCTGATGTTGCAAATCATCCATCAAAGACTGAGCGGTAAATAGACTCGCAGGCAATTCCAGCCCCATCTTTGCATCCAATATTTTAAGTCGTGTCTTGTCACGAGTCACTTCATTGCGAACATCCAACTCTCTAAAAATCGTCTGACCATCCGCCTTGTCGACACCGATGATATAGATTGTTTTCAGCTTCGTCTTCTCAGGGTCAAAAATCTCCGTTTGAGTTAGGACGTTGAACTGGTCGTTTATAAAGATCCGCACACCTCCAATACGTTCATTTAGCAACCGATCCTCTTCTGGCGGATACATCCAGAAAAGATGGGTTGGGCTTCCCCGGAATGTCGTTCTGCCTTCATAACGAAATTTTGGCCAATAGACGTACGGAGCTAGTAGATCGAACAAGCTAAACTCCGATCCAGCAATGGGCTCTAGAGCGGCCTCTGAATCGAATACAAGCGGCGGGCCTGTTTCCCCAGTCCGCTTGCCCATGGCATAGGAATTTTGGCCGCTCTGCAAAAGCAATCGCAAGACCCGCTTCTCAATCTGGTTCCCGTTCCCATCCACATCAACTGGCTGCTCAACAATGTCGATCCGACTAATGGGACCCCTATCTGACCGATCCCCGTATATCTCCCCGTTCAAGTACCAAGTTCTCTCCCGCCTCGGCATATTTTTAAGCTGCACGCGCCAGTGATACCCGCCATCCCAACCAAAAGACCGAAATCGCTTCAAGATCTCCCAACCCGTTTCCTGGCTCGGATTTTTTCCTAGCGTATCCAATGGGCTCGACTCTGAAATCCTGCGCTGGGCATTCGAGGAGAGCATTAGCAAGGCCGCCAAACAGGCAGCCACAAAAAAGGCCGGAATCTTGCGCATTGAGCGAATAGACCCGGCCATCGGAAAAAAGTTTTATGACTTACTCGCTTTTCGTTTCTTCAGTGGCCGCGGCTTCCGCTTCGGTGGCTAAAGAATCGACCTGGTCACCCAAGGCGTCCGCTGCCTGGTCTGCAGCTGATTCAGGACCTGATAGCGTTTCCAGCAATCCGGCAGCATCCATTTCAGGCGCGGCGAATTCCGGCAGCGCATTCTCATCCGCCATTTGCTCAACGTTATGCAGATAGATATAGGCCAAGCCTAAACCGAAAACCATGACGAAAAAGACGATCGCCGTATTCCTCGTTATCTTGGTTAGAACATTGGATGTCTCAGCGCCTAGAGCGGCTTCTGCCATTCCCCCACCCATTGCAGCGCCCATGCCTCCATTGGCGTTTCCTTTTTGCATAAGTACAACGAGAATGAGAAACAAGGAAAGGAGAACGAGAACGATCGTAAGAATATCGGCTAGAATGCTCATAAGGGACGCAGACAGTCGAAAAACGATCCCAGCTTGTCAAGAGCGTATAAACAAGGTTCAGAAACCCTGCATTCAGGCTCCCTGGCCCGCGAAAGGGCAGATTTTAGGATCGCGTGGGCTAGGCTAAGGCCTCTCGAATTCGCTTCATGGCTTCCTCAACATTCTCCCGGCTATTGAATGCGCTGATCCGAATATGGCCCTCACCACAGGAACCAAATCCCGCGCCTGGAGTGCAAACCACTCCCGCATCATTCAGCAAGGTATCAAAGAACTCCCAGGAAGGTCGGCCCGCATTAATCCAGACGTAAGGGGAATTATCTCCTCCTACGCAGGAAAAACCGAGTGCTGCAATCTCCGCCCTTACAATCTTCGCATTAGCCAAATAGAAATCGGTCAAGGCCTTAACCTCCGCCTTGCCAGCTTCACTGTAGACCGCCTCAGCTGCTTTTTGAACAGGATACGAAACTCCATTGAATTTGGTGCAGTGACGGCGGTTCCACAATGCGTGGACAGAATGCTCTTTCCCCGTCGAGTCGGTTGCGACCAGACTTTTAGGAACCACAGTGTAGGCGCAGCGTGTTCCGGTAAAACCCGCGTTCTTGGAAAAACTGCGAAACTCGACCGCTACATCACTCGCTCCCTCGATTTCGTAAATGCTCTGCGGCAAAGACTCATCCCGAATGAACGCCACATAGGCCGCATCAAATAGGATCAGCGCCCCTGAAGCCTTTGCGTAATCCACCCAGGCTTTCAACTGTTCCCTAGTCGCCGTCGCTCCAGTTGGATTGTTTGGAAAACACAGATAAACCAAATCTACCGCCTCTTCAGGGATCGACGGAACGTAGCCATTTTCCGGAGTCGACTCCAAGTAGACAAATCCCTGGTAGCGGTCGTTGATGTTCTCACCCGCTCGGCCCGCCATTACATTGGTATCCACGTAGACGGGGTACACGGGGTCGGGAACCGCTATCTTGATGTCCTCAGCGAAAATTTCCTGGAAATTCCCGCTATCACACTTAGCGCCATCGCTAACGAAAATTTCGTCGGCAGAAATGTTCGCGCCTCTGGCCTGAAAGTCGTTTTCCGCAATGGCCTTGCGCAAAAACTCGTAGCCCTGCTCGGGTCCATAGCCATGGAAACCGCTTCGGGTACCCATCTCATCGATCGCAGAGTGAAACGCAGCTCGGCAGGCTTCGGGCAACGGTTCCGTCACATCGCCAATCCCCAACTTGATGATTGAGCTATCGGGATTCGCCTCCTGGTAGGACGCGATTCGTTTCGCGATATCTGAAAAAAGATAGGAAGCCTTCAGCTTCAGGAAGTTCTCGTTGATGCGGATCATGATTTTAGAAGTGTCTCCAAACAGAAACAAGGGAGACTCGAAAAAGTTCGAGAGCTGTCAACCTCTGAGGTTTCTAGATCAACGAAAGCCAGTCCACACGGCCTGGTGTTCCAGGACCCATACAGAATGAGCCGGGCTAGCGATCTTAACGTATTCGGGTCGCGGGTCTTGCCAATGCACTAGCGCCTTTCGATCATTTCCTCCTTGGGAAATCGTGCCTTGTTCATGCTAGCGTACTTATCGCTGTCAGCGCGGTATCCCAAAGCGCAGCCGAGCACCACGTGATAATCGGTCCCATTTAATCCAAGGATTTCGTCGTACTTGTCCGCTTGGATGCCTTCCATGGGACAGGCATCAATTCCCAGAAGAGCCGCGCTGGACATCAACTGGCCGATCGCAATGTAAACTTGGTGAGTGGACCAATGCTCAATCCATCCCTCACTCACCCCTTGAGCCACGAAACCTCCGGCGAATTGCTTATAGCCTTCAAGACTTTCCACCGAAACATTTCGACTGGCGGCAAGACAATCGATGAAATGGCTCACGTCTGCTTCTGCGAAGCTTCTCTTTATCGCAAGAGCCACCATGTGAGAACAATCCTTTGGCTGAGGCTGATTCCAAGAAATCTCAGGAAGCTGGTCTTTGATAGCCTGGTCTTCTATTAAATAGAACTTCCAAGGCTGTAGCCCAAACGACGACGGGGTCAACACAAGGGAATCTTCTAGGGCAGAAACCAGTTCTTCCGGAATCTTCTTACGGGAATCGAATTCTTTGACGGCATACCGCCATTTGAGTTGCTCCAATAGATCGGTACTCGAGATCGTTGCCATGGTTCGTACTGTTTGATTTTTTGCTGAGAGGGCAATTACAAATACAACGCGGACGAGCCTATTTCATTTCGTCCGTGGCTGTCGCTGGGTTGCCAACTTCATCATCCTCAACCGCGACAAAGTGGCTTCCTTTGCTTTCCGAGTTCAAACTCGCCGCATGAACGACGAGCAAGGCAGTTCGAACCGCATTGCGAAGATCAATCAAGGAACGGGTCAAGCGGTTGCCCGAATAAAACTCGCTGATCTCCTGGTCCAGTTCCAATAGAATGCGCCTTGCCCGGTGCAGGCGACGCGAAGATCGGATCAAGCCAACGTAATTCCACATAGTACTTCGAATCAGCCGCATGTCTTGCTGGATAAGGACCTCGTCAGGACTCTCGTCCGGGCTTTTCCACTCACGAACGGCCGGCAAATGGAAGTTAGCCGATCGAACATCTTGGCAATCCGCTTCCGCCGTTAGTTTCGCCGTTACAAGGCACTCGAGCAAAGAAGTGCTCGCGAGGCGATTCGCTCCATGTAATCCTGTACAGGCCGTCTCGCCAATCGCATTCAGATTCAAAACCGAGGATCGACCTTTGAGATCCGTAAAGACGCCACCACAGCTATAATGGGCCGCCGGGGCAACCGGTATCGGCTCTTTGGTGATGTCCACTCCACTCTCGAAACACCGCTGGTATATGGAGGGAAAACGTTCTTTAATGAAATCAGATTCCATCGACGAAAGGTCGATATAGACGCAACTTTCCCCCGAAGAAATCAGTTCCTGGTGAATCGCCCGGGCCACGATGTCACGAGGGGCCAAAGACTTCATCGGATGAATCGTATCCATGAATGCTTTACCTTCACTATTTACGAGCACACCTCCCTCCCCGCGCACCGCTTCCGAAACGAGAAACAAGGGACAGTTCTTCTTGAGGAAAACGGTCGGGTGGAATTGAATGTACTCCAAGTCGATCACTCGCGCCCCCACCCGCTTGGCCATCGCGACTCCATGGCCGACGACCCCTTCCTGATTGGTTGTATTCTGGAAAATCTGGCCCATGCCACCCGTCGCCAGAATCGTCTTTTTCGCAATGATGGCCCGAATGTTCCCGGTTTGGGTATCCAGGACATAAGCCCCGATGCAGGTAATTGGCTTATACTTGTCGAGCGGATCAAGCGAATTGTGCGAAAGCGTCAAAAGGTCCACCGCAACCGTGTTGGTCAAAACGGATACGTTTTTCAAACCCACCACATGCTCGTGCATGTTCGTCAGAATCGCCAAACCCGTAAGATCTTTCGAGAAAATGATCCTACGGTCAGTGTGGCCTCCTTCGCGGGTATACTTAAGATCACCCGTTTTCTCACGGTCGAACGGCACATTAAGCTCATCCAGCAAGAGCGACTGCACCGCTTCCTGTCCATGTTCGACCAGCGAGTCGACCGCCTCGGGATTCGAGGTACCATCAGACGCGGATATGATATCCCGCTTGAGCTGCTCCGCATTTAAAGACGTATCGAAAATGATACCCCCTTGAGCCCACTGGCTGTTCGCTCCCTTGGAAAGTTCATTCGAACACACAAGTGTGACCGACATTCCTAGCTGGGAAGCGTAGTGGGCATAGGAACAGCCCGCCAGTCCTGCTCCGATGACCAGGCAATCTGTCCGAATCGTATCCACTAACTCATTTCGAACATCCGATCAATCGAGTGAAGCGCTTTCACGCGAAGCGACTCTTCGAGTTCGACTATTTGCTCAGGTCGAGGCGAAACGAGAACATCCCGAATCTTTTCCAGAGAGTTCATTTTCATGTAAGGACAGAGCTTACACCCTGAAATAAATCGCTTTTCCGGACTCTCGACTTCAATGCGCTCCACCAACCCGCATTCTGTCAGCATCATAAAGTACGGCGCTTCCGTTTTTTTCACGTAATCCATCATGCCCCCCGTACTTCCAACGTAGTCGCTTTTGCCCGTGATTTCCATCGTACATTCCGGGTGGGACACGACTTTCAAACCTGGAAACTTGGTCCGCGACTCGGCAATCAGATTGGGATCAAACTGGTCATGCACAATACAAGTACCATCCGAGGAGATTATCTCCTTGTCGATACCTCTCCTTTTCATCTCGACGCGGATATTGTCCGCCATTAACCGATCGGGAACGAACAGGATCTGCTTTTGCGGCATGGCCGCAACAATCTTGTAAACGTTGCTAGACGTCACACAAACATCACACTCGGCTTTCACCTCCGCGGTGCTATTTATATAGCAGACCACTCCCGCTTCGGGATAGGCCGCTTTGAATTCTCGCAGCTGCTCGCCAGTCAGCGAGTCTGCTAGAGAACAACCGGAGTTTCGATCAGGCACGAGGACCTCGGCTGCGGGAGACAATATTTTTGCCGTCTCCGCCATGAACACCACTCCTGAAAAGACGATTCGACGTGCTTTCGCCTCCTTCGCTTTCATCGATAGAAAATACGAATCGCCGGAAAAGTCAGCCACCCCGTAGACAATCTCTGGCTCCACGTAGGAGTGAGCCAGGATGATTGCCTCTTTTTCCTTTTTGAGGGCGTTGATCTCCAGGGTCAATGGCGCGACCGAGCGGCACGTTTCGATATTCCAGGAATGCCGGGAATCACACTCTACGTGCATGAGTTTGGCAAGCAGACGCTCCGCCTCGGTTTCAATTTCCGTTTCTGAAAACGGTGCCTCAATCGTCGTCAGTGACATTGTTGTGAATTAATGGGGAGGTTAAGGTGGAGGATTCCATTGAAGTCCGCAACTCATTGTTGCCGTCCCTCTGTAAAAGGATGTCTCGTTCAGCCAGCTAGCAAATTAAATCGTTGAAGTCTGAAAAGTCTGCTTGGTAACCCCCTTCAACTCCTTTGCAAATAACAGACACCGCGTCGTGCGAATGCAGCGACTCCAAATGCGAACACGCTACCTGAAAATCGGCGATACGGGGATCTGCATTCAATTCTTTAAAAATCGACCTCGCGGCATCCTCGACAAATTTAATGTAGGCACCGTTCAACTCGGCAAAAGCTTGCTCGTCCTCACGCTTGACCATCACTTGTGTTTCGGTCTTCAGCCCATTTACGCAATGCCCTTGAATCTCCTCTAAAGACAAGTCCGCCCCTTCAGCAAGCGTGACCCAAATCCGCGCCTTGCTTCGCTGGGAGTGCGGAATTGAATAAGCGTTCCGCGTATCACGAGCATGTTCCGCCAACTCAGCTGAGCAGGGACAGGCCGACGAATAGATGAAGTCGAAAACAATTCGTTTCTCGAATACCCCCATCTTCGAAAGTCGACCTTCTAGAGCGCTTTGATAGTATTGGTATCCATTCAAGCCACTTCTTAAACTTTCCTGAGCAATCGGGTAATTAAAACGCAATGCCACCCGGGCATCCAAACTCTCCACCTTTTCCCGAAATTTATCTAGCACCTGCTTGATCGTGTCTAAAGTGAACGCCTCATCTTTGTGCTCGTAGAACGAACGCATGATACGGGACATGTTGATCCCCTTGAGACTCGCTTCCAAGGAGACGGTCCCTACTACGCTGGTTTCGAGTTCAATTTCCGATCCATCAAGTCGTCGGTACTTCAGTGGCAAACGAAAGTTGGAGACACCTACTTGCTGGATCGGAACGGACGCGCCATGCATCGACTCCACCGAATCCATAATATCTGGCATCGAGTCCCGGTATTCCTCCGAGGGACGAAACGAAGCATCGTACCCACGCGCGATCGGAGCCTTTGCTTCGGCTTTGGTCTTATGCAGGTACATTTTTGGCTTATCTTTGGTGGACATGAACTTACAAGATGCAATCAGTCGGCTGAACAGTGGATTCGACGTTCCAACTGCCCCATTGACGGCTCTCGCCCCCAAATCGTCGCATATCCGCCAGCAATCTGCCAAACCCGCCACGATCCGAAATTAGCAATCCGCCACTAGATACCCCGAAAAAAAAAAGGCAAGCACTGCCTTTTATTCCAAAGTAACGACCTAGATGGATTTCGTACCCTATCGAGGAAGGTTCATCGCGATCTCACAACCCGATCCCTCGTTCTTTGCCTTGAAATATCCCTCTGAAAAAGGAAAATTCAAAAATTCCGCCTATTGACCCCGAGTCTCCAAACCCTCCTAGCTTCCGATCACAACATCTTCCATGGAATCCTCCGCCCAAGACATTTCACTTATACTCCCCGTTTTCCTTTTCATGTGCCTGGGTCTCGTGGGTTTTTCCCTCCTCGGTTTTTGGATCTGGATGCTGGTCGATTGCATCAAACACGAATCGGATGAGGGAAACAACAAATTGATCTGGGTGCTCGTAATCCTATTCACCCAACTGCTCGGAGCTATCATCTACTTCTTCGTCCAGCGCAGAGAGCGACTGCGAAAACAGAACTCATCAGCATGAATTTCGCTGTAGAACGAATCCCGCTTTCGAACAATTTTGAGCCCCACTCCATTTCGCATTTGAGTTCCGCGGTGTCTCCGCTTCATTGTGTTCCTCGATGTCCATGCAGTTCTCGATCCTTGGCAGTAGCAGTTCCGGCAATAGCGGACTCTTGATCACGGAAAACTGCAAAGTCCTCGTGGACGCCGGTTTTAGCTGCAAACGAA
The DNA here is from genome assembly GCA_937942145.1 of uncultured Opitutaceae bacterium. Lineage (GTDB taxonomy): Bacteria > Verrucomicrobiota > Verrucomicrobiia > Opitutales > Opitutaceae > Pelagisphaera. Next base: position 9,048 of record CALDFV010000101.1, read on the forward strand.
TCTGCGGCATGCTCGAGGAACGCGGTGTCCAGCCCGAAGAAATCGACGCCATATTCATCACCCACGAACACAGCGATCATACCGCGGGCATTTCTACATTCGCCAAGAAATTCAATCCAGTCGTGTTCGCCAATATCATGACGGCTAAGGCGGTTCAGCCCAAGCTAAAGCACAAGCCTGACTGGAAGATCTTCAACACCGGATCGACATTCGAGTTTCGAGATCTTACCGTTGAGAGCTTTTCGGTGCCGCACGATGCCCACGATCCAGTCGGATTCAAGTTCAAGAGCGGCCGCGGCGACGACCTGTTTTCCCCCATCCGCAGTCTCGCCTGGCTAACCGACCTTGGGTTTGCCCCTGTCGGTATTGCCGAGCGCATTCGAGATGTTGATACGCTCATCGTCGAATCCAACTATTGCCCTCAATTGCTTGAACGGGACGAAAAACGCCCCTGGTCAATCAAACAGCGCATCAGTGGCCGGCACGGCCACCTTTCCAATCGGGCGGCTTGCGACCTGCTCGAATCGATCGATAGCCCAAGCTGGAGCCAGGTTTTCCTCGCCCACTTGAGCCGGGACTGCAACAGTGCCGACGCTATCCAAAATGTATTTTCCGGTTTGAGACAGCGATCCTCTTATCGTATCGACACCATCGAAGCGGGCGAAGGCTCAGCCTTACGTTTGGTTTAATCGTTGGGCATCTACTTGCGCCGACAGGTTGTCCCTCCATTCGCTTATTTAGGATCCCTAACCTAATTGCTATGACTCACAATCCACCACGAAGAGCGCGACGGACAAAGATCGTCTTCACCATCGGTCCCTCTACCGATAGCGAAGAAATTCTCGAGACTTTGATGTCGGTTCACTTTGTCGATGTGTGTCGCATCAACATGGCTCATGCGAACCACGACTATGTGCGTAAGGTTTGCCGTCGCATTCGAAGTATCGGCGAAAAGATCGAGCGCCCCCTTTCTATCATGATGGATATCAAGGGACCGGAGATTCGCACCGGAGTGGTCGAAAAGCCAATCGTGCTCGAAGTCGGCCAGCTCTTCGATTTCATCGTCTCGCCTGATGCGCCATTGTCTGAAGATGTTCACTCAGTCAGCGTCAACTACCCCAATCTCGCAAGAGGGATTGAAGTTGGCGGTGATATCCTCGTAGACAACGGGCTCATCCGTCTTGAGGTACTTGAGAAAAACGACCAACGAATTCGCTGCAAAGTGATCATTCCGGGCGAGCTCCGCAGTCGGCGGCACATCAACCTACCCGGAGTCAAAGTCGACTTACCTCCTCTCACCGAAAAGGACCAGGGAGATGCCTTGGTGGGAATCGAGGAAGGCGTTGATCTTTTTGCCCTTTCGTTCGTGCGCGAAGAAAACGATATAAGAATCCTTAGAGGATTTCTCGACGAAAATGGAGGTCACGACGCGCGCATTATCGCCAAAATTGAGGACCAGTCAGCAATTACCAACTTGGAAGGGATCATCGGAGAATCAGATGCCCTCATGGTCGCTCGCGGTGACTTAGGCATCGAGTGCCCGTTTGAGACTCTGCCCATTATCCAGCACAATGCAGTAAAGTCCTGCCTTCGCTTGGGCAAGCCGGTCATCATCGCAACCCATATGCTTGAATCGATGATTTCCAATCCGATTCCGACTCGAGCCGAAGTCTCGGATGTTGCGATCGCCATCGAAGAAGAAGCTGACTGTGTCATGCTTTCTGGTGAGACCACAATTGGCAAATACCCGATCCAATGCGTGGAAGCGCTTACGAAAATATCCAAAGCAATCGATCAGGAAGGAAAGAAATTCAACTTCGCCCAGGAACTTGCCCTCATTACTGACAAGGCTCGTATCCAACATTCGGCTGTCATCATGGCCAACGAGTTGGATGCGGTTGCGATTCTCTGTTTCACGCGAAGCGGTTCCATGGCTCGCGGGGTATCCGCTCAACGACCACGAACCTCGCCTATATTCGCGTTTACCAATTCAATCGATACCGTTCGAAAACTACGCCTCCATCACGGAGTCGTACCCTTCCAGATGATTTTCTGCACCGAGCCAGAAGCCACCGTGGCTCGGGCCATGAAGGTTCTAGTAACACGCGGGTACTTGAAGTCCGGTGATAAAATAGTGCTCGTCTCAGATACCCTTGCAAGCGATCGAGTCATCGACAGCATCCAGCTGAGAACCGTGGATGAATACTAGAATATCGAAACCTTAAGTATCGGGGAGAGACAAGCGCTCCCAGAGATCTGGATCTACAAATGTGCGTTGGCTTAAAAGGTCCTTCCAATCATCCACGTCTACGCGTTGTTCCAAGAGTTTCACCGCTTTGTCCAGCAACCGTATTCGATCGATGGTTTGTTTTAGAACAGACGGACTTCCCCAATTCATTCCATGGAATATTGAAGATTCAAAGGACTTGATACCTAGTAAATAGTATCCTCCATCAGATGCGGGGCCCAAGACGAAGTCGGAGCGGTCCAATGCCAAAGCGGCCTTCTGCAAAGCGGGCTCGTCAAGCCCGAGGCAGTCTGCTCCCAGAAAAATAACCTTTCTCTCAGCGCCGTCCTCCAAACACGATCGAGCGGCTCGCATCATCCGATCCCCCAAATCTCCCTCGCCCTGGGGCCTCATAAGCGTCCGAGAACCGAGCCACTCTCTCATCATCGATTCATGGCCATCCGGCGAAAACCGAGTCTCCACCTCCCATTCGGCTGGGATCACATTCAGTTGCCGGATCCCCATCCACCGGTAGAGCTCCAAGGCTGCCCGGTCGCCAACACTCTTGGCGAGTCTCGTTTTTACGCATCCCAATTCGGGCGCCTTATACATGAGGATCGCCCTAGTAGGAACGGACATAAAATCCACTGCTCTTCGAACGGCAGGTGAGCGCGTACCACAGGATGCCGAGCAGAAAGGGTATCCACAATGCGACGCTGTACCACGAGCCAAGCGCCACAGGCCCCTCTCCCCCAAGATAGGATGCGTAATAAATAAATGCGGACAAAGAAACCAAACGAAAACCTAAGTGCATCGTTCCTAGAGCAAAGGGGGCCATCCACAAAAAGCTCGACGGGTAAACTGCTACTGCCAAGACGAGATAGGTCCCGATATAGAGATTCGCGAATCGCTCCATACTCGAATTTCGGAAAACCAACAACAAGGATATCACGACAACAAGCCAGAAGAAAAATTCGGGACTCAACCCGACACCTATCCGGCTCAAGGTTCCTGGAACGAGTGACAAGGTATCAGCGAAGACGCTCGCTGAAAAGGGCGAGATCATCTTCAAGTCTGTATTCAGCGATAACGAGCCCCAACCGTTGAACGCGAGCAATGGGATCAAGCCCACTAGCAAAATGGCTATTCCTGTTTTGATGCCCGACTTCACTAGGACATGCCAAAACATCCAAATGACGATAGGCAGAAAAACAAGATTCATGGCAGCCGCGAGTCCCATTAACAGTACCGCGAAGCTAACCATTTGACCAGGCCCACCACTCAACCCTCCATTGGTGCTGATAATGACAGCACCTCCTTTCCGGTCAACCCAAGCTTCCCAAATGAGAAAGCCCCCCAGAGCGGGCAGGAGCATCAGGCTTTCCATATGCCCTTCCCCTGCTACTGAAAACGCAACCAAAGGATTCCACCCGTACAGGGCAGCTTTCCGGGAGCCGTATCGCATTGCCAGAATGATGCATATCCAAATATCTACTACGACTAGTATCGTTTTGATACCCCACTCATTAAAACCCATCCCATACAGAAGCCTAAATATAGCTAGGCTCAACGGCGGCTGGCTTGAAACCTCATTTTTATCCCTTATCCGTTCCCACGCATCGCCGCGCAGCAATTCCAGCTCCTGGGCTCCCGGTGTAACCTGATACGGATTGAAGTTTGAATCCAAAACTTCACCCTCCCACATTCTCCGGACCAGATCTTCAGAAGCGGGTAGTGGCAGAAGCAAAAGTCGACCTGCGACCGCTACGCCAATCATGAGCCACATCCAACGTTTTCCATTGAACCAGCTCAGAAAAAAACCGACCGATGCCAACACAGCCCCCACAAGGAAGCTCGATACGTTTTCACCCAACTCGGGTAATCCCGCAACGGACATTCGATAACACCCGAGCAAAAACAGAAATGCAGAAAACAGAAAGAGAATTAACTCTTTCTTGGTAGCTCGATAAAAGACCGAACCAGAAGATTTCTCATAATATGAAAGCGACCTTAACATCAGAGCCTAGCCAACAAGTTCCTAATAGTTAAGCACTTAATTTGATATCGAGGATTCAGCATTGAGGGTTTCTCAAACGGGGGATTGTGCAATTGGGTCTTCTTCAAAAATCGCGCCTCCTTCCGGGTCGATTCCCGGCAAGCAAATCGCTCAACAAAGCCACTTTATTTATCCCGTTCTAGCAAGCCGCAATCCATTGATAGGCAGATTTTTCCATCCCTAAAGCGGGCTGGAAAGGTCATCCGCCTCCTTCGCGGTCTAAAGAGCATCGGCTGCCAAATAAGCTTGAACGCCCTCTCACTAATCCTGTCTCTAGTTCTATGCCAGGCCGCAACACCCCTCATTTCATGATCATCACCGCTCTCACGCTTAGCGGTATATGGGTCTCCGCGGAAACCTCCCCGTCTGACGCCACCCCCAATCGGCTCCTGTCAGAGCAATCGCCCTATCTGCAACAGCACGCCTACAATCCGGTAGACTGGTTCCCATGGGGTGACGAGGCGTTCGAAAAAGCGAAAGCGGAAGAAAAAGTCGTTCTTCTCTCGATCGGCTACTCCACTTGCCACTGGTGTCACGTGATGAATCGCGAGTCGTTTTCCAACCCCGAAATAGCCGCCTATCTCAATGAGTATTTCGTTTGTATCAAAGTCGACCGCGAAGAGCGTCCCGACGTCGACGGCGTTTACATGAACTTCGTCCAGCAACTGACCGGTAGTGGAGGTTGGCCCCTCAACGTTTGGCTCACCCCAGACCGTAAACCCTTTTTTGGCGGTACCTACTTTCCTCCAGACCGGAGTAGAGGAACGCGAGGCGCCACATTTCCCGAACTGCTTACCCGTATTCACGATATGTGGAAGACAGATCAGGGTAGTGTGATCGAGCGAAGCGAGCAAATGGTCACAGCCCTCAACGACTTCGCTTCCCAATCAACAAGCCATTCCAGTGGAGAAATCGAAATAGGCCTGGTCTCTGCGGCGATCGAGTCGTTCCAAAACGCTTTCATTGAACGGACAGGGGCTTTTGGAGCCGGTCCCAATTTCCCCAGCGCCGCCAGCCTCTCCTTTCTACTCAAAACAAGCGTAGTAAAGGAGGTCAGCGACGTTCAGCGAGAGAAAGCCAGGCAAATGGCTTTGGCTTCACTGAAAGCCATCATGACAGGCGGTATCCAGGATCACATTGGAGGGGGATTTCATCGCTACACGGTCGATGGAGAATGGAAGCTTCCTCACTACGAAAAAATGCTCTATGACCAGGCTACCTTGATAAAGGCCTATGTAGATGCCTGGAAAAGTACACGTGACGACAAATACCGGGAAGTGGTTATTAACACTTCCGAATACCTCCTCCGCGACATGCGTCACGCACAAGGAGCCTTTTTCAGCGCAGAAGACGCGGAGAGCTACGAATCCAGTGATGCCAAGGTAAAACGGGAAGGTGCATTCTATGTATGGAGTAGCGAGGAACTCAACACTGCCCTAAACGATGCCCACTTGGCTTCCATTGCCCATTCCTACTATACGCTCAGCGAAACCGGAAATGCTCCGAGCGGTCCTTTCAATACCACAGAAGTTGAAGGCTACAACACCCTTCGCATTGAGAAATCTATTGCCGATCTAGCACGCGAGTTTCAACTCTCTGAAACCGAGATCGATGCGAAACTTGATCTCATAAAAACAACGCTTTTCATAGCTCGAGCCGAGCGGCCTCGCCCGCACCTAGATGACAAAATTATAACGTCCTGGAACGGTCTCACCATATCCGCGCTGTCTCAAGCGGCCCAAACCTTGGGCAAACCTGAATACGCCCAGGCAGCAACTGAGGCCGCTCAATTTATAAGGTCGAATCTCTTCAACGCCAAGAACGGACAGCTTACTCGACTGTTTCGGAATGCCCCTTCCACCGTGGAAGCATTTTCCGATGACTACGCCTACCTTATTGAGGGCTTGGTCGACCTCTACGAAGCCACCGCGGATCCTCAATGGCTCGAATGGGCAAACACGCTGCAGGAAACTCAAATAGCGTTGTTCTACGACGAGAAGAATGGTGGTTTCTTTGGGTTTCAAGCTAGTGATGAAATCGTTTTTAACCAATCCAAGGACGGTTTTGACGGGGCTATTCCCAGCGCGAATTCGACGAGCGCGAAAAACCTCGCCCGCCTCGGACAGTTTTTTGACAACTCTGATTATTCGGATAAGGCCAAGCAGTCGATATTGTCTTTTCTTCCTTCAATCGCTGACGCTCCCATGCGAATGCCCGCTTTGATCGACGCGGCCCTTTATGTTATCAAAAAGCCGATACAGATCGTAGTCGCAGAGAACCCAGGCAGCACAACGATGAAAACCATCGCCAGCGAAATTCTGTTGCCAAACCGCCTTCTTCTTCACGCCGATGCAGGCGCCAGTCAGAGGTTTCTCGGGAAGCATCTTCCATTTATCCAGAGCGCTCAAGCCATCGAGGGGAAACCGACCGCCTATGTGTGCGAAAACTTTGTCTGCCAGCTTCCCGCTCGATCACCGGAAGCGCTCAAAAAACAACTTGCTCATCTAGTGCAGTAGAACGGGAGAGGGAAAGTCCTCAATTATCCATCGTTCCACGCACTTGCTTCTTCATTGCGCTAGCTACCGTTAAAGGAACGGTTCCTTGGAGAGTCTCATCCACAAAAAGAGCGATCTCATGGTTTCCAAACTCGTCAATTTTCAACTTGTTGAGGTTCAGAACCATATTAACTGCGACAGAGGGCCGGTTGGGCGGAACCTTTACTGAGAAATTCGCCTTCATTTCAGGCATCAGTTGTACGCCTTTGCTGTTGCGTAGACTGATTTTCAACTGATGGGGTCCCACCTCATTCCTCCCAAACCTTAGGCGAGTCACGATACAGCACCGCTCTCGAACGACCGGCGTCTTGGGAGCGGCGATTCCCTCAAAGACTCCCAGTACATTGAGCCGACCTTGATAATCGGTCGCCGCATCGCAAATCGCTAGCATTTCAATCTTCATAGGGAACGCGAGCGAAACAAAGGAACCTCCGATGTCTGCCTTTCCAATTTCCTCAAACTACCTGAGAGCCACAGGCACATCGAGGATCTCTTTAAGTACGATCGCTCGCCGAAGTGACTCCGGATCGTCCAGGTCATCCCAGAGCTTTGCATACCGCATGCGGTCCATATCGCTTCGAGCTTTCTTTGACATCGGACGCGCGTAGGCCGTCCCGACATCGGCCAAGCGAGCCCTTTCCGCAAATTCACGGGTTTTTCGAACCTGCTCCTCGATTTCCTTTCGCTGTTCTTCGTAAAAATCCAACGGGTTCGTCTGCCGCGGTTCTGGCGGGGGGGCACTGCTTTCTAGACCGGGGAATGCCTCCACCTCAGCTTCTTCTCGATAAGATCTTTCAAAATTTGGCGGCAACGGCTGGGCATCTTCAAGCGTTGGAAGCTCAGGAGGTGCCTGTCGTTCGACCGGCACGTTCCCCCGTTGCTGACGCTCTAGAATCTTACGACGAATCTCTTCCTGAATCTTGCGAGCCCGTTCGTCGGCTTTCGGGTCCGGCACACCCTCCGCTTCAGCGTTCTTCTTCGCCTTGCTCGTTCCTAGGAAATAGAGCAAAGCGATGACGATGGGAACGAGTTTTTCGAGATTATCTAAGAACCAAGTGTCCATTTAATCGTGTTTCAAGGACCTACCCCTTTATTTCGCCATCACTCTCGTCTTTTTCCGGCTTGGCAATGGAACCGCGCATTTGAGTGTCTGCATCGATGTTCTTCATCTTGTAATAGTCCATGATACCCAAATTACCACTACGAAAGGCTTCAGCCATAGCGAGCGGGACTTGAGCTTCTGCCTCAACCACTTTGGCCCTCATTTCCTGAACTCGGGCCTTCATTTCCTGCTCGACCGCCACCGCAGCAGCGCGGCGTATTTCCGCTTGGGCCTGGGCCATGTTTTTGTTCGCCTCTGCTTGGGCCTCCTGCAACGAAGCTCCTACGTTTGCTCCTACGTCAACGTCGGCGATATCGATAGAGAGGATTTCAAATGCCGTACCAACATCCAATCCTCGCCCTAGAACGGTCTTCGAAATCATGTCAGGCGATTCCAACACAACTTTATAGGTATCCGCAGAACCGATCGTGGTCACGATTCCTTCACCCACACGGGCGATGATGGTCTCTTCTTTCGCTCCCCCAACAAATCGTTCCAGGTTTGTGCGAACCGTAACCCGAGCCTTCGCCTTCACTTGGATACCATCTTTGGCAACGCCATCAATTGACTTCTTAGGACCATCTTGACTGGGACAATCTATCACTTTCGGATCAACGGAAGTGCGGACCGCATCCGTCACTGATTTACCTGAACCTTTCGTAGCCAGATCGATCGCACAGGCGCGGGAAAAGTCCAAACTGATGCCCGCTTTCATCGCTGCGATAATCGCTTGCACCGTCGGGATCAGATTTCCTCCCGCCAAGAAGTGAGCTTCCAAATCGTCCGTGGACAAATCAACACCCGCCTTGACCGCTGTTATTCGAGCGTCCACCACTAAACCGTAGGGAACTCCTCGCAATTTCATCGCGATAATATTGAGAAAACCAACCGGAGCTTTGGCTAGCATCGCCTTGAGCCACGTATTGAAAAAAGAGATGACGACGAACCCCAACACCAACAATACGAGCAGGATCGGAACAATGACGATTAATGAGAGGCCTTCGACGAAGGCAAATGAGTATGGCATATTGAATTTCATTGAGCTAAGTTTCGTTATAATTTGGATACGATTATTCTAAAATTGTCTTTTCCAGTCACTTTGACTTCTTCGTTTTTTTCAATGAAGCCAGACTTCGAAGCGGCTTCCAGCTTTTTACCACCCAGGAGAACAAAACCGGTTGGACCCAATGCGGTGACGGTCCGCCCTGTCTGACCGACTACGTCGTCGCCGGCTTTTGAATATGTTGTAGAATCTTCGATCGATCCTGACATGAACAACTGTTTCCCCATTGGGGTTTTGGGCAGTATTTTAAATTCAAAAAAGAGTGCCAGAACCACTAAGGTAATTGCTACAATAGTTGCGATAAACGCGCCAAACGCGCCAAATTCAGTGTAGGAGACGGCAATCCCTCCGATCATTAAAGCCCCCCCGATCGCCCCAATAATTCCACCGGGCAGGAAAACTTCGCTACCAATGAGGACAACGCCGGCGAGAAAAAGAAGAATGATCGTAATCATGCCTTCACCTCCTCTATAAAGTACCCAAACACGTCCGATTTTAAGACCCTAATTCGCGATCCTTTGGATACGGAACCCACTTCCACTCGAGCTTCAAAACGCTGTCCGCCTATCTCGATTTCACCCGTCGGGAAAAGATCGGTTACGGCAACCCCTTCCGCCCCCGCAACCGGTCGCTCGCTCTTTATCGAGTCCAATCCTTGGCTCGTTCCTTCCACCGATCCCGCGAGTATCATTCGATCCCAGAAAACCGATTTCGGCAAAAAACGGGCCAAGGCCATGAACAAGACCACCGCAATCAGGATACCACCAAAAAGGTTGTACATAGGGGTCAGAAAGAGGTCGAATGTAATGTCGAAATCGGGAGTTTCCTGCGGCCACATGTCAGCCATGCTCCAAACAATGCCTCCCAACATCATGATGATTCCTGGTAATGCCAGAAAAACGACCCCTGGAAAGAAAACCACTTCTATAAAGACAAGGAGTGCCCCTATCACAAATACGATGAGACCCTCGTATCCCGAAAGCCCCGCAACATTGTGTCCAAAATTCACGATCGCTATCAACGCGATGCCTGCGACCCCGAAAACTCCAAATCCCGGTGTTTTGAATTCCACAAGCAGGGCCAATATTCCCAAACCTAAAAGCACTGGGCTCAGAGTCATCAAATGAGCCGCCAAACTTAAGGACCAGGTCGTTACAAAATCGTGCCTAACGATCTCTCTTCCATCCGCGATCGATTCGATGAGGGAGTCTAGATCATCATGAATTCCAGCGCCGAGGAGAGGCTGGGGTGGGTCTCCATAATTTTCATGGGCTCTACGAGCATTCAAATTCAAAAGCTTGCCTTCCTTCGAAAGGGTCTCCCCATCGATGACCAGTTCCACATCGGGATCAATCATCGCCTCCAGAACTTGGCTACGATAACGATACTCGCCGATATAAGCGTCCACTTTCGAGGTTAGAAAGGCATTAATTTTTCGCTTCATCGAGTCGTCCACGTCCTGACCCGAACCCGTCACTACTTCCGAGCTCCCCATCGTCGCTCTTGGGGTGAAGTAAATGTCCCGAGTTACCGAAGCGATGATCGCGCCTGCCGAAATCGCCTCCTCATTTATGAAAGTAGCCGTGGCCCCCTCAAAACGGTCGATCGTTTTCATAATATCCAGCGTCGCGCCCAGCTCTCCACCTGGGGTATCCATTTCCAAAATCACCAGAGACGCATTCTTTTCAATGGCATCTTTGATTCCAGACCGAATGGCGAAAAGCGTGGGTTGACCGATCGCGTCTTTGACCGGAATTACATAAACGGAAAGCGTCTTCTCCGGATCAATGGGGACAGCTAGATCTGGATCGCTCTGAACCAGCCTTTCGGAGGGATTTTCCATTACCGTCTCGGACTGTGAAGATTCTTCCGCTAAGGACGAATCTTCCGTTTGGGCAAACAAGCCGAAGCCAGCGAAATAGATCGCTGATATAAATATGACTGCAAAACGAAACTTCATTTCAGGAGTGTGAGAAATTTTGTCTGACTCATTATCAAAAAGCAAGGATAGGTGGTTAAGAGTACAACGCTCCAAACGCTTGCATAACTGATATTTGTTGCAACAAATTCCAGATTTCCCATCGGCTGATCCAAATATATGACCGAAACGACAATTTCGTTTCGCATTCTCGGCCAAATCGGTTTTTAAACACGCTTCGCAAATGGAGGAAATCGACTACTTAGGATCAAGCATTCGACGGTGGCAGGTGGGGGCATCGACCTTCTTAGCCTGGCCCGAGGCGGGGGCCCGTCTCATGAATTGGAACATCACCTATCCGGATGGCACCTTCCGTGATATCATCACTTGGCCGGAACTCTCAGATGAGCGTGAAGTCGTGAAAGCTCGTGGGGGAAACCCGATCTTGTTTCCCTTCTCCGCCCGCACCTTCCACCAGGGCGAGATCAACTTCTGGGAAGACTCGGAGGGAACCAAGCGACCGATGCCGATGCATGGAATTGCGCGGCAAGGCCAATTTGAACTCACCCGAATAGACGAGACGGGATTCGCCGCTCATTTTCTGCCCGATCAAAATGCATTGGACGTGTATCCCTACGACTACGATTTCGAAGTTGTCTACCGCTTCGAAGAGAAGGCGTTAACCGTTGAGCTTCGACTGCGCAACAATGACAAGATCCCCATCCCCTGGTCTGCCGGGCATCATTTCTACTTCAATCTACCCTGGACCGATGGCGCTTCCCGCAAGAGCTACCAGATCGAAATTCCTGCCGGCAAAGCCTGTCGGCATGCGGCGGACGGAAGCCTGTTCCCCATCACGGGCAATAAGCAGGTCGAATCTCTAGCCAATCCAGAACTCGTCGACCGCATTCATTACGGTCTAACCAGCCCGAAGATCCTTTGCGAATGTCTGGACGATCATTCCAAGATCGAAATCGAAATCGGCACGGATGAGAAACCGGATCCTGAATACGCCGTCGTTACCTGGACTCAATCCGACACCGCTCCCTTCTACTGTATCGAGCCCTGGATGGGGCCGCCTAACAGCCCGGAAACCAAGATTGGTCTTCACACGGTCAACCCCGGAAAAACCGAGGCCTTTTCGGTTACCGTTAGAGTTTAGTCGCTGGTCTTCAGTTTGATAGGTAAGCTGTACACCAAGACTACCGATTCAGCAACGCTGCCACAATCGATTCCCATTCTTCCGAAAGTGACCCCTCGAAACGAGACTGGCTCGCCCGACTGTACCAATACGATGCATTGGGCAGGTCTCCTTCCACTCGATGCAAATAGGCGTGCACCCAATCGCCATCCCCATTGCCCGCGCTCTGGCAAAGCTCATGCGCTTTCTCCCAATCCCCTTTGGCATCGTACCAAAGCGCCTTGAGGACGTCATTTAGTTCGGAATCCGGCCGATCCGCGGTCTCCACACTGGCTTTAAAATCATCAACTGTCATGGTTCGAAAGAAGGATGCTCGCTGCCGAGCGATTTTATACTTTATATTAGAGCATTCGAATCAGATAACCCTGATCCAGTGACTCGAAACACAAAAGAGATCCTCCGATCGTGTTGCCAGCAAATACGCTGGGAAGCGCTCGACCTAAAACCCATTCAGGAACTCATTGCTCTCGCAATCGAGGAGGACACACTCGGTTCCGGACTCATCGACAAGCCAAAGGTTACCGGGGACCTTTCGAGTTGCCTAGTACCGGAAGACCACGAAATCACCGCCACATTTCATGCCCGGCAGCCCCTGACTCTCTGCGGTATCGAGCTCGCCCAACTAACGGCTGCTTTCAGTCCTCAATTGTCTCTCACAGCCCTGGCCGACGATGGCGCCACCCTAGCTGCGGGGGATCCGATCGCCACTCTACGCGGTCCCACTCGCTCCGCCCTCACCGCGGAGAGGACGCTTCTCAATTTTCTTCAACACCTTAGCGGGATCGCTACAAACACGCGAGCCTATGTCGATGCCCTTAGCGGTTCTCACACTCGGATTCTCGATACCCGCAAGACGACACCGGGATACCGCTATCTGGAAAAATACGCCGTGGCCTGCGGCGGCGGCTGGAACCATCGCATGGGACTCTTCGATCGGGTCATGCTCAAGGACAATCATCTAGCGGCATTCGGTGACGATCTCATGGGAGCAACGGCTAAAGCGGTGGCCCAATCTCGACGGACAAATCCGGGTGTGCTTGTCGAAATGGAGGTGGATCGCCTCGAACAGATTTCCGCAGCTCTCAAAGCAGAGGTAGATATCATTCTGCTGGACAATTTCTCTGTGCCAGACCTGAGGAAAGCGAAAGAGCTGATTGGCGATCAGGCCGTCACCGAGATTAGCGGTAACGTCACTTTGGATACCCTCCAATACTTAACGCCTCTCGGCTGCGATTTCATATCGACAGGAGCATTGGTTCACAAGAGTGTGTGGGTCGATATTGGGTTGGACTGGGATGAATAAACCGATAGACCCAAATTCCTTCAACCTCCCCAATCGTCATCAGATACTTAATACTCGGCCTCATGCTGCCTAATTCATCCCCAAACCAAGGAATCAGATGTTGACGAAAGAGGTCATGATACTGAGGGAACTTCTGGACGCAAAAAAAGAGTTCGTATCCGGAAACCATATTGCCGAACGCTTGGGAATTTCCCGAGTAGCCATATGGTCACACATGGAAAAACTACGATCCCAGGGCTTTGATTTTGAAGCCGTTCGCAGTAAAGGCTACCGACTAACCCTCCGCCCCGACTCGCTGAACGAAGCATTGATACGGGCTTTGCTTCCCCGGGCCGCCAAAGATTTAAATGTCGTAGTACGCGACCGTATCGACAGCACCAATTCGGAGGCCGAGCGTCTTCTGGCAAATGGCCAGGAAACACCGGTCCTCGTCCTCGCTCGCGAACAAACCGAGGGCCGCGGCCGTCTGGGACGGCGATGGCACAGTCCTGACAATGGGAACCTGTACGCCAGTTTCGCTTTTCGCCCTGAGGTCTCCCCAGCGAGGTTATCGACATTCACTCTTTGGATGGGAGTAAACATTTGCGAATGCATCAATTCCTTCTTCAGAATTGAGAGCAACATCAAGTGGCCCAACGACATCCACATCGAAGGACGCAAAGTCGCCGGAATTTTGACGGAAGCCCGTATGGATGCGGATCAAACCCGCGATGTTGTTCTCGGAATCGGCCTCAACGTAAACGGGGACACGAACGACTGGCCTGAAGACCTGAAAGCGATCGCAACGTCGATCCGGCAGGAAACCGGGTCCGCTCAAGACATAAATCGCTTTACCGCGGCTCTCGCCGGTCGGGTTGCGCTCGCATACGAACAATTTGTTTCCGATTCGCACAGAGCCGCATTGAAGGAAAAGTGGAACGCCTATGATGCTTTGCAGGGCCGTGAGGTTAGCCTCCTGCAAGGGAAAGACAAGATCACTGGAATCGCTCGCGGAATTGACGTCCATGGAGCGCTCGTTTTGGAACGGGTGGATGGATCTAAACTCCTCATACGAGCGGGAGAGGTTACGATCGAAAAATGAACGTTATTCGAAAAGTCGAGGTCACAGGTCAAGAGGGTCAGAAATTAGGTGATCCCTCTCCCCTCTTTCAACGGATACATATTGGGATTGCGGCCATCCGGAAGCCTCTCATTGTTTCTCGGATCGTTTAGATCAAACTAAGTTAGCCCTAGGACGTGGATCAGAAGGAATATACAATAGAAGTCGAAAACCTGTGCAAACGTTTCGGTAAGCTCGAAGCCGTAGCTGGAATTTCCTTCCAGGTTGAGAAGGGCCAGATTGTCGGATTCCTAGGGCCCAATGGAGCCGGTAAAAGTACCACAATGCGTATCTTAACTGGTTACACACGAGCTACTTCTGGGATAGCAAGAATATGCGGGTTCCCGGTTGCTTCAGAGCCTCACGAGATCAAGCGACGCGTTGGCTACATGCCGGAGAATAATCCACTGCCGCTCGAGCTCAGGGTGCGCGAATACCTTAAATGGAGAGCCCGACTTAAGGAGCTGCCTTTGCGCCATCGCAGCAAACGCGTCGATGAAGTCATGGAACGGTGCGACCTCACAAGGGCTCGCGACCGCATAATCGGAAAACTCTCAAAAGGTTTCCGCCAAAGAGTAGGCATCGCCGACGCCATACTAGCCCATCCGGAAGTTATCATAATGGATGAGCCAACGATTGGGCTGGACCCCCATCAAGTCATCATGATTCGCGATCTTATCGCGAGCCTGCGGGGAAAGATGAGTGTCATCATTTCCAGTCACATCCTCCCGGAAATCGAGATGACCTGCGACCAAGTCATAATCATCAACGGCGGAAAGATCGTCGGCAAGGGCACGCCCAACGAGCTTCGGGAAACCTTCATCGACTCCACGATCTACGAGCTGGAAATCAATGGAGATCTGGGAGATCTTCGGGAGTCGCTAAAAAATGTAGCTTCCAATCTTGAAGTCGCCCAGTACACCGAAGCCGATGAGCGGGGTTTTTCCAAGGTGACCATCCGCATTCCAGGCCGACACGACTATGGGGAAATGCTCTTTAGTTGCTTGTCAGACAATCCCCTGATTCGAACACGGTCCTTGAGAATGCGGGAAGCTCCTCTCGAAGATGTCTTCCTTGCTGCCACACGCCGCAGTTGGGAAACCCTGGATACAGATCTTACTAAGAAACCGGAGAGTATCGCTTCGGAAACCGAAGAAAAAGAGGTTTCGACAGCGGGGCAGCAATAGAATGAGACATTTCATTACGCTACTCCGAAACGAGATTTGGAAGCTCCTGATAAGTCCGAGCACCTACATCGCCGCGTTTCTATTCCTGCTCGTCATGGGATTTCTGTTTCAGCTGATTCTCCTCGAATATGCAAGCGACCCCAAAGAGGAAAATCCATCCATCACCTTTTTCCGGCTCTTTTTCCTTCCCGTTTTCTTTATGGTACCCCTCCTCACGATGAAGAGTGTCGCCGAGGAAAGAGCGACCGGAACGATCGAGACACTCATGACGACCCCGGTCACCGCAACGGAAGTCATTCTCTCGAAATTCTGCGCTGGATACCTATACTACTCCCTACTTTGGATGTTCACGGGGAGCTTTCACATTCTGTTTTATTCATTCGTCCAGGAGGACTCCTTGTTTGACCCGTATCCAATTGTTGGTGGCTACGCCTACGTTGCCATCAGTGGGGGGCTGTTTCTCAGTCTGGGGATATTCGCCAGCGCATTGACTCGAAGCCAGCTCATTGCCGGTATTGTCAGCTTTTCACTTGTTTTCGGATTCATTGTTGTCGGCAGCTTTCTCGACGAGATGGCTCTGCCCTGGATTGACCAGCCTCGATGGGTAGAGATTCTGGCCAACCACACCGACGTCCTTCAACATATGAGGGACTTTTCATCTGGAATCATCGACACCAGGGCTATCGTTCTCTATGCAAGCTGCTCATTGGCCTTTTTATTTTTGAGCATTCTCATCCTAGAATATCGGGAGGGAGGTTGCTAGCTGTATGAGCTTGATCGAATCCTATCAGTCCAACCGAATCGTCGATACGTTTCACACGATCGCCCAGTTCCTATTGGTCTTTCTCATCCTCGCGGCAGTCAACGCCATTGCCATGCGTTCCTACAAGCGAATCGATACCACGATCGGTCGCACCTACACCCTTTCAGCCCAAACCGTTGCCTATCTCCATCAGCTCGAACAGCCGATTCAGATTATCGTAACGCTTTCAGACCAAAATGTAGATCTGGGGATTAGAGACATCTATTACGACGTCAAATCCTTGCTCAGCGAATACGAATATGAAACGCGTAACCAAGGCGAGAACCGCGTTAGCGTTGAATACGTAGACATCTACCAACAAACGAGACGCACTAAAGAGCTCAACATTAGCGAGGATAACGCGATTATCTTTAGAACTCGGGGTTTGGAGACGCCTAAGTCGATTCAAATTGACGAGCTCTACCGCCTCGAGAATGGCGAGCTGAGAGAGTTTCTAGGTGAAAACATCTTCACTCGCGCGATACTGGAAATCTCCCAGAAGGAGATCCCCGTCATTTATTTCACCACTGGACACGGAGAACTCAACCCAAACGACTTCTCCCCCTCACAGGGAATTTCCAAATTGATGGACGAGCTGAAAAGTCGAAACTTGAAAACCGCTACCCTGGATTTTTCGGCGAACAGAGAGATTCCCAAAGACGCGGCGCTAGTAGTTATTCCCGCTCCGAAAACGAGGATTCTTCCCCGAGAGCAAGAATTGCTGAAGAGTTTTCTACGAAAAGAGTCCGGCCGCGTATTGATATTGCTAGAGCCGGATGCAGATCATGGACTAGACGATCTGCTTTTCGAATGGGGGCTTCTGACCGACAAAGCGCTGGCCATCGAAGCCAGCCGAAACAGCCTCATCGACGGCGGTGACCTCATGGTCCGACGATTCGCGCCCCACCCCATAACAGACAAGCTGCTGAAATTGAACATGTCCATCATTACAGATCGGGCTCGCGTCGTTCGCGAAGATCCTGGAAGACCGATCGACGAATCACTCATTATAAAAGAACTGATGGCTACTTCGGACAACAGTTGGGGCGAAAAGAATTACGCCGTCGAGGGCTTCCCCCAGTTCGACCCAGCCGTCGACTTAAAAGGTCCCGTCCGAGTCGCAGCGGTCTCAGAGAAAAAGGTCGATTCCTCTCTGGGCATCAGCATTCCCGGAGGGCGGCTTATTGTCATCGGCACCTCAAGTTTCATCGCGAATAATCGCATCCAAGCTTCAGGAAATCTCTTTCTCGCCCTCAACGCGATCAACTATGCCATCGACCGAGTCGCTCAGCTCAACATTCCTCCAAGGCCGATACAAAAGGTAAAACTGGACCTGAGCATGGAACAGCTCCTGCTTTCTCGATATCTCATATGGCTGGGTCCACCTCTTCTCGTCGGTTTCTTGGGAATTCTCATGTATTTAGCCAGAAGGCAGTAACGCCACCATGCGACTAAAAATCACACTCACGCTTCTCATAATTCTCTTAGGTCTTCTGACCTACATATTCTACATTGACCCATGGAGTTCCCGTTTACAATTGGAGGGTGAGGATGACAATGCCCTCGCCTCCCTAGCGGTGGACATCGACTATCTGCGAATCTACGACAATACGAAGAATAGAGCCCTCACGTTGGAGAAATCGGAAAACGACTGGATGCTAACCGAGCCTTTCCTCTGGCCGGCAAACACCTTTGCAGTAGAGCGAATTCTCACACAACTTCAATTTCTGGATACCAAGGTCACCTTCGACGCGGACCGCATCGGCCAGACCGGATCCAGCCTGGCGGAATATGGCCTCGCTCCACCTAGCCTTACGCTTGAATTCGGCAGCAGCGGGAGCCGCTACTCCATTGGGATCGGAAAAGCTACGGATTTAGGAAACCATCTCTACCTACTCTCATTCGATAAGACCAAAATCCACGTGGTGGATCGCAGCCTGCTAGACAGCCTTTCCATCGACATTGAGAGCCTTCGCAATCCTCGAATCTTTCGCAGCAACATATTTGAGGTAGATTCCTGGAATCTGCAATTGCAGGACAATCTTCGAACCCGAGTCACAAAGAACGAAAACATCTGGACGATCGAAACGCCTATCAATACTCGAGCGGACTCTATCGAGGTAAACACTCTTCTAGGAAAACTGCTCGAGTTGAAAAGTCTTCGCGTACTGCAACCCACCCCGGCGGACCTTAGGCTATACGGGTTGCAGGAGCCGTCATTGCGAATCGCCATCGAGTCAGACCAGAGTCGTGAGGCTCTGGAAGTTGGCAACCCCATAAGTCCAACCGATCCCCTCATACGCTACGGCAAACTCGAAAATCGCAATACGGTTTTTGAAATTGAATTAGACTATTTGCCTGAACTGGAGAAAGCGCAGACCAATCTGCGGGACAGACGTATCTTCGAGATCGATACGGCTTATGCCACATCCGTTTCTTTTGAAAAGGGTGGATCTGAATCCTTTTCACTCCAGAAGTTGGAAACGGACGAATGGGAAATTCTCATTCCCGACGAGGAACAAGGATTCATACGAGAAAAGGGCTCGAACGAAGCGGTCAAAGACGCCCTCGATTGGCTCAACAAAGTAAAAGCCATCGCCTCGTCAATCTCATCAGGCTTTGTTCACGACGCTCCCACTGCCGCCGACCTGGAAACCTATGGACTCGAAGTTCCTGAGTATTCGATCCGTATTGCGTCTGGAAGATTGAAGGACCGCACGGAAGAGTCCAAGCCCCCAAAAGTGGAGACGCTTCTCTTCGGCGATCTTCACAGCGGAGACCGCACATTGAGGTACGTCAAACTTGCCGAATCAGATTTCGTCTATCTCGTTTCAAACGATATTTTGGAAATGGTCCCTGACGTATTGTTCCAATATCAAAGCCGTCGCTTGTATGAAATCCCCGATGACGCGACGATTAACAAATTGTCGATCACTCGCCTTTCCAACGAGGAGACCTTGCTGGACACATCCATCGAGGACAGTAACTTGCCCCTCGAACTGGTCGATTCGCTTACCCCTCTAGAGGTAAAGTCCTATCTATTCGATCAATACACTTCTAACGTCTCCATCGCGGGAAAACGGCAAAGTTGGGCCTACTTGATGAACGTCACTTTCCAGTGGGCGAGCGCTGACACAGGACACTCGAAAAGCGTCGAACTCTACGTTTCAGAATTGACGGGAGGACCACTCCTCCTTGGCGGCTCGATCGATAGAAACTCGGTTTTTGAGTTTCGGCAGCCATTTATCGACGCTTTTAGCTCGGTAGTTTTCGATCGTATTAAGCGCCCCGTTCCCGAAGAACCCTTTGATTCTGATCTGCCTCTCCCATCTGTAGGGGAAGAACCCGCCAGTCCCGATACCGAGCAGCAATAGAGGAGGACACATTGCACACCGAGGGGAAATCAAAGGGAGAGTTCGCTTGGCGAAGCACCTGTCTGGTCTGCAAGGCAACTCTCGACTGTCTCTATTCTCTAGGAGTCGGCCTTCTCGCTATCATCGTTTGCCTCGTCGCTTATTCAATCACCATCGACGAGGCCCCCATGCCCGAATCTCTTGTCCGGTTGCTGGAGAAAGAGCTCAAAGCGCAAGGCGCTACGATGAGTATGTCAGGTATTCGCATTCAGCCCAATGGTCGAATCACGATTGATAATCCGAAGATCTATTCTACTGATTTACAGTCTGAAATCGCTAATGCCGACCGTATCAGCCTGAAAGTTAACCGCGCTTTGCTTCTATTTGGAAGAGCTCGAATAACCGAGCTGAATGTCATAAACGGGTCGTTAATCATCCCCGCCCTTCTTTCAAAGTCCGGAGTTCCCGAACCACAGGTCGATCAGATTGACCTCAGAGCTAAAAACCAACGCGAGGGCTGGGTGATCCACCAATCCAAATTCCAATTTGGAAATGCCCGAGCAATTATCAGCGGCATCATTGATCCTACCGACTTGACGTTGAGGGAGGTTCCAGAAAAGCCCCTGCCCCTGAGCCAACAACTTATAACCTTTCACAACAAGGCATTGGAGATCAAGGAATCTCTCTCTCAGATCGAAGGGCTCGAAGCGAGAATCCGTTTTGATGCGTCTCGCAAGGGTCCGAAGTCGGCTACCGCTGTCATCACCGCGCTTGGCGGGAAATGGCAGGACAAGGCTGCAGCGGACGAAGTTCTCGTTGAGATTCAAGCCTCACTGGGTAGTGACACTTCGCTATCGGCCCACGTCGGCTCAATCAACGCTCCACAAAACACGTTCGCCAAAGATCTCGAATTGTCTGCGGCTTGGCCCCAAATTCCGACCACTGAAAATTGGCAGCCAAGCCACGTTCACCTAACGATTGGCTCGGGTGGCCAGGAATCAAATTTCGCGTCGAATCTTTACTTTACTTTTCATCCCCTCGATCCCGAGACCTGGCGGACGAATGGATACTTTCAGATCGCTGACTCATCCTGGAAAGTCAATTCAGTCGCCAACCCAAAGAACAAGACCGCTTCTGTAGATCTGACGGGTTCTCCCACACAAGGACTGGTCGAGCTGGGCATCAATCTGGCGAAGCAGGTGGCTCCGAAGATGGGTAAGCTCCCCCTTGAGAGAATGGCTCGTGTCATAGATCCTCCCGACCTGCACATTTCTGCTGAATTCGAGGGAGCGCTCAAACCCAAGTCCGTGGACGCCACACTCGAGGCAAACCGGCTAACCTCACTGGACGCTCCTTTTGATCGCGTTATCGCTCAAGCGAATCTTCGCGGCAATCAGGTCGAAGTCCCCAATCTCTGGCTACGCAGCGGCAAGCAAAGGGGACGCCTTTCGGTATTCCTTGATTTGGAGACCATGCACCGACGTCTGTTAATAGATGGCTTGTTCAACCCCAACACCGTCAATGGCTGGATTCCTGACCCTTGGTGGACGGAGCTTTGGTCTAACTTTCGTTTCCCGGAGGAAGGCTTCTATTGCTTGATGGACTCCAGCCAAATCATCAAACGACCTGAAACTCTTTGGCTGACCGGGTACGGTATCTGCAAAGAACTGGATATCCGGGGTCACCCAATGGAGGAGATCGAAACCCACATGTTCATCCTTCAGCGCTACATCGATCTCTACAATCTAACACTAACCCGAACGGAGGGCTCGATCAAAGGAGATGGCCAGTTTTCCATCGGCCAAGACCCTCGCGACGGCATTTATAAAATGACCGCTCTATGGCTCGATGCCGAATCGACGATCGACCTGAGCATCGGCCCGGACCTCATCTATGAAGTACGAGAAAACGTTGAGGAGATACTGGAGCCCTACGGATACAGCGTTCCGCCAAAGGTCGACGCCCGCTCCGCCAGCGTCATGCACAAGAATCGCTTCACCTATGACGTCGATCTGCAGATCGATACGGACGAAGCCTTCAACTACTACGACTACCCACTCGATTCGCTCAGCGCAACGGTCAGCGTTGGCAATGGTCGAGCGGACATTCCCGCCGTCAAGGCTCGCTTAGCAGGCGGGATCGTTGATGCGAACGCCACCGTTCGAAACGAAAACATCGCTTTGAGCGTTACGCTCAGCGACGCCCGCTTCGGAGACACGCTCAAAGCGTCCGCCGAGTACTTTCGCGCCAGTGATCCAGAAAGCTCCGCTCATGGAATCACAGCGGAGGAACTGTCCGCCTATGGTGGCACGACGAGCCTGCACTTCACTGGCAAGGGAGTCGTTGGAGACTCGCTCTCATACGACGGCGAGGGGACGTATCAAATTTCTGGGGCCAATCTTACGGATCTCCCGCTTTTGGGCGGGATTTCTCGAGCCCTGGATAGCGCGGGACTCCCGATCGCTACTCTCAAGTTCAATGGAGCAGAGGGAGAATTTGCCGTACAGAAGCGCTACGTGGAATTTCCCGAACTCATTCTGGTAGGCCCCATCGCTCAAATTAAGAGCAGCGGGAAGTACGACCTTAAGGAAGACGAGCTCGACTTCAAAGCCCAGCTTCAGCCGTTCCGCTCCATTCCTCTAGTCCAAGTACCCCTCCGACTTCTCGATGTCTTTACGGGCATTTTCGAAGTCCGCCTGACCGGTCCCATTTCCGATCCGAAAAAGAGCGTTTTTCGCGAGGCTCCAAAGCGCGAAGAAGCGGTTTCAACGGAAAACGAAAACGTATCCGAATAGCCCCTCTCTGCTCGCAAAAAATTGCGCAATTTTTTTAGGAGTTCCCCCATTTCCAGACAAGCTATTGTAGATGAGCTTGTTAGCGATAAAAACCCCCTGCTTTATCGGAAAATTCGTTAGAAAAAACGATACAAACTCGTTGACGTCGCAAAAAGTATCACAATATCTTGTGGTCTTATTCTAAAGGGCCACACCATCTAGTGGTTAGCAAGAGGTGGATAACTTAAAATAACTTACATTCGCCACTCCCCAGTGATTGTGATCCTTTTTGCTCCCTTTCAGTAAATTCAAGACAATACCATACCATCAATTAACACTTCATCTACCATAAATTCCTCACATGGATAAAACGTACACAGTCGGCAATAAAACCTTCTTACTAGACCAGGAAAAAGCAGAAAGAGCATTCGCGGAAAAGCGTGTCATCAATGGCCGCCAATCGATGTGTTTTAACCTCCTCCCGCTTAAGTACCACTGGGCTTACGACTTGTACAAAACGATGAAGGCGAACCACTGGGAGCCGGAGGACATCATCATGAACCGCGACATCGAGCAATGGAAGGACAACTCCGTCGTTTCCGATATCGAGCGCTGGATCATTATGATGGGCGTGGGCTACTTTTCCGCTGCCGAAGGCATTGTAGGGGATAACGTTATACACGTCATCCGTGAGCGCGTGACCGCTCCCGAGCTCAAGCTCGTCCTCGGCCGCCACAGCCACGAAGAGAACATCCATGCGGACTCGCTGCTCTACATGATCAGCTCGTTGGGCATCAACCCGCACGAGTGCGAGGCGATGTTCGAAGACATCGAGACCATCGTAAAGAAGAACGAGTTCGTCACCCGCACGTCGCACGGCCTGCGTCGGGACATGGATCTTACCGAGCCTCGCAACAAGCAGATCTTTGCCAAGAACCTTTTCGTGTTCGGACAATGCATGGAAGGCACCCAGTTCTACGGAATGTTCGGGATGATCCTTTCTTTGTATCGGCAGAACAAATTCCGGGGCATCGGCGAAATGTTCCGCTACACGCTGCGCGACGAGTCCAACCACATCGAATTGCTCCGCAACCTCCTCATGGAACTCGTAGACGAGAATCCGGAGATCTGGACCAAAGCGTTCAAGCAGGAATTGCGCGACACCATGGCGGAAGCGGTCGCCTTGGAAAAAGATTTCATTAGCGATTGCCTGCCCATGGATTCCATCGGCTTGCGCAAAGAAGATTTCCTCCAGTACATCGACTACATTGCGGACCGGCGACTCGAAGGAGTCGGCCTCGAGCCGCTCATTGGTGATGTCAAAAACCCGCTGCCTTGGCTAGCGGAAATGATGGACATTAAGAAGGAGCAAAACTTCTTCGAAGGACGCGTTACGGAATATCAGAAGGCGTCCTCTCTCGATCTCGATAGCGACGACGACCTCTAGTCCGAGTCCTTCTTTAATAATATACAAGGTCTTTTGATCTTATTGTCTCTGAGTCTCTCGATCTCAACGCAATCACCATTCCTATTCCCGTTCCCACCCATAACCACCTGCCGCATCTAAAACTATGATCAATCCCACCCTCGAAGAAGACATCGCTCTAAAGCGCCTCGTATCCGTTTCCCGTGAAAAGAAGCTGGGATACAATTGGCGTGCTGAAAGTAGTGACGTAGACGAATCGGAAAAATCCAAGATTCACGTCGTTACCCACGAAGGCGAAGCCACTTTCGACCAGAACGAGATTATGGACACCATTGGCAACGCTTTGGCCAACGTGCTTATGTCCAAAAACGAGAAAGACATTTTTACCGACAAGAACCGGGATTGGGTACAAGTTGTCGCTAAGCAGGTATGCGAAAAGCTTGAGGCAAAGTCCGCTTCGACTCGGGAGACGCGTTTTGGATTGGGTGAACTGTACGATGTTATTGAACATACTCTGGTAGAAAATGACGCATATGATGTAGCCAAATGCATGCTCATGAACCGCCAACGCAAGATCGCCACGGAGCAAAACCCTGGCCTGAAAACACTTCGATTGATCCGCCGCAACGGGCAGGTCGTGCCTTGGAAGGAACAAAAGATCGAAATCGCCGTTCGCAAAGCCTTCCTCACATTGGAAATGAATTCCGAGCCGTCCGTCGCGGTGGCCCGCGGCATTACCGAACGCCTCGAAGCTACTGGCCAAGCCTTCGTGCAAATCGAGGAAGTCCAGGACATGGTTCAAGAAGAGCTCATGCGCCAAGGCCATTTCAAAGTAGCCGAACACTACATTCTTTATAGAGCCCAACGCCGTGCCTTGCGCGAGGCGGAAGCCCTCCAGGGCGTAGACACGCCGGAGCAAAATTCCATGGTCGTCGTCAAAAACGACGATGGCTCCACCTATTTCTGGGACGGCGTTGATCTCAAAAAGCGAATCGACTTCGCCATGATCGGACTCGATCTCTGCCTCAGTTTCGAGGAAATCGAAACCGAGCTCCGTCGCTCCATCTTCGACGAGATCAGCGAGGATGGCCTGCAGAAGACCGTTACCCTCAACGCTCGCACCTTGATCGAGCAAGACGCGGACTTCGCCAAGTTCGCCGCCCGTATCCAGCTCTCTTATATCTATGAAGAGGTGCTCGGCTGGGACATTGTCAAAGACGGCGTACGAGCTCTCAAGAAATTCCACCAGAAGAAATTCAAGGAGTACGTCAAATACGGCACTAAAATCGGCCGCCTCAACGACAAGATCAAAGACTACAATATCGACGAGCTCGCTAAAAGCCTCGATCCGTCCGCCGACCTCGAGCTCGACTACCTCGGCGTACAGACCTTGTACGACCGCTACCTCATCATCGATAAGACCAAAGGTCTTTCCAACCAGCGCCGCATCGAAACGCCCCAGTTCTTCTGGATGCGCGTCGCTATGGGACTCTTCTCGGCAGAGGAAGAGAAAGAAGTGAAGGCCAAGGCCCTCTACAAACTCTACAAGAGCCGTCGCTTCTGCTCGTCCACCCCCACTCTTTTCAATTCCGGCACCTGCCACTCCCAGCTCTCTTCCTGCTATCTCTACTACGTGGATGATTCCATCGAGGGCATCATGCAGCGCGGTATCGCTGAAAATGCCTACCTCTCCAAATGGGCCGGTGGACTCGGCGGAAGCTGGACCGCCGTTCGCGGAACGGGCAGCCACATTTCCGGCACCAACGGCGAGAGCCAAGGCATCGTTCCTTTCCTCAAGCTGCACAACGACCTTCTCATCGCGGTCAACCAAGGTGGTAAACGTCGCGGTTCAGGCTGCGCGTACTTGGAAACGTGGCACAACGATCTCTACGATTTCCTAGAGCTCCGCAAGAACACCGGTGACGACCGTCGCCGCTGTCACGACATGAACACAGCCAACTGGATTCCCGACTTGTTCATGAAACGTATGGAGGAACGCGGCGAGTGGAGCTTCTTCCGCTCCAGCGAGGCTCCCGATCTCCACGACGCCTATGGCAAGGACTTCGAAGAGAAGTACACCGCCTACGAAGCCAAAGCCCTCAAGGGTGAAATGTGGTCCAAAACCGTTCCCGCCATCGAAGTGTGGAAACTGATGCTCCGCATGATTTTCGAGACCGGCCACCCATGGATCACCTTCAAAGATCCTTGCAACGTCCGCTCGCCTCAGGATCACGTCGGCGTGGTCCACTCGTCCAACCTTTGTACCGAGATCACGCTCAACACGAGCAATGACGAAACGGCCGTGTGTAATCTTGGTAGCGTCGTCCTCGATCAGCACTTGGATAAGGATGGCAACATCGACCACAAGAAGCTCAAGGAGACGGTCCACACCGCTATCCGTGCACTCGACAATGTGATCGATATCAACTTCTACCCGACCGAAGCAGCCAAGCGTTCCAACCAGGCCCACCGTCCGATCGGACTCGGCGTCATGGGGCTGCAGAACGCGCTCTACATTCGTAACATTCCGTTCGCTTCCCAGGAAGCCGTCGAATTCAACGACGAAGCCATGGAAGCCATCGCCTACTACGCCATCGAAGCGTCTAGCGACTTGGCAGCTGAGCGCGGCGCCTACAACAGCTACAAGGGCTCCAAGTGGGATCGCGGTCTCCTGCCGCAAGACACACTCGACCTTCTCGAGGAAGAACGCGGCGCAGTCGTGGATGTCCCCCGTGGCGGCAAGCTTGACTGGACTCCCATCCGTAAGAAGATCGCCAAACACGGCATGCGCAATTCCAACGTCATGGCCATCGCCCCCACGGCGACCATCTCGAACATCACCGGCACCTCCCCTTGTATCGAGCCTTCCTACAAGAATCTCTTTGTTAAGAGCAACCTCTCCGGAGAATTTACCATTCTCAACCAGCACCTCGTTCGCGACCTCAAAGCCCGCGGCCTCTGGAACACGGACATGCTCAACAACCTGAAGTACTTCGACGGCGAACTCGACGAAATCGAGGAAATCCCCGAAGACCTCAAGCTCAAGTACAAGACCGCCTTCGCCGTCGACTACAGCTGGTTGGTATTGGCTGCCGCGCGACGTCAGAAATGGATCGACCAAAGCCAATCAGTAAATCTCTTCCTCGCCACGCCAGACATGAAGACCCTGTCCCACATGTACCGTGCCGCCTGGAAGCACGGCCTCAAGACCACCTACTACCTCCGCACCCTCGGCGCCTCCAACATCGAGAAAGCCACCATCGGAGCTAAGAAAGACCTCCGAGGTGTAGTAGCCACCTCGCAAGCCAACACCGAAGAACCCGAGGTTTGCGAGAGCTGCCAGTAGGATACGCTTCAAATCAACTCAATTTCACCAAAGTCCCGTTTCGAATGAAGCGGGACTTTTTTGCGATCACAGTTCATTGGCAAACGAATCAAGGCAGTCGTCGAAAGAATCACTTTCAGCG
This sequence comes from uncultured Opitutaceae bacterium, assembly GCA_937942145.1. Lineage (GTDB taxonomy): Bacteria > Verrucomicrobiota > Verrucomicrobiia > Opitutales > Opitutaceae > Pelagisphaera. Next base: position 36,581 of record CALDFV010000101.1, read on the forward strand.
ACTTCGCCATATGCCACAAAACCGAAAAACGCTAACCAGCCGAACGTGGCCCTAAAAACAGCTCTTCCGCGCCTTCTCATTATTGTGTTCCAATGCACATAGCCAAAATCCGACAAGCTACACAATCGAATTTCCTTCCACCGAAGAATCGACTCGGATTTCTCGAAAAAGACCAAGACAAAAAAATCGGAGTATTAAATATCTAATTTTCTAATACTTGATTAATTCAAAAGGTCTCAGACTTCCCCTTTCTTACCTTCCAGTGCATCAATCAGCAGCTTAGCGTTTCGAATGTTTGCCTTGAATACGACATCGAGAATATCGCCTAGCAGCGGCACCGCGCCAACGAGCATATCGATTAGCTGATTAAGAATGATCTTAACCGCCAAGGCCCAACCTAGGTTGAACTGGTACACGACTGAAAGATAATAGAAAAGCGGTGTCGCCGTAATCACGTCGCCTACACCCGGCAGCAATCCAACGATACTGTCCCAGCCGATTCGAATCCGGGTACCGGGAATGGGAAATGCGGCATCGAGAAGATTCGCGATTCGATTAAGTCTCTGAATAGTATCCTCAATCTCCGGATTCACTTTGGTTTTTCCTAGGTCACTCACCATCAAGCACACGCCGGAGTATCGACTCTCGAACTTCGATACTCTCGCAAAGTTTCATCTGCACCCGGGCTCGGTTCAGATTCTGAGAACGGTAACTAGTTTTAAAATACACATCTCCAGCCAGATAATCCGCAAAGAATCGTAGCCCTAGTTCTAATGCAATAAGACGTATTGAATCGTAAAGGTACTTCCGGTCCGCATCCGTCAGAAACTTGTCTGCCTGTTTCAAGTAGCCTTTCACCAGCGCTTGGAAAAGATCGGTGTCTACGAAAACCTCATTTAAATCCCGAGCCTCCTCGCCTGCGGGATTGCAGACAGAACGTACACAGTCGCCAAAATCGTACTGTATCAGACCGGGTTTTACCGTATCCAAATCGACGATCGCCGTACCCTTTCCCGTAATATCGTCAATCATTATATTAGATATCTTAGGATCTCCATGAATGGGACGGTGATGCAACTCGCCCCGCTCAACCGCGTCTTCTAGCTTCGAGGCGAACACTCGTCGGTCCTCGACGAACTCCGCTATACGGCGGGCTTCAGAGGACGCTGCCAGCCGCTGCTGAGCCTCGTCTTTTTCAATTACCTTATCAAACCGTTTCAAATACTGAGGCGTTACATGGAAGCCCGGCAAGGTATCCTCAAGTTGACCCGCTGGAAAATCCGCAATTACACTTTGAAAATGTCCCAACACATATCCGGCTTCGTGGGCATGCTCAGGATTCAGGACTTTTTCATGGGAGGTCGCCGAAGCAATCATCGACAGGGCTCTCCAGTAATTGCCATCGGCGTCCAGATGATAGTCCGAACCGTCTCGAGTTTGGATCACCCGAGGTAGTTGCCAGATTCGTTTCGAATTCTCGGACTGCGCCTCCAATTTATCGTGAGCGTAGTCAGTAATAGCCTTGACGTTCGACATTACCAAGTCAGGTCTCGGAAACACCGCTTGACTTATTCGTTGCAATACAAATTGGTTTTCTGAATACGTTGTTCGTTTTATGACTCGGTAAGTATCGTTGACGTTTCCCGTATCGATATTTAAAACGGTGACGACCTGACCAGGGGCATTGAAGTGAGAGGCAATAGCTTCGGGATTCATTCAATTACGGGTGTTCGATGTATACGATTGTTTAAGAGAGTGTCTACTCGTTCAGAAAGGAAATTGTTGTTCGCCAGAAGGACCTGTTGCGATACCCCTTCTGACTTATTGGAAAATCTCGGTGTATACAAAAAGGGTCAACATTCATTTTTAACTACAAACCCACAACGAATCAGCCAATTAGGCATTGGCTCATTAATCTCTGACTTACTGGACAGTCTCTTAGGTAACTTCAAATCGCATCGCTATTCGGTAGCGGGTCCTCTCCGCCTCTGAGGCCGGCCGCTTTCCGAATCGCTTTCAGATCTAGACTCAAGTGCTTTTGAAAAAGAAGAATGTCCGCACTATGGATCAGCATGTTGGCGCCGTTCTCGAGAAAACAGACCTGCTGTTTGGGCTCTCCCCAAAAGTGTATACCGGCACCGATTCCCGCTGCTCGCGCTTTGCGAAACACCGTTGAGCAGGCCTCGATAAAGTCTGGGTGCGCATACTGTTCGGGCACGCCTAGATTGCTCGAAAGATCGTGAGGCCCGATCAGTAACCCGTCCAGATCCGGAACAGCTAGAATATCGTCCAGCGCCTCAATCGCCGGAACGCTCTCGATATTGATAATCAACAGTCGCTCCTTGGCGCCCATATTCATGAATCGTTCGAGATCTGGCTCCACTACCTCGCCCGCCAGAATTCCGTCGAGCTTCCGTCCTTTAATAGGACGCTTTTTCACCGCTCCTCTAAGCGCTTGAACCTGGTCTACAGTCTCCACGTACGGAGCCACCACGCCCGCCGCGCCCCCGTCGAGCGCCATGGTCGCGGCGAATGGATCTGGAGCAGGGATTCGCACGATCGGCGGCAAGCCAATCGCCGCGTAGGCCTGACACATCCAGCTCAGCTCCGATCGATCGAGTGCGATGTGTTCCGTATCTATGAATACAAAGTCCAAACCACATCCTCGAATAACATCGAGCCACCGGGGCGACGAAGACACAATCAGCGTACCGAATACCGGTTCCCGGCCACGCAGGCGTTGTCGCAATTCGCTAGAGGTCATTTTTCGAGTTTCAATTTGCCAAACAGAATTTGCGTGCGGGAACGTGTATCCGTCCCGCTATCCCAAACCGCCCGATAGTCTCCTGGAGCGATCTCAAAGAGCGTCGGATATGAGTTCTTGACCCCAGCATGAAAGAACGTCTTTTGCTCGCTCCATTCGCCGCCGTCTACCTTAGTTTTGTATCGCAAAGAAGTGCGGCCTCCGTTGGGAAAGCCTGGCCAACTTAGGTCGCGCTGTGCCGGTCCGTCGCTGTACACGTAGATATGCGTCCCGTCAGCGCCTCTTGAAAAATGTCCCTTGGATTTGGCATTGTGTAAATGCGGTTCCGGCACGGCTACACTCCATGTGTGCCCGCCATCGCGGCTGATGCTAGAATAGGCGCGGGGAGGATCCGTCGTCAGATTCGTCTCGTCGTAATTCGCCGTACGCATAACGATTTTCAAGGCGTCGCTGCCCCACGTAGCAATATTTCCCTCGTGCAGGAACACCCGTGTTTTGTCTGGCTGAGGGATGAAGGCTTCCAATTCCCATTCCAATAGACTGCTACTGCTGAGGACGAAGTGATCCCGACTGCCACGAGGATCCGAGCCCAAGGTATTGCGGTGGGCCGGAAGCAAGTACCGTTTCTTATCATCGATGGTTGTCTCTACTATCGTGGCGTTTGTAATGAGCGGGCCCGCGTAGTGCATGGCCAACTCTACGGGCGTCCAGGAGTAGCCGCCATCCGCTGTGAAGGCCGCAACGAGATAAGACTCTTCGCTGTTCTCTTGCTTGATCGAGCAGCGCATGGCGAAGCACCACACGACATTTTGGTCGCTCGGTTTGAAAAGAACCGGATTCGCATAAGCGAACTGAATTTCTCCCGCCTTCTGATTGTGATCAAAAATGGCAATCGGCTCCTCCCAAGTGTCCCCATCGTTGCGGGAAACTGTAGCGAAGATATCGCCCATGTCCTTCTTTCCATTGGTCATCGCGCCAAATGCGACAATGAGATGCCTATTCTTCCACTGTGTTATGAAGGGCTGCCAGACCCGCCACGAATCCGGATGCAGCTCCACATGCCGCAAAACGCGAACATCGGTCACGGCTCCTTCGTAGTTCGAAAGGTCAGCCTCTCCGTATGTAGCCGTGAGTAGAATCCAGGCTGAAAAGGTTAAAAGGGGTATTTTCATAACTCGTAAAAGTGTTAAGCGATCGCGCTATTTAGTGCGACTCTTTTCGATCTAGACTTCTTGATCAGTCCGATCCCCTCTTCCTTATTGGATTTTTGTATACAGCAAAGAGCCTTAAGGGCCTCCCAGGTTCGGCCCGACCAAGCGTCAACCGATTGATGACTTTCTGGTTAGACCAGCGAGTCATTCATTTCCCGTAAAACGTTCGAATGCCGTCAATCCGATTCCACTCTCCAGAACCCTCAAACGCCAATACTGAGCAATCTGAGAATCACTGTGAGAGTGCCTAAATAGTCCAATATCTGGGTCACATAGGTAGAGACCGACTACCAGACGGTCCGCAATGCCGAGGAAAACACTCTACTGACGCGTCTCGCCGGACCGTCGAGTCCTACCTTGAGCGACTTATTGGACGCTCTCTAAAACGCTCCCATTCGAATGGTAAAATAATCGTCGAACAGTCGGGACAAACGACGTTTCCACCTCAGATACGCTCATCTCAGCCCAATCTGCCCCGAATCGCTTTGTACCGATCAATAAATTCCGTATATACTTTTCATGAAAGCGTTCCCCTATGAACCCATTCTGACAGGCTGCCTCGCGTTATTCAGTTCCCTCGACTGGACGGTCTCTTCTGTCGCCTCGGACATCGAACCGGAATGGTCAACCCAACTGGAGTCCGATGTCAAATGGGTGGAATCGACTCCCTTTGGGGATCTGATGGTGGCCACGAACAATGGGCTTATCGGTGTGGACCCCGAATCTGGTAAGTCAATCTGGCAGTGGGACGATCGCACCTCCATCGCCAGCGGCCGCCCCAGCAGTATTCCGGGCTCGCCCTTTTGTCGCATCGACCTTCCCAATGGAATAAAAATTCTGGACCCATCTACGGGCAAAGTCGTTTTCGACTCCGTTGACGCAGGGATCTATACACTGGAAGAGACCCACTTTCTTTATGACCAGAATGCTATGATCGCTGTGGGAAACGCGAGCATCGGGCGCAACCGTACGATCGCCTTTATCGACATGGAGTCCGCTCAAGCAAAATGGTCGCTCAAAGCGGACGCTGGTCGTATCCTAGGCGTGGAGAGCATCGGAGGCGATCGAACGCTTGTGGTATCGCTCTTCGAGATTCGCTGCTTTGAGTCAGCTTCCGGTCGCCTTCTCTGGACAAAGCCGACCACTCCCGAAGCAGGTCAGCTTACCGGAGCGTTCGGCGGTTTCATGAAAGCGCTTGCGGAAACGGCCATCCAGGATACGGAAATACACGTCGATTTCTACAGCTCAGGCGATCGCTTCTACATCGGGCACGGGGATGACGCTCAGAGCACGTCAACTTACATAGCCTATGACTCGGTGACCGGCTCCCAGCTCTGGCAGTCCGATCTCCGTTCCTATGTGGGCGACTTGCTTTTCACCCCAAATGGCATCGTCATCCTTCCCCGCGTATCCAATAGTCCTACACGCATAATCGGTGGCTATCGAGTCAATTTGCTCGACCCTGCCACGGGGAAGGGACACTGGGGTAAAAACGGTAACGGGCTCGCCTTGAAAGGCGGCGTCAGCAACTACTTTGCGGTGGACGATCAGATAGTCATTTCAACGGACGCCGGCAAGAGCGTATTAGTCTACCTCCTGGACTTAAAAACCGGAAGCCTCATCCATGCCAAACCCGCCAAACTCAATGGAAATCTGCAAGCCCTGTACCCCTGCCCCGCTGGCATCATCTGCATAGGTGATAGTGAGACGAATCTTTACGACCACAAAAAAGGTGAATTCGTTTGGAAAAAACCAATACGAACGACACCTCAATTGACCGACGTTCGAGAGGGCAAATTCTTCGCCTTTGATCTCAAGGCGGATACCCTGCATCAACTCGACCTGAGCAACGGTTCCCTAAAAACGCTCGGCCGCCTGGAAGCCAAATTCGGTGGGAAGGAACGCCCGAGCAGTCTAGAAGCTCGCGACTCTGGTCTACTGCTTACGTCATCACAAAACCTCTCGCTAATCGACTATAGCGGATCGACTTTGTTTCACGAATACTATCCCGCTCCCACACGATCCGCACTGGTAAAGACCCTCTATCTCGCCCAAGGAATACGCGCCTCCGTAATCGCCGCTCAGTCCTACTATATCACCGGAGCGGTTGCCGGAGCGTCACTCACTCCCGAATTCCAGGAGGCTGACCCAGTTGCCAAGGCGATCGTCGGCGGCATGGGCGCCGCGTACGGAGACCTTGCCGTTCAAGCCCACGGGGACGCTGCCGAATCCTTCCGCAGAGCCCAGCAACGCTTTAAAGCCACCCAAGAGCTGAACGACTCTTTACTCATCCTCGTAAAAGAGGAAGGCGGAACTGCCCTACTGAAAATTGGTAAAGATAGCGGTAGATCTCAGCAGCGGGTTGATCTCGGAAAAGACAAGCAACCAAAGTACACGATCGACGCTCTGGAGAACCGGCTCTACCTCCAGCAAAGCAATCAAACCGTCGCCGGATATAGCATGTAGATCTCCTAGGCAATCAGGGGATTCACCCAATGAGTCATTGCCCTAAGAGTGCGTGAGCAATGATTCTTGGTTAAAACGCCGTATTTGCGCTCAATTCAATAGTATTCGTGCTAGTTTGCTAGCAAGTATCCGATTCTCCTTTACGTCGTTTAGATTTACGTGGCCCAAGTCAATTTCAACCCATCTTAATATGAAAACATTAGCTAGTTTGATTGCCATTTTTACAGTTGCCACCCAGTCTCTTTTTTCTGGAGTCGATCTAGATATCGAATTACAGTTCGCTATAGGGACAAGGATCGAATCGCATGAGCACATTGTCCAATCAAGAAAAGGCCCTCCACCTTGGGCGCCCGCTCATGGTCATCGTGCCAAAGGAAAATTTCACTATTATCCCACCCATCAAGTCTATAGAAATGCGAATACTGGCGCTTGGATTTTCTACCGTGACGGACGTTGGCAAGCGGGAGTGAACTTGCCTAGCACGATTCGAATCGGGACAGATTCGAAATTTGTCTCTCTAGAAATGAATTCGGAATTGCCCTACCTCCACCACGAGGAAATGGTGAGAACTTATCCAGCGTCGATTACTCGCGTAACCGTGAGCCATTTCGAACATAAATCCACTCCCGTAAGCAGGGGTCATGGGAATTCGAAAGGGAATCCAAGCAAGGGCAAAGGGAAGAAAAAGTAGGAATTG